>JAGXLR010000032.1 GCA_018334555.1 Desulfobacterales bacterium
CGCATTGTCATTTCGAGCGGTAGCGAGAAATCTTTAACAATCAAGATTCCTCGTCACTTTCGTTTCTCGCAATGACAGCAGCGGAAGCTTCTAAGATAATATTAAATATTGTCGAGTTCCTTGGAAGCTGATTATGCCCCAGAACCCTATTCGTGTTGTCAACGCCAGACAGAACAACCTTAAAAACATCAGCGCCGCCGTGCCTGTGGGGGCGGTGACGGCTATCACCGGCGTCGCCGGCGCCGGCAAATCCTCGCTGGCATTCGAAGTGCTGTATGCCGAGGGGTATCGACGCTACGTGGAGACGTTCTCCCCCTATGCCCGGCAGTTTCTGGAGCGTCTGGACCGGCCGGAGGCCGACCGGATCGACGGGGTGCTCCCCGGTATCGCCATCGGCCGCACATCCCCAATCCAGACTTCGCGATCCACCGTGGGCACCATTACCGGTATCGACGACTATCTGCGCTCCCTTTTTGCCCGGGCGGCTACGCTTTACTGCGAGCGATGCGGCAACCCTGTTCGCCGGGAGACGCCGTCCGGCATTTTCGAAAGTCTAATCGCCGGGGACCAAGGCGAATCCGCGCTGCTCGGGTTTACACGAAATTTTGGGGATACAAGCGCCGACGCCGTTCGAGACACCCTTCGGCAGGCCGGATTTTCAAGGGTGCTCGAAAACGGACGGGCCGTTCGGCTGGAAGATGCCGGCCTGAACGCCGGCGGCCCCGTGACCATCATCCTGGACCGGGTGCGGATCACAGCCGATCGGCGCAGCCGGGTTATCGACTCCATCGAATCCGCCCTGAAATTCGGCGGCGGCCGGATGGAAGTGCGGATCAATGGCCGAAAAACGCCCCTTTACTTCAGCAGCACCCTTCACTGTGCGGCCTGCGATATCGACTACGCCGAGCCCATCCCCGCCCTGTTTTCATTTAACAATCCCGTCGGCGCCTGCGACACCTGCAACGGGTTCGGCAGGATTATCGATATCGACCCGGACCTGGTGATCCCCGACCCATCGTTAAGTGTTGAAGACGGCTGCATCCGCCCCTTTCAAACCCCGAGCTTTTCCGTCTGCCAGCAAGACCTGATGGATTTCATGGTCTGCCGGCAGCTGCCTACGGACGTGCCCTGGCGGGAGCTTTCCGATGGGGTAAAGTCCATGGTCTGGAACGGGGATCCCAATGGCGCGTGGTACGGCATCCGGAATTTTTTTGACTGGCTCCAGCGCAAGCGGTATAAAAAACACGCCCGGATTTTTCACTCCCGGTTCCGTCAATATCTCACCTGCCCGGCCTGCCGCGGCGCCCGGTTGAAACCGGCGGCACTCCGATTTCGCATAGGCAACAAAACCTTTGCCGATATCGAGCAGATGCAGGTCTCCCGCGCGGCGGACTTTTTCAGACAATGGGTACCGGAAGCCCCGGACCGGGCGACAGGCATGCTGCTCGATGAAATCCGCAGCCGGCTGCGCTTTTTGCGAGACGTAGGCCTGGACTACCTCACCCTTGGCCGCCAGTCACGCACGCTTTCCGGCGGGGAGACCCAGCGGGTCACCCTGGCTACCGCCCTGGGCACCTCGCTTACCAACACCCTCTATATTCTGGACGAGCCCTCCGTAGGCCTGCATCCGCGCGACAAAACGCGCCTCGCCGGGGTGCTCTCCAGGCTCGCGGCGGACGGCAACGCCGTGGTGGTGATCGAGCACGATCCGGCCTTTATTCGAACTGCAAACCGGATTATCGACCTGGGGCCCGGCCCGGGGCTTGACGGCGGCCGCATCGTTCACCAGGGAACGCCTTCAGGTCTCGTAAAGCGCCGGAATTCCTATACCGCCCGCTATTTGAAGGGCGAGCTCCGGATGCCGCGCCCGGAAAAACGACGAAAGCCCTCGGAAAAACGCCTTCGGGTGATGGACGCAACAGAGCATAATTTGAACCATCTCACCGTGGCTATCCCCCTGGGGATGCTGGTCTGTGTTACCGGAGTGAGCGGATCCGGCAAATCCACCCTGATCGACCACGTCCTTTACCGGAATCTGCGCCGACAGCAGGGCATCGAGGTCATGGAACCGGGCCGGTGCAGGGAGATTGATGGCGGCCATCAGATTACCGACACGGTATTCGTGGACCAGTCGCCGCTTTCCCGAAACGCCCGGATGAACGCCGCCACCTACATGGGCGTGCTTGACCCGTTGAGATCGGTTTTCGCGGGCACCAAACAGGCAAAAACCATGGGCTTCACACGCTCCGCGTTTTCCTTCAATACGGCCGCGGGCGCCTGCCCCCACTGCCGGGGCGCGGGGTTTGAGCGGGTGGAGCTCCAGTTCCTGCCGGACGTCTATGTCAAATGTCCGGGGTGCGACGGCCGCCGCTTTTCCCCCGACGTTTTAGATGTCCGATACAACGGCTACTCCATTGCCGATGTGCTTGCCATGCCGGCGCGG
Organism: Desulfobacterales bacterium; assembly: GCA_018334555.1. Taxonomy (GTDB): domain Bacteria; phylum Desulfobacterota; class Desulfobacteria; order Desulfobacterales; family Desulfosalsimonadaceae; genus M55B175. The sequence goes on from JAGXLR010000032.1 coordinate 2,444, forward strand.
GATGTGTCGGCGCTGTTTGCGGACAAACCGAAAATCACCGAGGCCCTGCAGCCCATGATCGATATCGGCCTGGGTTACTTGAGCCTTTCTCAGTCAGCCCCCACGCTTTCCGGCGGAGAGGCCCAGCGCCTGAAACTGGCCCGGCATCTCGCCCGGGCCCGGCAAGCCGGGAACATCCTCTTTCTAATGGATGAACCCACCACCGGGCTTCATCCGGCCAATGTGGCCGAGCTGGCAGCCGCCCTTCAGAAGCTTGTCGAAGCGGGCCATTCTGTAGTGGTGATCGAGCATGACATGGACCTTGCGGAGTCTGCGGACTGGATGATCGACCTGGGCCCGGAAGGCGGGGAAAACGGCGGCCGTATCGTGGCCGAGGGGCCGCCTGAAAAAATCGCTGAAATGGAAACACCCACCGGCGGGGCCCTGCGAGAGGTTCCTGAACGCTTTATGGACCGGGCCCCCAAAAAATACGCGGCTGCCGGAAGCACCAACAGCATCCGCATCACAGGCGCCCGAGAGCACAACCTGGCCGATGTGTCCGTGGCTGTTCCTAAGAATCAGCTGGTGGCGGTCACCGGGGTGAGCGGCTCGGGAAAATCCACCCTGGCGTTCGACGTTTTGTATTCCGAGGGGAGAGAGCGGTTTCTGGACTGTCTGCCCGGCTACGCCCGGCAATACATGCAGCCGCTGGCCCGTGCGGATGTGGACCGGATCGAGGCGCTTTCCCCCACCGTCGCACTGGAGCAGAAGATCTCGCGCGCAGGCGCCATGTCCACGGCGGGCACGGTATCCGAGGTGTATCACTATCTGCGACTGCTGTTTGCCGCGCTTGGCACCGCCTTCTGCCCGGAATGCGGGGTAGCCGGCAAGGCCGCCAATATTGAGGAAATCACCGGCCAAGTGGTGAATCACTTCAACGGCAAAAAGGTACTGATTCTGGCTCCCCTTATCCGAAAACGGAAAGGCTATCACGCGGACGTTATCAAACGGGCAGCTAAAAACGGGTACTCAAGCATCCGAATCGACGGGAGAATCTATGAATCCGATAATCCGCCAAAGCTTGACCGCTACCGGATTCACGACATTGAAGCCGTGGTGGCCAACCGCCCGATTGAGAGAAGGTATGAGGCAAGTGTTCGGGCGGACATCCAAAAAGGCCTGGAAACCGGCGCCGGCACCATCATCATCTCGCAAAAGGATTCAAGCGACGATCACTTCTATTCCACTCGCCGGGCCTGCCCAAAATGCGGGGCCGGGCTGCCGGTGGCCGATCCGCGGCTTTTTACCTGGAGCCAGAAATTCGGCGCCTGCCCGGTATGCGAGGGCAGCGGGCGTGCGCCGGACTCATCGGAAAACGGGGATACCGAGCCGGCCCCCTGCGCGGCCTGCGGCGGCACCCGCTTAAGACCCGAGGCCCTTTCGGTCAAAATCGACGGTTTTCATATCGGCCACGTGGCCGCGATGCCGATTGCCGGGATTCTTTCATGGCTTTCCGATTTAAATTCGGAGGCGGACGAAGTTACGGCTCAGATAATGCCGGAGCTGACGACCCGCCTGTCTTTGCTAAATGCCTTGGGCCTGGGCTATCTCTCTCTGGACCGGGCCACCAACACGTTGTCCACCGGCGAGGCCCAACGGGTGCGCATCGCCGCCGAGCTGTCCTCCAATCTGCGGGGCGTATGCTACGTGCTGGACGAGCCCACGGTGGGGCTCCACCCACACAATGCCCTCGCCCTGGTCAAGGCGCTATCCGACTTACGGGACCGCCAGAACACCGTAGTGGTGGTGGAGCACGAAGAGGGCGTCATCCGGGCCGCGGACCACGTCATCGACTTGGGACCCGGGGCCGGGGCGCACGGCGGCCGCATCGTCAAAACCGGCACCCCCAAAACGCTCGAAAAAACAAAAGAGTCCATCACCGGTCAGTGGCTCAAGGGCATCGGCAAAATCCCCCTGGGCGATCGAAGGCCGCTTGAGGAGCGCCCATATCTCACCGTGCACGGGGCAGACTGCCACAATCTAAAAAATCTTACCATTAAATTTCCCCTGGGCCGACTGGTCTGTGTCACCGGGGTCAGCGGGTCCGGCAAATCCACCCTGGTCCGGGATATCACTTATCAAGCGCTGAAGGCCAAACTGGCCGGGAAAAAACTGCCCCCGCTGCTTTCCGGACTTTACGGCGCCGAATCGATCAAAAGCGTCAAGGAAGTGGACGAATCGCCCATCGGCCGCACGCCCCGCTCGGTGCCGGCTACCTATGCGGGCATTATGGACGCCATCCGGCAGATATTCTCGAGGACCCCCGAGGCCCGGGCCCGGGGCTACAAGGCCGGCCGATTTTCCTTCAATGTTGCCGGCGGCCGGTGTGAGGCCTGCAAAGGCCAGGGCCGGCACCGCGTAGAGATGCCGCTTCTGCCGGTCATTCATATTCCCTGCGATGTTTGCGGGGGCAAACGCTTTAACCCGGACACCCTGGCGGTAACCTTTAAGGGGCACACCATCGCGGATGTGCTGGCATTAACCGTGGATGAAGCGCTCGAACTTTTTTTTGCTTTTCCGGAAATAGCGCGGCCGCTGAAATTTTTATCGGATATCGGACTGGGCTATATCCAACTCGGACAGCCCAGCCCGACCCTCTCCGGCGGCGAGGCCCAGCGCATCAAGCTCGCCTCTGAGCTTACGGCCCGGCAGAGTGCAGGCGGCTTCTACATTCTTGATGAGCCCACCACCGGCCTTCACATGGCGGACGTGGCCAAGCTGATTTACGTTCTCCAGCGACTGGTGGACCGAGGGGATACTGTTGTCGTGATAGAGCATGACATGGACATTATCGCCGCGGCCGACTGTATCATCGACCTCGGGCCGGAGGGCGGGAAAAACGGCGGCCAAGTGATGGCCTGGGGACCGCCGGAAGAGGTCGCGAAAGCGGAAAACTCGCTTACCGCACGATACCTCCGGCAGTATTTAAGGCACCGAAATGCCGGAAAAAAAGAATTCTTACAGAACCATCAATAAAAACATATTCCCATTGATTATCAGGCCAATTCCGCGCTATTAAGGAATCATCAGACGGGTTGGCTCCCCCTGCGAATGGCCCGGGACGTCTTTTCCCTGTAGAACACGGGGGCCAATGCTTCTGTGGCAGTTTTTTCAAACCCTGTCCGAAAAGGAGGTCTATCATGGCGAAAAATTTTTCGTACTGGCCTGAGGGATGGCCTAAAGAACTGAACTACCCGGAGCGTCCCGTCCACGCATTTCTTGAATACACGGCCGAGCGGGTCCCCAATCGTATCGCCATGCATTTCGGGGGCATGGTACTCACCTATTCGGAATTGAAGACCCTGGTGGATCGCTTCGCCACCGCCCTGGCCGGGCTGGGCATTCAGAAGGGCGAACGGATGGCCATCCATTTGCCCAACTGCCCCCAGTTCGCCATTGCCTATTACGCGCTGCTTAAAATCGGCGGCGTATTCACGCCGCTCTCCCCCCTGCTCTCTGCCCGCGAAGCATCCCACCAGCTCAGCGATTCCGGCGCCAAAACGCTGCTTACCCTGGATCTCCTCCATGCCGGCATCAAAGAGATTCTAAAAGAAACAGAAGTCGAGCGGGTGATTTCAACCAGTATCGCTGACTGTTACAACGCCCTGATCGCCCCACTAAAACCGCTCGGAAAACTGCCCGTGCCGGATACTCTGGACATGCCGGAACTGATCGCCAAGCATGAGCCGGATCCGCCCGAAATCCAGTTCGATGTCAAAACGGATCTGGCCCACCTGGCCTATACCGGCGGCACCACCGGCGTATCCAAGGGCGTTATGCTGACCCATTTCAATGTGGTTAGCAACACCCTGCAGTTCGGCTGCTGGATGAACGGGGCCCAGCTGGAAGTTACCGACGACCAGCGGGTTGAATTGGTATTCCCCGAGGGGGTGGACCCCGTAACTGACCGCCCCGTCGCTCAGGACCGGGAAACCGCCCTGGTGGTGGTGCCCTGGTTTCATGCCATGGGTACCATCGGCTATTTGAACAATATGGTTTCAAGCGGGACCACCATGGTGGTTTTCCCGCGATTCGAGCCCCAGGAATACCTCGAGGCCATACGAAAATTTTCAGCCACCACCCTGGGCGGCGCCCCCCAGCTATTCGTGCCCTTGGTTAATCAGCCGGATTTCGAACAGTACGACCTGTCCAGGATCAAGTTCGTGGCATCCGGCGCCGCCCCCCTGCCGGTTTCTGTGCTGAAGAAGATGAAAGAAACCTTTGCCTCGGGTCTGGTCGTGGAGGCCTATGGGTTAACCGAATGCACCATGGGGGCCATTTGCAATCCGCCGGGCCGATCCAAGCCGGGTTCGGTGGGGCTGCCTGTGTTTGACACCGAGTGCCGGGTTGTGGCCCCGGATACGGGGGAGGCGCTGCCCCCCGGACAAGAAGGGGAGATCTGCATTAAGGGCCCCCAGGTAATGGCCGGCTACTGGAATCGGCCCGAGGCCACCGCCGAAGTCTTAAAAGACGGCTGGCTTTATACCGGCGATATCGGTCGCGAGGATGAGGCGGGCTACTTCTATATTACCGACCGGAAAAAGGATATGATTATTTATAAGGGCTATAACGTCTATCCCAGAGAAATCGAAGAGGTCCTGTATACGCATCCGGCCGTTGAGCTATGCGCAGTTGTCGCCCGTAAGGATGAAACCGGAAACGAAATGCCGGTGGCCTTTGTCAAGCTCAAAGACGGCATGCAGACCGCCGAGGGCGAACTCATGGCCCATGTCAACGACCAGATCGCCGCCTACAAAAAACTCCGGGAAGTACTATTTACGGATGATATTCCGGTATCCCCGGCAGGCAAAGTGCTGAAACGGGAACTGCGGGAGCGCCTATAAGTACACATCGCATATCAAAGGGGAAAGGGGTTCCTTTCCGCAAAGATGCCGCGTCAGCGGAACAAATCGTTTCTAAGTAGCTTGAAAATATATATTAATATTCCAGAAGCTTAGCTCTCTGTCATTGCGAGGAGCAAAAGCGACGAGGAATCTTGTTTGTTAAAGATTTCTCGCTGCCGCTCGAAATGACAATGCGGATGCTTTTTAGAGTTACTTTCTGCAAAAATACCGCCGCGGCGGAATAAATCGCTTTTTACGAAGCCATCAGTTTTTGTCATCGAAAATCTTCTGTATCAATTCCTCGAAAAGCTGATCCGATTCCTTTACCACCGATTGGTGCAGCTTTCTAAATTGCAGCATAAGTTGCTTCGCAAAATCGGTCAGTTCAGAGCCGCCGCCCGAGCGCCCCCCGATATTGCGAAAGAGCAGCGGCTCGCCCAGACGCTCCTCCGTCGCCTTTATGCGCCCCCATATCCCCCGATAGCTCATCCCCAGCTCTTTGGCCGCAGCGTGGATGGAGCCGTTACGTTCGATCGCCTCCAGCATCCTTAAACGGCCGAGGCCGAAGACCACATTCCCCTCGCTGTCGGCCAACCAGATTTTCGAGCGGGGAAAGACATTTTTGAATCCCTGATTCATATGAAGCTTCTTGCTTTTCTATTCGTCGTCGCGCCCGACGATTAATTGGGCCGCCCGCCAGCCAATGGCTTGTCCCGATCCCATCCCGTGCCGGGCCTGCGACCAATTGCCGGCGATAAACACGTTCTCAAGCGGTGTGTGGTCGGGAACTTTCTGCCATTGCCCCGGGGTCAGATAAAAGCCCTGCACCACGCCTTTTTTGTTCATGGTATAGACGCGTTTTCAAAATATTCATCCACCCCATCCTTCAGGGCCTTGTCCTTGTACCCATCAAACGGGCGCTGCCTGAACGCCACCATGGCCTTGACAAAATGTAAGGGGTCAAGACCAAAAACCGGAAAAGCTAAACCGGAAAAGCTAAACCGGAAAAGCTATTCCAGATTAAAAGAAATGTCCTTTTCTTTCAAATACTAAATTCAATAGATCGTGTCTGGAATAGGGGTTGATCCGTTATGTCAATATTGATATAACGGCTTAAACATTATAAAAGGCGATGTGAAATATATCTATTTGCGCCCTTATAAAAAATATAAGCAATAAGTTCAAAAATTTATAAATATAGATGGAAATACCTGGTGGACGCACCCAATGATCCGGAATAGTTTAATAAACACAGCAGGAGGCAACTGATGCAATCTCAGAAAATCACGATTAACGACAAATGCTTAAACTTCAACCCCGGTCAGACGATTCTGGAAGTCGCTGAAGAAAATAACATTTGGATCCCCACCCTCTGTTATCTCAAAGGCGCGACCCCCACCGGTTCCTGCCGCATCTGCGTGGTCGAAGTCGAGGGAAGAAGGACCCTCTCGCCAGCCTGCAGCACGCCGGCTGAACCGGATATGGTCATACATACGGAATCCCCGAAAGTTGTTGCCTCCCGACGCGATATCCTCGAACTGCTGCTCGCCTCCGGCAACCATAACTGCCCCCTTGGCAGCGGTAGGGAAAAAGACTGGAAGGCCGCACAAAATGATGATTCAACGGAACTTTGCCCCGCGTGCGGCGACTGCCGGCTTCAGGACCTGGCCGTCTACTACCAGGTAACCGGTGAAAAATACGTCCGGTCCAAAGAGCCCGAACCCCATCCCCCTATGGAAACCGTTAATCCTTTTATTGTAAGGGATTTTTCCCGCTGCATTCTCTGCGGCAGGTGCGTCCAAGCCTGTAATGAAGTCCAGGTCAACCGGGCCATCAGTTTCGGTTACCGCGGTACTGAGAGCAAAATTGTCGCGGGCATTGACGTGCCCCTAAGGGACTCGGACTGCGTCTTCTGCGGCGAATGCGTCCAGGCCTGTCCGGTGGGGGCGCTCGTAGAGAAAAATGCCCGATACCAGTGGCGGCCCTGGGAAACTGAGGTCATCCGCACCACGTGTCCTTACTGCGGCGTGGGGTGTCAGCTGAACCTGCATGTCAAGGACCGCCGCATACTAAAAGTGACGGGGGTGGAAGACGGCGCGCCCAATAAGGGGCGGCTTTGCGTCAAGGGTCGGTTCGGCTTTGATTTCATCTATTCCGAGGATCGGCTAAAGACCCCTTTAATCAAAGAAAACGGGGGTTACCGGGAGGCCTCGTGGCTTGAAGCCCTGGAGCTTGTGGCCGATAGGTTCAAAGAAATCATCGACCGGGGCGGCCCGGATGCCATCGCCGGCGTCAGCTGCGCCCGCAGCATCAACGAGGATTCATACCAGATGCAGAAACTTTTCCGGTCGGTATTTAAAACCAATAACATCGACCACTGCGCCCGCACATGACATGCCCCGACGGTCGCCGGTCTGGCGGCAACGTTCGGCTCAGGGGCAATGACCAATTCTTTTGCCGAATTCGCACGGGCCAAAATGTTTCTGGTTATCGGATCCAACATGGCGGAAGCGCATCCGGTGGCCGCGACATTCGTCAAAAACGCCGTTTTAAACGGCGCCAAACTGATCGTGATCGACCCCCGCAAACACCGGCTGGTGGATTTTGCCGACCGGCACCTCCAGCTCAAGGTGGGCAGCGATATCGCCCTATTAAATGCCATCATGCACGTGCTGATCCAGGAAGATCTCTATGATAAGGCGTTTGCTACGGGCTGCTGCACGGATTTCGAAAAATTGAAAGAAAAGGTTCTCGAGTACCCGCCGGAACGATCCGCGGATATCTGCGGCATTGACCCGAATACCATACGTGAAGTCGCCCGGGAGCTTGCGGCCGTCAAACCGGCGATGCTATGCTATACTTTGGGCATTACCGAACACACATGCGGCAAAAATAATGTCATGACGACCGCCAACCTCCAGATGCTCTTGGGCAACATGGGCGTGGCATGCGGCGGCGTCAATCCGCTGCGCGGGCAGAATAACGTCCAGGGCGCCTGTGACATGGGGGCGCTTCCCAATGTCTACCACGGCTACCAAAAGGTCGATGATCCGGAAATCCGGAAAAAGTTTGAAAAGGCCTGGGGAGTTACCGGCCTGCCGGAAAAGCCGGGACTGATGATCCCCCAGATGATGGACGGCCTGGCAAACGGCCGGGTCAAGGGATTTTACATCTTTGGCGAAAATTTGGCCAATACGGAACCGGACATGGACAAAGTGGCGCACGAATTGGATTCGGCCGAGTTCATCGTCTGCCAGGATATTTTCCCGACCGAGACCACACGTTTTGCGGACGTCATCCTGCCGGCGGCCGCATGGAGTGAAAATGACGGCACATTCACCAACAGCGAGCGCCGGGTCAGCCGCGTGCGAACCGCCAGTCCGGCGCCGGGCGAGGCCAAGCCCAACTGGTGGATCTTCAAGGAGATCGCCAAACGGTTCGGCCATGATTGGCCGGCCAATAGCGCCCGGGAAATCTGGGACAACGAAATATCCGGGCTGGCGAAAAATTTCAACGGCATCAAGTATAGCCGCATCGAGGCCGACGGGCTCCAGTGGCCCTGCCCGAGCGAGGATCACCCCGGAACCTGCGTTCTTCATAGCTCCGGCGAGTTTACCTGCGGTCTGGGGCGTTTCAGCCCGGCCGACTGGAGCCCGCCGGCGGAAATTCCGGATGAAGCGTATCCGTTGGTGTTAAGCACAGGCCGCCGGCTATACCACTATCACACCCGAACCCAGACAGGCAGATGCGAAGGGCTAAACGATCTGCTCGGCGAAGAAACCGCGGATATTTCATTTGCCGATGCCGAGCGGCTGGGCGTGGAACACGGGGAAGCGGTTACCGTCAGATCCAGGCGGGGCGCCGTAACGGTTAAGGCCAATGTGACCTCAGAAGTTCCGGAGGGCATGGTATGGATGGCGTTTCATTTCAATGAGGGCTGCGCCAACCGACTGACAAATGCCGCATTCGATCCGGAAACCCTGACCGCCGAATACAAGGCATGTGCGGTCACGATTGAAAAAATTGACCAGGCCGCCGCCGGATAAAAGCGCCGAGTTCATTATAAAGGAAAAAAGTCATGCGCAATGACACGGAAACATCGGGGGGCGCAGAAAGCTCCAGCCGGCCGGAGGGCGGGGAGCTTGCCGAAATAGACCGCATTTTTGAAGCCCAGCGGCGGGCGTTTCAAAAAACGCCCTTCATGCCGGCGGACCAGCGAATTTCCCATCTTCAGCGGCTCAAATCGGCTCTGGTCGACCAACAGGAGGCGTTTGTCACTGCGGTCTATGCCGATTTCAACGGCCGGGCCGAGGATGAGACCCTGTTGGCCGAGTTTTTCCCTGCCTTGGAAGGCATCCGCTATGCGTCTCGAAGGGTGAAGCGCTGGATGAGGCCAAACCGGCGCGCAGTGAACCTTACCTCCATGCCCGGCCGCGCCAAAGTGCTTTATCAGCCGCTGGGGGTCGTAGGCATCATTGTTCCCTGGAACTACCCGATCTACCTGGCAGTGGGGCCGCTCACCTACGCCCTGGCGGCCGGCAACCGGGTGATGATCAAAATGAGCGAATTCACACCTAACACCGCGACGCTTTTTCAGGAGATGATCAGGCGGACATTCAAGGAAGACCACGTGGCCGTGGTCACCGGCGAAGCGGATGTGGCCGCCGCATTCTCCGCCAAACCCTGGGATCATCTCCTGTTTACCGGTGCCACGGCCATTGGCAAACATGTCATGCGGGCAGCGGCCGACCACCTTACCCCGGTCACCCTGGAGCTGGGCGGAAAATCCCCGGCCATTATCGGCACGACGACGCCCAGCATGGATGCGGCGGAGCGTATCGCCTTCGGCAAGCTCTTAAATGCCGGCCAGACCTGCATCGCCCCGGATTATGTGCTCTGCCCCAGGCAGCGGGCCGACGCGTTTGTATCGGATCTTAAAACCTGCGTACCCAAAATGTTCCCGGATATGAAGGCCAATCCACGGTTCACCGCCATTGTCAATGACAGGCAGTACAAACGGATTCATGGCCTGCTTGAAGACGCAAAACAGAAAGGGGCCCAAATCACGGAAATCAATCCGGCGGGGGAGGATTTTACGGATACCCAAAAAATGCCGCTTTATGTGCTCCAGAGGGTGACGGAGGAAATGAGCGTAATGAAGGAAGAAATCTTCGGCCTGCTTCTTCCCGTGCTCCCCTATGATACCATTGACGAGGCGATTGCCTATATCAATGCCCATCCCCGCCCCTTAGCCCTCTACTATTTTGGCTACGACCGGCGCCAGATCGAGTATGTCCTTACGAATACGCATTCCGGAGGCGCGCTGATCAACGACACGCTAATGCATGTGGCCCAGGACGATCTGCCGTTCGGAGGGGTAGGGAGTTCAGGAATGGGAAGGTATCACGGCCGGGAGGGCTTCAACAGCTTCTCAAATATCCGCGGCGTGTTCTACAAGCCCCGGTTCAACAGCTCCCGGCTGATCTATCCCCCCTACGGCAGAAGAGTCCATCGGCTTTTATATAGACTTTTCATCCGCTAACTGTAGGCCTGCTTGGAAGTAACCCCCGGGCCGCAGGCCGGGACCGAGGTTAAAAGCAACTTTTACTGTATGTTTGAAGGCACTTAGACGATTCATCCAATTTTGTCATTTCGAGCGGCAGCGAGAAATCTTTAACAAACAAGATCCCTCGTCGCTTTTGCTCCTCGGAATGACAGAGAGCTAAGCTTCTGGAATATTAATATATATTTTTAAGTTATTTAGAAGTCCCCCCGCAAACCACGCGCCATGCAGCGAATTTTGCCGCCTGTTAAAACCTCTTGTCAATATATCATAAAATGGCATACTATTAGGCTAATTCTTACCTGAATTGAGCGTTTCAATTTAGGTTTTAATGGGCAGGGAAAGGGGAAGATGGATATGAATATCGCAGGCAGGTTCAAAAGGTCATGGTTCGTCCGGCTGCTGGTCATCGGCCTTTTGCTGATGGGCACCGAGGCATTCGCCGGCTCGGATAGCCGCGTCGCTATTTTCCACGCAGGAAGCCTGACCGTCCCGTTTGAGAAGATGGAGACAGAATTTGAATCCAATCATCCGGGAATAGATATACAACGGGAGGCCGGAGGCAGCACCAAAATGGCCCGGCTGATCTCGGAAGTGGGAAAAACTGCGGATATCATGGCTTCGGCTGATTTCGAGGTGATCGATAAAACCCTGATACCCGATTTTGCGCAGATCAATATCCGGTTCGCCGCCAACCAGCTGGTTCTTGCCTACACACCGAACAGCCGATATGCCGATAAGATTAACACGGATAACTGGTATAACATCCTTATGCGCGACAAGGTGCAATGGGGCCATTCCGACCCGAACCTTGACCCATGCGGCTACCGCAGCCTAATGGTCATGCAGCTGGCTGAAAAATATTACAGCCAGCCCGGACTTTACCAAAAACTCATCAAAAGCCGCCGAAAGAGGAACATCCGCCCAAAATCCGTCGAGCTCGTCTCGCTGCTGAAAACCGGAAATATGGACTATGCCTGGGAATACCTATCGGTTGCGGTTCAGCACAACCTCAAACACGTAGAACTTTCCGATCATATCAATCTGGGCAACTACCAATTCGACGAATTCTACAAACTGGCAGAAGTCAAAGTGACTGGCGACAAGCCCGGAACCACGACCACCCGTACCGGCAAATTATGCACCTACGGCGTCACCCTGCTTAAAAACGCGCCGAACAGAAAGGCGGCCATTGCCTTCCTGGACTACCTTTTGGACCCGGAGGGAGGTTTAAAAATTTTAAAAAATATGGGCCAGCCGCCGTTTAATCCTGCCCGGGTGCCAAGCGAAGAGATGAAGAACGCCCTGCCCGAACGCCTGCAGAAGCGAATAACCGTAAAGGAATAGACAATTGGGGCCTATCCGGCAACACCGGGATCTGCTTTTCTGGATATCCCTCTTCTCCTGTACAGCGGTTTTGCTGTTTATCCTTCTGCCCCTGCTTCAGATGGTTTGCGAGCCGACTTGGCAGGGGCTTTGCGAGGCCATGGCCGACAAAACCGTCCGGCGCGCCATCGGCTTAAGCCTTTATACCGCCGGTTGGGCGGCGCTGATCTCTTTTGTCATCGGCACCCCGTTTGCCTATCTGCTGGCACGAAAATCCTTCCCGGGCAAACGCGTCATTGAAGGGATTGTAGATCTGCCCATCATGATTCCGCACCCGGTTATCGGCATTGCCATTCTGGGGCTGACCGGCAGTGAGCACTGGATCGGCCGCCTTATCCAGGAGGCCGGCATCCGAATTATGGGGACCGTGACCGGCATCATCGTGGTGTTGACGTTTGTGGGGCTCCCGTTTTATATAAATACGGTAAAAAACGGTTTCGAGGCCATTCCCATCCGGCTGGAGAATGTCTCCCGAAGCATGGGCGCCTCTTTTACGGGCACATTCTTCCGGATCACCTTCCCGCTGGCCTGGCGCTCCATGCTGGTTGGCCTGATTCTGTGTGCCGCCCGGGCCATCAGCGAATTCGGGGCCGTGATCATCGTCGCCTATCACCCCATGGTGGCGCCGGTGCTTATTTACGAACGGTTTACGGCTTACGGTCTTGAATACTCGCAGCCGGTGGCCGTTCTTTTGATCCTGATCTGCCTGATTCTGTTTATTGCTTTGAGGGTTGCCTCGACGGCAAGGGCACCGGCAAACGCCGGTCTGTCAAAAACCAAATTTTCCGCCTAGTATAGCCTGCATGGTCAAACTAAGACAACTCGCCATTGAACTAACCGGATTCAGTCTGGGCCGCATTGACCTTAACGTTCAACGGGGGGAGTGCTTCGTGCTTCTGGGCCCCACCGGCTCCGGAAAGACCCTGACATTGGAGGCTATCGCCGGTATCCTGCCGATCAGCCATGGCCGTATATGGATCAACGGGACGGATGTCACCCGCCTGCCGCCGGAAAAACGGGGCATCGGAATCGTTTACCAGGACTTTGCCCTGTTTCCGCATTTGTCAGTAATTGAAAATGTCACCTATGGCCTGCGGTACTGCAGAAAACCGCATCGGCCCAGCCGCAAGCGCATCGACGAACTCATGGCCCTCACCGGAATCGATCACCTATCCCGACGGGATGTCAACACGTTAAGCGGCGGGGAAAAGCAGCGGGTCGCTTTGGTGCGGGCGCTCTCCGTCAATCCGTCGGTTCTGCTCCTGGACGAGCCGTTATCCGCCCTTGACCGGGGCATCCGCTATGACATTCAAAAACTTTTAAAATCGCTTCACCGGGAAACCGGCACCACGTTCCTGATGGTGACCCATGACTTTACCGAGGCGATTTTTCTGGGCCAGCGGGCGGCCGTCCTGAATAACGGCCGGATCGAACAGGCCGGCCCGATCATGGAGATCCTGAGGCATCCCAAGAGTCCGTTTGTGGCCAAATTCGTGGGCATTCCCAACGTGTTTCCGGCTAATTTTGAAGACAATCATGCCGTCATGGACGGGTTTGCACTCAAGCTGGCGCATCCACCGTCCGAGGCGTCAACCCACATCGCCATCCGGCCCGAGGATATCCGAATCCATCCCGCCCGCCCCGAGGCGCCAGCCAATATCCTGACCGGAAAGGTTATCGATATGGCCGACCACGGCCCCTATGGGGAGATCACCGTTGAGACCGCAGCGGCAACCCTAAAGGCCACGCTGCCCCGCCGGGAGCTGTTGGAATTTTATAATTTGCCGCCGGGTGAAGTGTTTTTGCAGGTCCCGCCCGATGGAATCCACACCTTTTAAGAATGTCATTATGAAAGGCGGTTTTCCTTAAGCCCTTGGATTTCCTATCTGGCCGGCGGGATTTGCCCATAAATCATTGATGGCTTCGTAAAAAGTCCAATATCTGTGTTGCGCTTCCATCCCTCGGAATTTCACGTACAGCTAAGTACGCTGCATTCCTCGGGATTTTGCGCGCCTTGATCTTGAACTTTTTACTTTGCCATCCTAAAATCGATTTTTTACGAGATTGTCAATCATTGATTGCCAAAAGGAGAATATATGCCCGAGCAGATGCATTCCAAAATCCGAAAAACCGCCCTTGACCGACTGGGCGGGGTGGCTGATGATATGTTCCTGACGATCCCAAAGCTCATCAAACCCTTCAAGCCGGTCCGGCCGATGGATCGCCGCACATATGAGCAACAGGTGGATGTTTACTTCGACCAGGGCTTTGTGGAAAACCCAACGGATTTCTTTGAATTGCCCGAAGCGGTGCCAGATTACGAAATCGCCGAAAACCGGCCCTATCTGGACGGCACAGTCAGCGTCTACCTTTTTGCCAGCGGCTACACGACGCAAAATCCGCTGATAAATGACAAGTTTCTATCCTATAAAGAAAACCGCACCGCCTACCTCGTCAAATGGGCACACGGCGACGCCGGTCGAAAAACCGTTTTATGCCTGCACGGCTATTTGTTAGGCGACCCGGACCAGGCCGAGCGGATGTTCAGGATTAAAAAGCTCTATCGAATGGGACTGGATGTGGCCCTTTTCATCACCCCGTTTCACTGGCGGCGTGCGCCCAAGGCCCGCATGCAGCGCGGGATGTTCCTGCAGCCGGAGGATGCGCCCATGACCTGCGAATGTTTCGGCCAGACGATGCATGACCTCTATCAGTGCATCGGTATTCTTGACCGGCAGGGCGCCGATGGGATCGGCATCCTGGGGGCAAGCCTTGGCGGATACAACGCGGCCCTTGCTGCCGGTTTAACCGACCGGATCAGTTTCTGCGCCATGATGGTGCCGGCCGTTCAATTCAACACGGGCGATTACCGCCCGGAAGCCGTTCGGCATCAGTTTGAGGTGGATGAGCGGCTGATGAAAAAGATCAAGGCGGTCTGGACCCTCCACTCGCCGCTCAATTTCACGCCAAAAATTCCAACGGACCGCATCCTTATGATCGCCTCCCGCGGCGACAGGCTCTGCCCGTTTGAAAATGTGCTTTCCCTATGTGAGAAATGGGGGTGGCCGCGGCATCTTTTCATGACCGGCGGCCACTGGCTCCAATTTAATGCCAAAGAGCGGGGACGCGCGTGGTATCAGTTTTTATCGGATATTAACTTTATTTAAATCTGCTAAAAACTGATCTGCGTTCTAAGTCCTGCCATATACACCGTATCGGCGTCTTCATCCCCCCTGGGATTGTCAATTATTTGCGTATCAAGGGAGACCGCCAGGTATTCATTAAGGCAAAAGCTGTAATAGGCCTCAAAATGCAGCTCGTCCCCGGCATCTCCCTCCGCTCCATCCACAAGCCGGTTGTCGGCATAATCCTCCAGATAATCCTCGTAATCATCGTTTATCATGGCCATCCCCACGGCCATGCCAAACACGTCGTCGGGTCTTGACCAGCGCTCGCCGGTAATCTGTCCTCCGACGCTCCAGCTCTGCTCCACCGCCCCGTAGGGCTCAAAAGAGAGATCCCCATTCTCATCAAATATCCATGCGCCTTCGCGGTCGCCCTCACTGGCCTCCTCCTCTACGGCGGCGGCAATGTCATCGTTCTGCCAGCCATACCTGGCAAACAGGGTGATATCCGAGGCGACCCGCTGGTCGATTGAAAGGCCTATGCCGTAGTTATCCTCATCGTCATAATAGGCCTTCGGATCAAGGCCTGAATATCCCTCTATCTCATCGGCCACATCGCCCCATTCGACATGGTGACGGTCATTGCCCCATCCATAGAGGCGGTAGTTTCCCTCCAAACCATTGAATTCCGGATGAACGGCTATTTCCGCGCCATAGAACATATGGTTGAACAGATCCTCCCAGTCCGTATCAGCAGATAGGGCGACCATCTTCAGATCAAAAAAATCACATGGCGCCACTACCGCCTGAAAGCCGGGTGTATAGTCATCCGGCCATTCCATGGCCAGCTGATCCACAAAGATATCAGCCATAAATTGGGTGGTTTCATCCTTGGCCACCCTGTTGTCATCCATCAGTGTGACGGGATCCAGCTTCCCGGCCGTCAGGTTCAGCCGGTCGTCCAGCAATCCGAAAGTCCACAGGGCCTCGGAGATCTCCAGATCGTTCTCCATGCCCCCCATGGCATCCGCGTTGGTGCCGGTAAGACAACCTATCTCATCGGTGACACCGTCACCATCACCGGTTTCCAGATGGAGAAAACCGGTTCCCCATCTGTCCATATCCACTTCGACCTCCAAATCGGCCGAGTAGGAACCGTCTGCGGCATCATCATCGTCCCAGCCACTGTCCATGTCAGCCCCCTGAATGATACCGGTTACTCCGCCGCCGATACTTAAATGCTCGAACTTTTCTTTGAGCGCCCGGAAGGCTTTGCTTTCCTCCTGATTTTTTTCCACATTTTTCTCCAATTGCTGGATCCGCTCCTTGAGCTCCCGGATCTCCTTCCGGAGCTTTTCCTGGGCCGAAGCGTTAAAAGGCGTGACGAACAATAAAGCCAGCACCAGCCCGACAATGAATCCGAATCTTCCTTTTCCCTCCATGCTTCCGTCCTTTCTGCTTGTTGGTTTTACTTCATATCCCTGGCCTGAACCCAGATTACGGCATCCTGAGACAACTCCTTTTCTTTGTATTCATCGGCAGGCCCTACGCCAAGTGCGCAAAATCCCCACCAGCCGGCCCTGGGAATACCAAAAACGAACTTACCATCGGCATCGGCCCTGATGGTCATCGTGACAAAGGCATCCTGGGGGGCTTCGACCGCTGCCTGTTGTGCGAAGGCGTTATGGGCCATCAAAGGCCGGTGGTTCATATACTCCACCTCGATCTCCGCGTTGGGTACCGGCTTTCCATTACTTTTCACTACTCCCCGAAAGACGTTACCCGTCCATAGGGCATAGGGCTTGTCCAAAGGAACGATCTCAGCTGGAAGCCCCACTTCCGCATCCCAGTCCGTGGGGAACCCGGCCGTGTTGACAACCATCTTGGTCATCTGCTGGATATAGATATCCTCCTGCGCCTCATAATAGGGGGAGGGCACCAGGCAGAAGACATTGTCGCCCATGCCCCGCAGCCGGTATTCGGCCTCATAAGCCGCTGCGCTGTTGGTCAGGCTGGTCCACTGGATCGGTTTTAACGTATCCAGCAGATCCTTTTTCCTTCCCTTGCGAACCACGAAAAACCGCTCGGGCTTTTCCATTTTCATAGTGTGCCCGGCTTCAAACGGATGGGTAAACACCAGCTTGAGATCAATGGGGCCTGCCTTTTCCAAAGCCGACTCCGGCGTGTAGACCATTTGAAAATGGGCCATTGCGGGAGCCGCCGTTGCTACGAGTATGAAAGCGGTTAATCCAAGAACTGCTTTTTTCATTAAGATGCCTCCTTTTTAGAGTAAGAATAAGAGTAAGACGTTATAAAGCTTCTTTACTCAGTGATTTCTTCCCCCTTGATTTCGACCTCATGGCCCGGGCCGGCGTCAAAGATGACCTTGTAGGGGCCTTCGGGCTTGTCAAACACGAATTCGCTGAAATCATCCATTTTGCCTTTGACGATGACCTTGCCGTCTTCATTGACCACGCGCACCGCCACACCGGCGGCGGACGAGCCGTCGGAGAATCCGCCTTCACAGATCACCGTGTCGTTGCCTCCCTCATAGCAGGAGCACAGCGGCGTGTGCGCCAGCACCGGTGTGGGAACAATCGCAACAAGCAGCAGCACGCCGACAATAACCAGTTTTTTCTTAAACATTTGCTTTTCCTCCTTTCTATGATTTTTTAGCTATATTGTGATTCATTTTTAATGAATCCCGTAACCACCGTCAGACCAAATGCCAGCGCATAGAAAGCGATCATGGCCTGAAAACCGGACAAACCCAACGCGCTACCCCCGGAAAATACCAGGACCGCCACACTCAGGCCAAGCGCCATGGCATATCCCACGGAAAACAGCATCCACTTGGTTGAACCCGCCTGGATCTTCACTGCAATCGCCGCTGCCAGGCAGGGGGGGTAGAGCACCATGAAAAGCATCAATGCCAACGCATGAAGCGGGGTAAACCCCTTTTCTTTTTCAGCCATCCGCTTCTCCAGGCTTTCTCCGCGTTCATCCGACTCGTAGAGCGCGCCCAGGGTGGCCACGCTGCTTTCCTTGGCCGCCAGGGCGCTTAAAAGCGCCACGTTGACCCGCCAGTTAAACCCGGCGTAGTGGGTCACCGACTCAAGCGCCTTGCCCGCCCGGCCTAAAAAACTTTTGTGGATCCGCTCCTTTTTCATTTCCATAAGCAGCTGTTTTCGGCTCCGAACCAGCCTTCGGGCCGCCCGGTAGGCTGTTCTGCCGTCTTTACCCGAGCGCCGGACGATTTCAAAAAACATCGGGTTCTTCTCTTCATACGCCGCATTCAGGGCTTTGGCCGCATCCCCACCGCCGGTCCGAAGCCGCGCGCGCTTATAGTCATTCCAGTAGTTCACGAAATCCATAAGGTTCTCGCTCCGGATGTCACCGGCATATGAAGTGTTTTTAATCTTTCCGAGAAATGCGGTTACCGCTTTCTGCTTCTCCCCTTCGTAATAGGCCGTTCGCTCATCGCTGATACCGGGAAACTGCATCAGGACAAACACCACCACGGCCACTGCCGCCACGATAGTGGTGATCTTTCGGATAAACAGCCACACCCGTTCCACCGCCCGGGTCAGAACGCCGCGAATCGTCGGCAGATGATAGGGCGGCATCTCCATGACAAACGGGGCGGTGGGCCTGTTTTTCAATACCGTCAGCGTCAGGATTTTGGAGATCGGCAGCACCAACAGCAGGCTGATGGTGGAAATAAAAAACATGGCCCAGCCCTTGTGCGCGGCAAAATAGATATTGATCAAAAGGATATACAGGGGCACCTTGGCCATGCAGTTAAGCAGGGGAATAATCAGGATGGTGGCCAGCCGCGAGCGTTCATCCGGAATGCCCTTGCAGGACATCACGCCCGGCACCGCGCATCCGCCCACATATATGCCGCCCAGCACCATGGGAAGGGTCGATTGGCCGTGCAGCCCGTAGCGGGAAAACAACCGGTCCATGATAAATGCCATGCGGGGCATGTACCCGGAGTCCTCCAGGATGGCGATCAGACCGAACAAAATGAAGAATATGGGGATGTAATTCAGCAAGGCGTTGACGCTGTCCACAAACCACAGGGCAAACGACCGGAGCAACGGGATCTCGATAAAGCCCGGCGCAGGCATGACCGCCTCTGTAAGGCTCCGGATCTTCGCCAAAATCGGCCAAGTGTAGTTGGTCACATTATACCCCTGGACGATGGAGAGATAATAGAGCAGCCAGATGACGCCTACCAGAATTGCCGGGCCCAACAGCCGGTGACAGACGATTTTGTCGACCCGGTCGGACAGCGGCAGCCTATCGATTGTTTTGGACTGCACGCAGGATTTAGCGATTTGATCCGCTACCTGATAGCGCCGGTTGGCGATATGAATTTCCGGCATCTCGTCATGGTCGGCTTCGAATTGCCTCCGCCATTGCCTAATGGCTTCAACCATGCGCTCCGGATCGGGATGGTTTTCCGCAACCAGTTTTTGGATCTCGCTGTCCCCCTCCATAAGCTTGATGGCCAGCCACCGCAGCGGATACTTGGATCGCAAATGCGGGGTTTCCGATGAAATTCGGTCTTCTAACGCCCGGAAAATTGGCTCCATCTCGCCATAGTCAATATTTACCCCTTTATGCGGAGCCCGGCTCCCGGCAGCGGATTCAGTGGCCGCCAGCAATTGCTTTCTGCCGAATCCGGTTTTCATATTGGTGGCGACCACTGAAACCCCGAGCAGTTTCGCCAGTTTTTCCGTATCAATATGAATTCCGCGCTTCTGCGCCAGATCGATCATGTTCAGATTAAGCACCAACGGGGTTTCCATCTCAAGAATCTGGAAGGTCAGGAAAAGACAGCGCTTCATATTGGCCGCATCCATGATATTGACCACGACCGACGGGTTCTCACGCAGAATAAAATCCCTGGCGACCATCTCCTCCGGCGAATACGATGTGAGGCTATAGGCGCCCGGCAGATCCACAACTTCAAATTTATAGCCGTTGCGGGAATACCAGCCGATTTTTTTTTCCACAGTGACACCCGGATAGTTGGCCACATGCTGGCTGGCACCGGTGAGCGCATTAAATACGGTTGATTTACCGGAATTCGGCTGTCCAGCAAGGGCAACCAGCGTCTTTTGTCTACCCATTAGCTCGAGACCTCTACATACCTGGCTTCATTATGCCTTAAACTGATAAAATAGCCATCCAGCTCGACTTCCATCGGATCTTGCATTGGCGCATTACGAATGACTTTGATATGCAGGCCTGGGTATACCCCCATGCATAGCAGCCGATGTCCCAGCTTATCACGGCTGGACAGCTTTTTTACGTATCCGGCATCGCCCGGTTTTAATTGATCCAGTGTCATTAATCGCCCTCCCTTTAGTGAATAAAAAAAGGCGCAACCGGATACACGACTCATATCCATGTTACGCCTTCACTTTCTCCGCAGTTTTGAAATCCCGAAGACCGTAAGGCTAACCGTAAATAGTTAGAGTTTCCTAACTTTAAAAGAATGACTTAATTAATCTGCCAAAAAAATTTTGTCAACCCTATTTTTTATTTTTTAATCCCCCCCCGGCCGTTTACCGGCCCGATTCCCTTCATACGGCGCTTACCGAACAAGACGGGCGACTTCATTCATTGTCGATCAGCACCTGCGTCAATTTTTTACGCAGCCCCTCCAGTTGTTTGGATTTAAACGATTTACGGCTCTGTTCCAATACCTCGATCGCCTCTTCAATCGCCTCCCTCAGTTTAAGTTCCCGTTTGCGTGCCGGGCAAACCGGCAGATGGCGCGTATCCCCCTGGCCTTCCAGTATGGCGGTGACAAGACAGCAATGCTTGTCGATGCGATTTTGCAAGTCTTTGACGCTTTCATTAACCTCACTGATCAGATCCTGGCTGCCCAAATCCATTGAATTAGCATCCTCTTCTTTTGTTTTAGATATCTAACTTCATCCCTAAAAAAATTACCGCCTTTCCAGCCGGACGCTAAAGACGGCAAATTTTCTTCGCTTTGCTACTATTCGGTAAAAGGTATACGGATTATTTTTTTAATCGCTACAAAACACCTAACAGGCGCCTGTCAATTACTGCTTCCCGTCGAATCGGTCTCCGGAGAATTGACCCGGAGTTTTAGCTCGGTGGCGAATGAATCGCTGCGCATTTTACATTTTTCAGGCTTATAGCCATGTAC
>JAGXLR010000033.1 GCA_018334555.1 Desulfobacterales bacterium
GACGAGGAATCTTGATTGTTAAAGATTTCTCGCTACCGCTCGAAATGACAATGCGGACGCTTTTCAGAGTTACTTTCTGCAAAAATGGTGCGCCAGCGCAATAAATCGCTTTTTACGAAGCCATCATATTTTGAAAGCCAGAGGCGATTGACAGGAGAAGCCAAATGAGAGTCTTAGTCAGCGACAAACTTGGAGAGGCCGGAATTGATCTGTTCGAGCAGGAAACCGGCATTGATGTAGACGTAAAAACAGGCCTCTCCCCTGATGAATTGAAATCGATCATCGGAGATTACGATGCCCTTGTCATCCGAAGCGCCACCAAAGTAACCGAAGACCTTCTGGACAGCGCGCAAAACTTAAAAGTAGTGGGACGGGCGGGCATCGGCCTAGACAACGTGGATATTCCGGCGGCCACGAAAAAGGGAGTTGTGGTGATGAATACGCCGGGCGGCAACGTGGTCACGACAGCCGAGCATACCATCGCGCTGATGATGAGCCTGACCCGAAATATTCCCCAGGGAACTGCCTCCCTCAAGGCCGGCCGATGGGACAAGAAAAATCTTCAGGGCCGGGAGATCATGGATAAAATCCTGGGGGTCATCGGATTCGGCAAAATCGGCTCAGTGGTTGCCGACCGGGCCAGGGGCCTTAAGATGCGGGTTATGGTCTATGACCCGGTGATTCCGCCCGAGACAATCGAAAAAAAAGGATTCGAACCGGTTTCCCTTGAGGCGCTCTACGCAGCCGCCGACTATATCACTGTCCATGTGCCCAAAAGCAAATACACCCAAGGCATGATAGATAAAGCGGCAATTGAAAAAATGAAACCGGGGGTGATGCTGATCAACTGCGCCCGGGGCGGGATTGTCGATGAGGCCTCACTTAAGGATGCCTTGGAATCCGGCAGGGTTGCTGGGGCCGCCATGGATGTGTTCGAAACCGAGCCGCCGCCAACCGATCATCCGATGCTTTCGCTGGAGAATGTCGTGCTCACCCCTCACCTCGGCGCATCCACAATTGAAGCCCAAACCAATGTGGCTGTGGCCGTAGCCCAGCAGATTATCGAATACCTGAAAAATAACAATATCATAAACGCCGTCAATGTACCCTCGCTTCCCGGCAACCTGTTGGAGAAGCTCCAACCCTACCTTTCTCTGGCCGACCGGATGGGGAGCATGATCGCCCAGTTTAGCACCGGCCAGTTGAAAGAGGCACGCGTTGAATACGACGGTGACTTCCAGGGGCTTGATATGTCGCCGGTGACAACGGCCTTTTTGAAAGGTCTCCTCGATCCGATGCTGCCGGATGAAATCAACATGATCAATGCCCCAATGCTGGCCAAGGAAAAAGGAATCCGGGTATCGGCCTCCAGCAGTTCAGAATCCTATGAATTCAACAACCTGATCAGTGCGCAGGTTATATCCACGGAAGAAACCTACCGGGTGGCAGGCACCGTGTTCGGCAAAGCGGAGCCCAGGATTGTCAGGATAAACGACTTCCGAATCGAAATCGTTCCCCAGGGCCATCTGACATTGATCCACAATCGGGATGAGCCCGGTGCCATCGGAAGCATCGGCTCCACGCTCGGGGAAAACGGCATCAATATCTCCAGAATGCAGGTGGGTCGGGAAGCCAACGGGGAAAACAATATCATCCTGCTTAGAACGGATAGTACGATATCCGGCTCCATCGTGGATCAGATCCGGGCCCTGCCCAAGGTAAAAAATATCAAAATCTTTGAATTATAAACCGTTGTGAGGTGAAAAATGTCGGGTGAGCAGAATCAGGACAAAAAAGCCAAAACCGGACAGACCGACGCAAGTGGCGAGCCGTCAACCGCATTGCCTGAGATTAATTTTTCGACCTTTATCATGTCATTAAACTCTTCGGCCCTTGTCAATCTCGGGTTGGAGGCCGATCCGTCCACCGGCAGCCGGGTGACCAATCTAGCGCTCGCCAAACAAACCATCGATATTCTGGCCATGCTCTCAGATAAAACCCAGGGGAATTTGACCGATGATGAACAACATCTCTTGACAAACATTCTATACGAATTACGTCTTATGTATGTTAAACAAAAAAAGGCGTCCTCTTAAATAGTGTCCGGCCATAGATAAACCATTTATGGATGGGCATTAAGTAACTTAATCGTACTCACGGCTCTCATGGGCGTCGTCGTATTCGAAATTTAAAAGCCGATTATGAGAACGAGCCCGCGTACGAGAACGAATCAAACGTTACTTTCTGCACAAATGCTGCATCCGCAGTCTAATACGCCTTTTACGAAGCCATCAACTTTAAACCTCAAGTTAGGAGACCCAATCTATGATAAGAGTAAAATTCCCGTCCGGTTCGATAATGAAAACAGTCATCGGTATCCTGATCATTGTGGGCCTGGTACTTATCGGATCCGGTGAATATGCGAGCTCAGCCGCCGGTACCCAGCCAGGTAAGAGCGCTCTCGTGCCCCAAAGCTTCACCGGGCTGGCTAAGCACGCAAGCCCTGCGGTCGTCAATATCCGGACCGTCAAGACGATTGAAGGCGGTGGCCGGGTCTTTCGGCACTTCTTCCAGGGGCCCCGGGGGCACGGTGACATGTTCGATCAGTTTTTCAAAAAATTCTTTGATGAGGATCCCCGAGAGTTCAAACAAAAAAGTCTGGGCTCCGGCTTTATCCTTGATAAAAACGGCTATATCGTAACCAACCATCATGTCATCAAAAATGCCGAGGAGATTCGGGTCAAGCTGAAAAACGACAAGGAATATGACGCGGAGATAAAAGGCGCCGACCCCTCGACCGATCTTGCCCTGATTAAAATCAAGGCGAATGAGGATCTGCCCACTCTTGAATTCGGTAGCTCCGAAAGCCTCGAGATCGGCCAGTGGATAATTGCCATCGGGAATCCGTTCGGCCTCGAACATACCGTCACCGCCGGCATCGTAAGCGCCAAGGGCCGGGTTATCGGCGCCGGGCCCTATGATGATTTCATTCAGACCGACGCCTCGATTAATCCGGGAAATTCAGGCGGTCCCCTGATCAACATGGATGGCGAGGTCGTCGGCATCAGCACGGCCATTGTCGCCGGGGGGGAAGGGATCGGATTTGCCATTCCCATTACCATGGCCAAAGATATCATCGAGCAGCTGAAAAAAACGGGCGAAGTCACCCGGGGTTGGCTCGGCGTCGGCATCCAGGATCTGGATCCGGAGCTGAAGGAATACTATGATGTGGACGAAGGTGTATTGGTCACGCAGGTTTTCCCCGGGGATCCCGCGGATGAGGCAGGCATCGAGCCGCAGGATATCATCCTTTCCGTAAACGGAAAATCAGTTGATTCCGCAAGGGAGTTATCCAAAGTCGTTGCCGAGCTCTCCGTGGGTCAGAAGGCAAAAATTAGGCTCTACCATAAGGGTGAAGTCAAGACCGTGGAAGTCAAAATCGCCAAACGCGATGAGAGCCGGATCGCCTCGATGCAGGGGGAGTCCTTCGACCAATCCTCGGATGAGCTTGGAATTGAAGTTTCTAATATCACTCCCAATATTTTAGAGCAGCTTAACCTGCCCAACCGGCAGGGGGTCGTCGTCGTCAACGTCGCCGGGGACAGCAAAGCGGCAGAGGCCGGAATCCAAAAAGGCGATATTATTAAAGAGATGAATCATCAGACAATTGACTCGGTCGCCGATTATGAATCCGTGCTCAGCCAAACCGAACAGGGAGAAGAGCTACAATTCTATATCAAACGCGCCCATCGCGGCTATATCGTCGTTAAAATAACTAAATAGGTTTTTCAAAAGGGTATATGAGGCCTTCCGGTGGAGATCGAATCCTTTGCAAAGGTCAACCTATACCTTGAAATAACCGGTAAACGTCCGGACGGGTATCATGAGTTGATCACTTTGATGTGCCCGATTGATCTGCATGATACCCTTCGGATCGAATTTAACACAGCGGCAAGCCGGGTCGCCTGCAGCCATCCGGATGTCCCGGAGGATGGTTCCAACCTGGCGATAAAAGCCGCCCGGCGATTTTTTGACGCCACCAGTTGCCGGGATCATATATCAATCGGTATCGACAAAAGGATCCCTGTCGGTGCCGGTCTCGGCGGCGGCAGCAGCAACGCCGCTGCGGTTTTAAACGCCCTCAACCGGAGATACGAGACCCCTCTCTCGCGGCATGCCCTGATGGATCTGGCCGGAACAATCGGCGCGGATGTGCCGTTTTTCGTATATGGGCGCCCGGCCCTGGCAACAGGCATCGGAGACCGCCTTACGGCCTATGAGCAATTACCCGAGGCCCCCATTGTCCTCATTTACCCGAGAACCCCCGTCTCAACCGCCGTTATCTATCAAAAATTGAATTTTGGATTGACAAAAACCAAAAAAATAAATAAAAAAAGTATTTTTAGGCATATTCAGAAAAAGGGGATCAGCCGTGTCCTTTACAATGATTTTGAACCCACGGCGTTTAAGATCTATCCGGAAATTGCCGAGGCAAAATCGGCTTTACTGGCTCAGGGGGCCCTCGGCGCACTGATGTCCGGTAGCGGATCATCGGTATTCGGCATTTATCCGGATACGGTACAGGCGCATAATGCCTATACAAATGTCAAGGGGCGGTACCCACAATGGGAAGCCTTTATGACGAGGCTGCGGATTGGCTGAAACGCCATACCATCAACAAACGACCTTGCTGGGGCGTCGTCAAGAGGTAAGACACAGGATTTTGGTTCCTGCATTCGGAGGTTCGAATCCTCCCGCCCCAGCCAAATCTAAAGAGAGAAGTCGAAAAAGATGGCGGTTGAAAACGACTACATTATTTTTGCGGGCAACTCGAACCCCATCCTGTCCAAGTCCATTACCGAATATCTGAACCGCTCGCTGGGTGGGGCCAAAGTCCAGCGGTTCAGTGACGGGGAGATCCAGATTGAAATCCATGAAAATGTCCGGGCCAAAGATGTCTTTGTTGTTCAATCCACCAGCTATCCGGTCAATGATAATCTGATGGAGCTGCTGCTGATGATTGACGCGCTCAAGCGTTCATCAGCCAGACGCATTACAGCGGTTCTCCCCTATTTTGGCTATGCCCGCCAGGATAAAAAGGTTTCCCCGAGGGTTCCGATAAGCGCCAAATTGGCGGCAGATTTACTGACCACCGCCGGTGCCAACCGAATTATTACGATGGATCTGCATGCCAGCCAAATCCAGGGATTTTTCAATACCCCGGTGGACAACCTGTTTGCCGCACCGGTGCTCATCGACTACATGAAAAACAATTATAAAGACGACATGGTCATTGTCTCTCCGGATGCCGGGGGGGTGGAACGGGCCAGGGCATTTGCCAAACGACTCGGCGCCGGCCTTGCCATTATTGACAAGCGGCGGGATGAGCCGAACAAAGCCAAGGCTATGGCGGTCATCGGCGATGTGACGGGGAAAAAAGCGGTCATACTCGATGACATGGTTGACACCGCCGGGACATTGACCCAGGCGGCCAATGCGGTTATGGAAAACGGCGCCAGTGAGGTGCATGCCTGCTGTACGCATCCCGTGCTTTCCGGTCCGGCGATCGAACGGATAAAAGATTGCGCCCTTTCCAGGGTGGTGGTTACCGATACCATTCCCCTTTCAGACAAGGGACTGGCCTGCGACAAAATAAAAGTGCTCTCAATTGCCAACCTTTTCGGCGAGGCGATCATCCGGAGCCATACCGGGGATTCTGTGACATCACTGTTTATATAAGGATAAAAAACTGTTAACGGAGGCATTAAATATTGGACCGATATCAAATAACCGCAAAACAACGTGAAAAAACCGGAAAAGGGGTCGCCCGCGCGCTACGGCGGATGGGCGATATGCCGGCTGTGCTCTATGGGGCGAATATTGACAGTATGCCTTTATCGCTCAGCATCCATGACATGGAGATCCTGTTGAACAAGGTCAGTCCCAGTCAGGCATTACTGGATCTGCAGATCGAAAACGGCGCAAAAGACAAGAAGACCGTTATGATCAAAGAACTGCAGATTGACCCGGTAAAGTTCAAATATCTGCATGTGGACTTCTATGAGGTTAGAATGGATCAGCAGATTACGACCACCGTGCCGGTAGCGGCCGTTGGCACCTCTAAAGGCGTGGAAGAAGGCGGAATTCTGCAGATTATTCGACGGGAACTCGAAGTCAATTGTCTGCCGGGCGATATCCCGGAACAGATCGAAATTGATATCACCGAGCTCGATGTGGGGGATTCCCTCCACGTTGAGGATATCCAGCTGGGTGAAAAAATTGAAATTCCCTATGAGACCAACTTTACCGTCTTGACCGTTGTAAGCCCGGCCATGGAAAAAGAGGAGGAACCCGAGGCTGAAGAGCTCGAAGCGGGTGAAGAAGGCGAAGCCGAGGAAGCAGCCGGCGGAGAGGTGGAAGAGGAATAATCGGAACCCCGTGGTTAATAGCCGGCCTGGGCAATCCGGGCAGAAAATATGCCTGGTCCCGACATAATGCCGGTTTTATGGTAATTGAGCGCATTGCGGGGGCCAATCATGCCCCCCTCAGCCGAAACAAGTTTGATGCCGATTTCGGCCGGGGCTGCATTGAGGGGGTTGACGCCATCCTATTGAGGCCCATGGCCTATATGAACCGCAGCGGATGGCCGATCAGCCGAATGGCCGATTTTTTTCAGATACCTTTGGATCATCTGCTGGTGATCCATGATGATATTGATATTGGTTATGGAAAAATTAAAATTAAAGCGAAAGGAGGACATGGAGGGCATAATGGCTTGAGGTCGATTATCGATGCCGTTGGAAGCGGGGATTTTCCCCGAATAAGGATCGGTATCGGGCGACCCGAGGGACCCATCGACGTGAGCAGCTATGTCCTCGGGAGCTTTACCGCTGATGAGTGGCGGGAGTTTGAGCCGATACCGGATAAAGCAGCGGATGCTGTGAAGACAATTCTTAGGCATGGTGTCAACGAGGGTATGAATCGTTTCAATTAACGTTTAACAAAGTTTTATCTTTTAACTGATTAGTTAGGGAGGGTTGATATGGAATGGATTTTGAACAATATTCCACTGACGTGTACATTTGTTGGAGTAATCGGAATTCTTTATTCGCTTCTGGTTGCCGGCATCATTAAAGGCGCGGATACCGGAGAACCCAAAATGATCGAAATCGCCAACGCCATTCAGGAAGGCTCGATTGCCTACCTGAATCGGCAGTTGAAAAGTATGGCGATTGTAGGGATCGTTATTTTTATCGTCATTTTCTTCGGCTTAAACGCCAAGACCGGCATCGGCTTTTTGGTAGGCGCCGTGGCCTCTTATTTAGCAGGCTATATCGGCATGCGCGTTTCGGTTCTGGCGAACCTCAGGGTGGCGGAAGCCTGCAAAAAAGGCCTGGCATCCGGTCTCAGCCTCGCATTCAAGGGCGGGTCCGTAACCGGTATGCTGGTTGCCGGCCTGGCGTTGACCGCAATTGCCGGCTACTTCACCTTCTTGTCATCTTCCGCCCCGGAGGGTACTGCCCTTAAGGATCTGGTGGTTCCCCTGGTTGCTCTGGGATTTGGCGGCAGCCTGGTCTCGATATTTGCCCGTCTCGGCGGCGGAATTTTCACCAAGGGCGCCGATGTCGGTGCCGACCTGGTCGGAAAGGTCGAAGCCGGTATTCCGGAGGACGATCCGCGCAACCCGGCCACTATCGCCGATAACGTTGGGGATAACGTAGGCGACTGCGCCGGCATGGCCGCCGACCTTTTTGAGACCTATGCGGTAACGGTTGTCGCCGCCATGCTACTGGGCGCCTTGATGTTTCAAGACAATACGATGGCCGTTCACTTTCCCCTTGTTCTCGGTGCCGTTTCCATCATCGCATCGATCATCGCCACCTTTTTTGTCCGCCTGGGCAAAAGCGAATACATCATGGGAGCCCTTTATAAGGGAATGTTCGGCGCCGCCATCCTGGCTGCCATCGCGTTCTACTTCGTCACCACGAAACTTATGACCGATATGAACGGCATCCCGGCGATCAATCTGTATTATTCGGCGCTGGTGGGTTTGGTATTAACCGTTGTCATCGTTATTATCACGGAATACTATACGGGTACCTATAAACCGGTTAAGGGCATTGCGGAAGCCTCAACCACCGGCCATGCCACCAACATTATTGCCGGTCTGGCGGTCAGCCTTCAGTCCACTGCCGCGCCGGTTCTGGCTATCTGCCTGGCGATTGGCGTCGCCTATGGCTTTGCCGGCCTTTATGGGATTGGCATTGCCACGGTGGCGATGCTGTCCATGACGGGCATGGTCATTGCGATTGATGCCTATGGTCCGATCACGGATAATGCCGGTGGTATTGCCGAAATGGCGGAACTTGACGACAGCGTCCGCGCCGTAACCGACCCGCTGGATGCGGTGGGCAACACCACCAAGGCGGTCACCAAAGGCTATGCCATTGGCTCTGCCGGCCTTGCCGCCCTGGTGCTTTTCGCCTCCTACACCCAGGAATTCGTCCTGCAGGCCGAGGAGATGGCTAAAGTATCCGGAAAGGCCGTCGAGAATATTACCTTTGATCTCTCCAATGTGGACGTCATTATCGGCCTGTTTATCGGTGGGCTGCTGCCGTTCCTGTTCGGCTCCATGGCCATGCAGGCGGTGGGCCGCGCCGGCAGCGCCGTTGTTGACGAGGTTCGCCGGCAGTTCCGGGAAATTCCCGGGATCATGGAGGGCACTTCAAAGCCGGATTATCACAACTGTGTCGATATCGTTACCAAATTCGCATTGAAGGAAATGCTGATACCCGCCCTGCTGCCTGTTGCGGCACCGCTCTTGGTCGGCTTCCTGCTGGGCAAAGTGGCATTGGGCGGACTCTTGATCGGCAGCATCATCACCGGGCTGTTCGTCGCGATTTCCATGACCACCGGTGGTGCGGCATGGGATAATGCGAAAAAATACATCGAGGACGGCTTCTTCGGCGGCAAGGGCAGTGATGCGCATAAAGCTGCGGTCACCGGTGATACGGTCGGCGATCCGTATAAGGATACCGCTGGTCCGGCGATCAATCCCATGATCAAGATCTTAAACGTTGTGGCCTTGCTCATGGTACCGTTCCTTATTTAATCGTTTCCGACCGCATACCCGTATAAATTGCGGAAAAGGGATTGACGGGGCTTCTCGTCAATCCCTTTTTTTGTTGAACAAAAATAGAAAAAATGATATAAATATTTTTTTATGTTTTGGATTAAACGAATCGGATTATAAACTGGTGAGACTTATGGCTAAAAAAGCACAAGCCCAAAAACAAAACCTGAAATCGTTCCAAGTCGGTGATCTGGCGGTATACCCGGCCCATGGCGTCGGACGGATCGAGTCCATTGAAAGTCGAACCATCAACGGCGCCAAGCATGACTTCTATATTATGAAAATTATAGACAATGGCATGGTCATCATGATCCCGACCATGAATGTGGAATCCGTCGGACTCCGTGAAGTTATCCATGAAAGCGAGATTCCCGACATTTACTCGATTTTAAAACAGAAAAAGGATGAAATTTTTGACAATCAGACGTGGAACCGGCGATACAAGGAATACATGGATAAGATAAAAACGGGCTCTCTTTATGATGTCGCCGAAGTCTTCAGGGATCTGTTTGTGTTAAAGCTGGCAAAAGATCTATCCTTTGGGGAACGTAAGCTGCTGGATACGGCAAGAGGGCTTCTTTTAAGAGAACTCTGCACGGCTAAAAATACCGACGAAAACACCATGTGGGGCGAAATCGAATCCCTGTTTCAACCCCTGCAATAAGATGCTATGGCCGACCAATGGTCGATTTCTTTTACCGTGGCGAAGTCGGAAGCGAATCTCCGGCTGGATACGGTAATTACCTCCCGGCACCCTGAATTATCCCGAAATACCGTCAGCCGCCTGATCCGTGAGGGGCTCGTCCGGGTCGACGGCCGGATACGCAAACCCGCCTATAAAACAATGGCGGGCAGCCATGTCAGCGGTTTGGCTGCCGCTTTTAAAAATCCGGCGGCAGCCGATGGGCCTCTCGTACCGGAACCGACTCCCCTCGCTATCCTCTTTGAAGATGAAGAATGCCTTGTTCTGAACAAACCACCGGGCGTGGTCGTCCATCCCGCCCCCGGCCATAATCGCCAAACACTGGCCAATGCCCTGATCCATCACTGTCCGGATCTGCGCGATGTCGGAAATACGCCCGGCCGGCCGGGGATCGTCCATCGACTGGATAAGGACACTTCAGGGCTTCTTCTGGTGGCGAAATCGGAGGCATCGTTCAACCACCTATCCGCCCAGTTTAAAGCGCGAAGCATCGAGAAGAAATATCTCGGCCTTGTCTATGGACAGCCGAAAAATGCGGCGGGCCGGATCGATCTTCCCATCGGGCGCCATGCCGTCGATCGAAAAAAAATGTCATCTTCGAGGTATGCAAGGGGGCGCACGGCTGAAACGCGATGGCGGGTCAAAGCCCGGTACGGCCGGATAGCGCTTATTGAATACACCATAAAAACCGGGCGGACCCATCAAATCCGCGTGCACAGCGCGGCGATAAACTGTCCGATCGTCGGCGACACCGTCTACGGAATGAAAAGACCCCGTAAATTCTTACAGAATAACCAAAAACTGGCTTCTGTGGCGCAAGCCGTCAACCGCCAAATGCTGCATGCGTGGCAGATGCGGTTTGAACATCCCGGAACCGGCAAATCCGTCTTCATTGAAGCCCCGCCCGCCCCGGATATGGACGCTGTTATCCGGGAACTCAACGCCATCTATCCGGATCAGGCCTTCAAATGAATATAAAGGCGATTCTCCGATTTCACTACCGGCAAAATTTTTACGGACTCTTTGGCCGGGCCGGACATCACGCCGCCGCTGTAATCATAGGTTGAACCGGACACACTGCAACACTGGATGGTGCGGGTATCCGGCAGCGGATCAAGCCGCCGGCCCATGTGGGAGCACCGATTGTAAATCGCGTGAAACTGCTGATCACCCCCATTAAATATCAGAATCCGGTCAGGAAGCGTTTTTTTCTCCAGCCGAATGGCACCGGCAGGGACGGACAATTCCGGGGCGCGGTTCAGATCGATTTCAATTCGCCCGTCTTCATAGATCCAGCACGCGCTATCAGCCGGCGGGCGAGTGCGACAAACCCCCATCAGGCGTTTGAAAAACCCCATAGGATTTAGCCCTTCCGTTTGAGTTCAAGGGTACATTGCTTTTTGTCCTTGTCAAAGGTCATTACGATTTCCTGATCATCGCCCTTGTTGCCGGACAACTCCTTGTAGCGTTGCTTGATCCGGTTTTCAAAATCCGCTTCAGACTCCGTGCCTCGGGTGCCCATTTCATCCAACTTCTTCTGCTGGAGCTGCCAGTAAGAATAGAGCGACGAATGCTTGTCCGACGCCTCTTTTTCCGAGGCATGCGAGGCCGGCGCCGCCGTACTGCCGAATGCCCTCCCCTGGCGGTAGGCGGCTTCTGCGTTTTCCCAGAGCTGCTGCCAGGCTTTTTTGTTATAAAAAACCTTCCACTGGAGGTTGTCCAGCATTGTTTCAAGAGGCTTGGTTGAGGCTGCCGGCGGTATCCGGTATCGCTGGATTTTTTCTATCAGTTCGTGATGCCGCGGATGGGGTTTGTTCTGACGATCCGCCAAGTAAGCCCGAAGCTTGGCATCCATGGCATCCACTTCCCGGTCCAAACGTTTCAATTCGTTCTCAATTGATTTTTGATGTTGCTCTGTGTCTTCGGCCATACCTACACCCAATACCTTGTTTAATCATATATCATGTTATTCTAAAATATGACGCCGCTGTCAGCGCGGGCGGCGGCTGGATACCCAACCGTTTGTTTCTAGGGGACATGCCGCAAAAGCATATCGATTCGTTTTTTGGCGATTTCATCAGCCTTATCAGAAAGCGTAAGAATATGAAAGCCCCCGTCAACCAGAAAAAGCTCGGCTCCGGGAATCATTGAGGCCGTATATTGCGCCTGATGAAGGGGCACATCGCCGTCATCGGTCCCGTGTATCACCAGCGTCGGCGACCGGATGTCTTCCAATGGCAGTTTATCAATGGCGGCCAACTGGGCCAAATCGTTTTCCAGGCCCTTTTTGCGATGGCTGAAGGGAGACATGGACTTGATCAATTCCATTAAATGCGAAACCTGCTGCCGATCCCTAAGAATATCGTTTAACAGCCTTTCAGCCGCCTCATTATCCAGGGTACTTTCAAACCGGACCATCGATTTTAGCGCGAGTTTAGGGAAGTAAGCCGCGGCCTGATTATATAGCCAAACCGCCGGATCATTAAACAGCATTCTGGCAAAAAACTGCCCGGCGCCATTATTTTGAGAAATAAAATGATACCGTTGGCTAACGGTACTTTCAAGGATTAATGCCCACACCCGCTCCGGATAATAGGCGGCAAACATCAATGCACAGGTGCCACCGGCTGAAAATCCCAGGACGCCCACCCGCTCGATATCGAGATAATCCAACAATGCGGCCAGGGCATCCGCCTGCGCCTTAAAACTATATCCGGTAGAAAGGGGGGTACGGAGATATCCCGGACGCGACCAGGCCAAAAGTGAGAATCCCCTCGCTGTAATATCGGACCAAAGGGGAAATACCTGATCATAGCCGCCGGGGCCGCCATGAATACCAACTACTGTTGGCGTATCATGGCCTTTGACCGCATATTCCACCGGTCCCCTGCCGGTTTCCGCCATGTGGCTGCCGGCACGGAGCTCCGCGATCAGGTCATGCTTCCACTGAAAATACGCTAACGGGGGCTTTTGTGTTTTATCCGTCACGGTTCGTCAAAAATTGGCCAATACGATTAAAATCCGTAAATGCCCTTTTCTAACAGGTCCATTGGGGATTGTAAAGCGTGCTTGCAGATCCGCCCGGCGCCCGGCATCAAAAACAGATCTTGTCCAAGCCACGCGGGGTCTGGATAATGGATGGATATAAGGATAAAAAAAGCGCTGCTTTCGCAATCAAAAAACGATAGACAGCGCTTATACTGATATCGGCTGAAGAGGGTCTGCGCCAGGCCGGGCTAGGCCTGGATTTCATAATCCGGATTATAACAGTACCGGCAGCAGTTCAAACATCGGCCGGCCTCCCTGAGAGCATCCGACTCGCTGATCACCAGATCCACCTCATCAAAATTATTGATCCGATCAGCCACGGGCATTTCAGGCGTTTCAACCCGTTTGCTCTGTTTAATACCAGCCACCGAGTCGAAAATCGTATCCTGAATATGTTTATTTAGGATTGCCTTTGGCTGCGGGGTTACCGGCTTGCCTTTCAAAAAGAGATTCATCGACCGGGCCGCTTTCCGTCCGCCGCCGATGGCATCCACAACCAGCGCCGGACCCGTCGCCGCATCTCCGGCGGCAAATATATAGGGGACATTGGTCTGATGGGTGGCGGGATCGACCTCAAAAGTATTCTTCCGGCTCCAGGAGATGTCATCCATCCGGTCCCCCTTGCCGCGAAATTCCGCTGAAGGCGCCTGACCAATCGCGGTAATAATCATATCCACATCCAAAAGGGTCTCCGAGCCCTCAATCGGAACCGGCCGGCGCCTTCCGCTGGCATCGGGTTCACCCAGCTCCATCTTTAAATATTCAAGACCCGTTACGCGCCCTTCGTCATCGCCCATCACCTGGTTGGGCGCAGCGAGGAAAATGAATTCAATCCCCTCTTCTTCAGCGGCGTCGATCTCTACTTCATTGGCCGGCATCTCCTTGCGTGTCCGCCGGTAGACCAGATAGACTTTTTCGCAGCCCATACGAACCAGGGTTCGGGTACAGTCGATGGCCGTATTGCCGCCGCCGATAACCGCAGCCCGTTTTCCGATGTCCAACTGCTCCTCGTTGCCTACCCGGGAGAGAAAATTGATTCCGGTATAGCAGCCATTCAAATCTTCACCGGGGATTTTCAACTGATAATCGCTCCATGCCCCGATGCTGAAGAATATGGCATCATAACCGGCGGCAATCAGGGCGCCGAATTCAAAATCACGGCCCAGCCGTACATTGGTATGATAGTCGATGCCGAGGTTTACTATCCCATCGATTTCCCAGTCGAGCACCTTTTTGGGCAACCGATATTCGGGAATCCCGTATCTTAGCATACCGCCCAACTTGGGCATGGCTTCAAAAATGCTTACCTGGTGGCCGGCGCGACGCAAAAAATACGCACAGCTCAATCCGGCGGGCCCACCGCCAATAACTGCCGCCCGCTTGCCGGTATCCGGCGCTTTTTCAATCGGTATGCGCTTTCCTGAATTCATTTCGTAGTCGGCCGCAAAGCGTTTCAAGTGGTTAATGGCCACCGGTTCGTCCTCGATTCCCCTGCGGCAATAGGATTCACAGGGATGGGGACACACCCGGCCACAGGCGAGCGGCAGCGGGTTGCGCTCCCGGATCGTATCTACGGCCTCCTCGTACTCACCCTCTTTTATATGGTGAATATATCTTGGAATGTCGATTTCCGCCGGACAGGTTTGGGCGCAGGGAGCCACGGCATCATCTTCGTCATTCAAATGCAGCAGCCGATCGCTCATGGTGCGGACTTTTAAGATCGGCTTCGGGCAGGCCCTTTCACATGCCCCGCAGCCAACGCATTTTTCTTTGTCGATCACCGGAAAGCCGTTTTTGCCCATTTTTATGGCATCAAATTGACAGGCCCGGATACAATCGCCGAACCCCAGGCACCCAACGGGACAATCCCGCTTTCCACCGTATAAGGCGGCAACCGCCTTGCAGCTGTTTAGCCCTTCATAGTAAAAGCGGTCTGTCGCCCGCTCGCCCCCATCACAATCGTTGTAGGATTTCAGCGGTTCAGCGGTTCCGGGTTCCAAACCCATAATCTCTGCAATCTTATCCACATTTTCTTTGCTGGTCAGAATACAGACATTCGGCGGCGCCTCACCCTTTACAACGGCCTCAGCGGCAGCAGAACAGCCGGTATAGCCGCATCCGCCACAGTTGGCACCGGCCAGAAGGTTCTCGACCTTTGCAATCCGCGGATCCTCGTAAACATAAAAAATTCGGGAAGCAAAGCTCAATGCGATACTGATGATCAGGCCAAGCCCTAAGGTAAAAAGAACAGATTCAAGCAAAACCTTCCTCCTTATACTGAGTTCAGCCGCTAAATAAATTATAATTTATAAGAACGCTGAACAGTTCCTTTGACTCCGCGGCGTTCGGTTATACCATGCCTTTAAAGGCAAAAAATGCCAGTGAAATAATGCCGGCGGTTACCAGTCCGATGGATGTATCCTGCAGCGGCTTCGGCACGCGCCCGATGTTGATCCGCTCCCGAAGCCCGGCAAACAAAACCAGGGCAAGCCCAAACCCGACCGCATAGGCGATTGATGAGATCAACGCCTCCACGAAGGTATATTCCTCCTGAACGTTGATCAGACAGACGCCCATGACCGCACAGTTGGTGGTAATCAAAGGCAAGAATATGCCCAGACCGGCATATAGGGCGGGGATGCTCTTTTTAAGAAACATTTCAACGAATTGCACAAGGGATGCGATGACCAGAATAAACGCGATAGTCCGCAGGAATTCAATACCAAGGCCGACAAGAAAGTAGGTATCGACAATCCAGGTAATGACGCCAGCCATGGTCAGCACGAAAATAACCGCCATGGACATGCCTACGGCGGTCTCCATTTTCTTGGAGGTGCCGAGGAATGGACAGTTTCCCAGATATTGTGCCAGCACAATATTGTTGATAAAAATACAGCTGATGATCAGTACAAAAATGTCGCCCATATTCAACTCCTGTTTGAACTTTTCAAACCGGTAATTATCGGTTTCCGGCCAGATTGATGAGACAGAGCATCAATCCGAGGCAGACAAATGCCCCCGGCGCCTCGACCATGAACGTGAAGGGCTCAAATGAGGAGCCAAAAACCTGCATCCCGTAGAATGTTCCTTCGCCCAGCACTTCCCGAACCGCGCCAAGCGCACCCAGAGACAGGGTAAATCCGACCCCGATGCCCAATCCATCAGCCACCGAATACACCGGAGCATTCTTGGAGGCGAACGCTTCAGCCCTTCCGAGAACAATACAGTTGACAACAATCAGCGGAATAAAAATACCCAGCTCAAGATACAATGGATAGGCATACGCCTGCATGAGCAGTTCCACCACTGTTACGAAGGTCGCAATAATAATGATATAACAGGCAATCCGGATTTTTGCCGGGATCACGTTTCGGAGCAGCGACACCAAAAGGTTTGAACAGACCAGCACGAATGTCGTTGCGATACCCATTCCAAGCCCGTTTTCAACCGATTTTGTCACCGCGAGCGTTGGGCAGAGCCCGAGCACCAGCCGAAACGGCGGGAGCTCCTCCCATAAGCCTTTGCTAAATTCCTGAGCCAGCGTTTTTGCCATAATCTTTACTTCCCCTTAGCCGGAAAAAGTGGATAACTTTTCTTTGATTTGCGGTTCAAGCTTCCCATACAGATCCCCGGCCCTTCTAACAGCCGTGCATACGGCGCGGGATGTAAGGGTCGCCCCCGACATGGCCGTGATCTCACCGCCGTCCTTTTTGACCTTGGTCTCCGTGCCTATGGGCACACCCTTGAACTGCTTTTTGAAATCCTCGTGGGTTTCGACCCGCGCCCCGACACCCGGCGTTTCATTATGGGTGGTGACACTGACGCCGTGGATCTTTCCGGTTTTCACATTCACGGCCACCATGACGCCGACATCCCCGCCATAGCCGCTGCCCTTTGTCTCGAATGCGACAACTTCCGGCTTTCCCTCATAAACACCGACAAAGAAGTTTTTTTCTTCCTCGCCCACCGGAACGGCAAACCGATCGCTGACCGGATTATTGGTGGCGCCTTCTAAAATTTTCTGAATGGCCGGACCCTTGACGAATTTGAGAACCTGACTGTCGATTCGCTCCTGCGTGCTGCTCTGTATAGCGGCCAGCAGCCCGCCCGATAGAGTGCTCAAGACTGTCAGCACGACGACCATTTTTATCATTTCACGCATAATTGGCTACCTTTCGCAAGGTCTTGGGTCGGATTTTATCAATGATGGGATTAACGATATTGATCACCAGGATGGCAAAAACCACCCCGTCAATATGGGTCCCGATATTGCGGATAAGCACCGCCAGAAACCCGCCAAGAGCTCCATAGATCAGCATCGGAATAAAGTTCACCGGCGACGAGGAGTCCTCCGTGGCCAGATAAAACGCCCCAAACAGGGAATATCCCGTCAGTAAATGAAAACTGCCGCTGGCATAAACCTCCGGATTGGCCTGATGAAAACAGAATGCCGTGACAAACATGCCCACCATGAATGAAACGGCGATCTCCCATCGAATATAGCCCCGAAGCATGAGATAGCCCCCTCCGATGATCAGACCCAGCATGCAGGATGTCCCGATGCCGCCGACTTGACGGCCAAGCAAAAGATCCAGCGAGTTAAACCCTTCAACAGCCCCTGTTCCGAAAGACTTGGCCAGCGCCAAGGGATAAACCGGGTTGAAGTCAAACTGATAGTTGACCAACGCCTCATTGAAATCAAAATAGCTGCCCCAGGAAAGCATCAATATCGCGGTGGCCAAAACCGCCGGATGGAACGGATTACCGCCAAGTCCGCCATAAATCTCCTTGCCGACGACTATGGTGAAAAACGTTCCCACCACAACAACCCACCACGGGGTCGTGGCCGGAAGCATCATGGCAAACAGCATACCCAGCAATGCCGCGTTGCCGTCGCCAATGGAAATCGGCCGCCGGGTCAGATAGTTCATGATCAGCTCCCAGATCATGGCTGAGGCAATAGAGAGGGTCACCACCGACAGCGCCGGGGCCCCGTATTTTAACAGGCCGGGAATAACGGCCAGCAGGGTCGCCAGCAAGATATGATAATTCTTGAAGAAGACCTGACTACCGTTATGCCAGAACGGGGCGTGAGAAACCGTCAGTTTGATAGGCTCAGGCATTGCTTTCCTCCGCTTTCATGCGCTCCAACGTAGTTTTGGCAAGCGTGATATATTGAAAAATTGGAATTCGGGCTTCACAGACATAGTCACACAGACCGCATTCGATGCAGGCGTCAAGTTCGGCTTGGCTAACCGCCTCCTCGTACTGATCGGCCGCGAGTAGTCGAACCAAAATGTTGACCGGAATGTTGACCGGACAGACCCGGACGCATTCGCCGCAGTTGATGCAGGCGACATCCTGGCGCTCGGGTATCTGACTTCGGTCCTGGATCATTATGGTGTCCGTATCCGGCTGAATCGGATGCTCCGTGGTATAAACCGCCACCCCGGTCATGGGGCCGCCGAAAACGATCCGATCGCCATCCTGGATGGTTTCATTGAATCTGTTCAGGATATCCTTCAACGGCGTGCCAATGGTTGCGCAGACCAGCCGTTTATTGCCGCTTTTTGAAATAAGGGTCACCAGCTTGTTCATCGGAAGCTGGCCGGTATTGAATGCCGCCCCCATGGCGGATACCGCTTCGGCCGAGAAAAATGCCACGTCGGCATTGCCGGCATCGCCTCCGCCTTTTATCTCATCGGCCATCACATGCCGGACAATCAACTGGGGGTGCGCGGCGGGGTATTCCGAATCCACAGTCTTTACTCCCGCCCCTGAGGCGCCGGCGACTTGCACCAGGGACTCCGGAACCGCCAGCATCACATTATGGATGCCGGTAATTTTGCGCAGGATATCGATTCCGGTTTTTATCGATTCAATGCCGGTTTTTACGAAAAATTGGTTGGTGGTAGAGAGGAGATCCCTGTCAAGGCCCAATATAACGATGGCCTTGATCAACCTGTCGGAATTGAAAAAAGGCGAAAAATCGGGTTTTCCGGGTAGCGCCTGGAGAAACTGCCTGGCGACATCGAGGCTCGGATTCTGGCTCTTTTCTTTGAATTCATCATCTGCCGTCTGGCTGGCCTCCGCATCAACGGCAACGGTGACAGCCGTCTGCTTTGCCTGCATCATACCAATAAAAGGCGCGATTTCGGTAACCTTGCCGGCTTTACTGGCCAAGGCGTAGTCCCCGCCATCAGCGTCGGCCCGGATCCGCTGGCCCATTTTGACCTGATCGCCGACGGAAAGCGCGGGCACCCCGTCACTAGCCTCCGGGGTATCCAAAAGGAACCGGATTTTCTGAGGCGCCTGGATGTAAACGGGTTCGGGCTGGCTATCCGTTATAGGCTCGTATGTTAGCTTCGGTTTGATAAAGCCAAAAAATGATCTCTTCATGGATTAACCTTTAACCGTGTTGTTCGGTTTGAAAATTTGTTGCCTGTCCGTAATAGTTCCTGTCGGCTAATATCCGTGGCACTGACTACAATCCGAATCGGTAGGACCGGCACCGGCATTCTCATGGCAATCCATACATTGCGTATGAAACGCCTCGGTGCGGTTTCGGATACCGTGGCACCCGGTACAGTCGGCGCGGTTCGGGCCCACACCGAAATTATTATGGCAGCCGATACACTGCGTGTGAAAAGCCGCTTTCCTGCCGGGCATCATACCGCCGCCCATTCCGCGCTGATGACAATCGGTACAGGCCTGTGGGCCGCCGGCGTCGCCCTGTTGATAGTTATGGTGGCAGTCATTACAATACAGGCCGTATTCCTGGGCGTGGGCATCGTGGCTAAATGTACCTTTCTCTCCCAGTACCGGCTGGTGTTTGGTATCAGGGGTATGGCACTGGCCGCATGAATCCGGCGACGCTTTTTCAGAGGCATCATAGGCGTGATGGCAGTTCTCGCAATCCAGTCCATAGCCCTCGCTATGGGTCTGATGGCTAAACAGGACATCGTCGCCCGTGGCATTAAACATTATCCGAATCGGAGACTCCGGTGCCTTTGCCGGAAGTACGGTGTACCCCAGCACTCCGATAACCAGACAGACGGCAAGCAATCCATACGCCAGTTTCAGTTTGTTTTTCGAAGTCATGCTATTCGCTTCCTTTCAACAACCGAACTCCTACCCTTTTCATACATTTTACGGGCAGTAAATCCGGTTTGACGTCTGCCCGTTTTGTGAAGCCTTAATTTTTGAACGCTACGGCCCCATTTTTTAAAAGCCGATCCCGGGGTTTGTCGTAAAAATTAAGGTATCTGTCGTATTAAGTTAGAAGAATTTTGTCAAGGACTTTATATCTAAATTTACCGACGCCGGAACGGGCCCGCCGGAAACGTAAAGCCCGGCTCAATCGACGGACAACATTGGCCTGATAGCCCTCTACGATCGCTCAAAACCGATCAATCTGCCTTGCGGCGCAGAAACGTCGGAATGTCATAGTCCGTATCATAATTGAAATTGTTGTTGTAAGTCCCGTCCTTTTTGGCTTTACGGCCGAACCTGCCGGCGGCACCGCTCTTCTGCCCGTCGCCGTTTCCGCCCTTTTGCTTTTGGGCCTCATTGCGCATGACGGTCGGAATCTCATAGTCATCCATTTTCAGCTCTTCGTCTGTCAGATCCCTGACCTTGCCCCGGGGCTTGAACCCGTCATTTGGGAACTTGTGGATATTCGTCTTGACCTGCTGCATATCACGGTCGCCGATGCCGGTAGCGATGACCGTCACCCGCATTTCATCGCCAAGCGAGTCATCGACCGCCGTTCCCCAGATGAGCTCTACATCTTCATTGTTGATCTCATTATAGATCCGATCGGAGGCCTCCATGGTTTCCTCCATCGTCAATTCGGAGTTGCAGGTTATGTTCATCAGCACGCCCCGGGCCCCCACGATGGAGTTATCCTCCAGCAGGGGATGGGAAATCGCCCGCTCAGCGGCTTCCAGGGCCCGGTTTTCCCCGCTTGCCACGCCGATTCCCATTATCGCCATACCGGCCTTGGCCATCGTCGTTTTGACATCGGCAAAGTCCAGGTTGATCAA
This sequence comes from Desulfobacterales bacterium, assembly GCA_018334555.1. Taxonomy (GTDB): domain Bacteria; phylum Desulfobacterota; class Desulfobacteria; order Desulfobacterales; family Desulfosalsimonadaceae; genus M55B175. The sequence continues at coordinate 20,930 of JAGXLR010000033.1, forward strand.
GCCGGGATGCATGATCAGATCCGTTATCCCTTTCACCGAATGATTTAGGATTTCATCCGCCTTCTTAAACATCTCGATGAGCGTGGCCTTTTTGGAGGCCAGGCCCCTCAATCGGTCGTTAGGGATGGTAATCACCGTATCCGCCACTTCTTTTAGCTTGGCGATCCCCTCTTCGGCATACCGGCTCCGCTTTTTGGCCTCAAAAGCAAACGGCTTTGTCACCACGGCCACGGTTAGCGCCCCGAGCTCTTTACATATTTCGGCGATAACCGGGGCGGAGCCGGTGCCGGTGCCGCCGCCCAGGCCGGCCGCAATAAATACCATGTGACTGCCGTCAAGCGCCTCCCGAACCAGCTCGGTGGACTCGATGGCCGCCTCCCGACCGATATTCGGATCCGCCCCGGCGCCAAGCCCCTGGGTCAGGTTCTCACCCAGCTGGATCTTGGTATTGGCCTTTGCATTGGCCAGTGCCTGGGCATCGGTATTGGCGGCAATAAACTTGATTCCCTCGAGGTCCGCATCAATCATGTTGTTGATGGCATTATTGCCGCCCCCCCCGACACCGATTACCTTGATTTTGGCTGAATTGTTGTTTTCCACATAGGTAAAATTCATCGGTTCACCTCCTTATGCTGTTTCGGTTTTGAAAACCCCTCATGTGATAATTTTCAGACGGATCAAACGATTTCCCTGAACCAGGACTTCATTCGCTTCATGATTCGATTAAAAATATTGTTGTCGCGAATCCTGAATTTCTTTTCCTCCTGATTTTTCGCCCCATACAGAACGAGACCGACGCCCGTGGCATACATGGGGTTGTTGACGACATCCACCAGGCCGCTGACGCCCTGTGGACGGCCGATCCTTGTCGGCAATTCAAAAACGGATTCCGCGATATCGGAAACGCCTTCAAGCAGGGAAGCCCCACCAGTCAATACAATCCCGGAGGAAATGGCGTTTTTCATCCCCGCCCGGTAGAGCTCCCGTTTGACAAGCGTAAAGATCTCTTCGACCCGCGGCTCTAAAATTTCCGCCAGTATCTGACGCGGCAGCTTCCTGTCGCCGCGCCCTGAAACATCTGTGATTTCAATGGTTTCATCGTTATCCACCTTGTCGGTAACGCAAGTGCCGTGCTTGAGCTTAATCCGTTCCGCTTCGGCCATGGGGGTGCGAAGCCCCACCGAGATATCGTTGGTCATGTTGTTGCCGCCCAGAGACAGGACGAATGTATGCTTGATGTTATTGACGGAAAAAACCGCCAGATCCGTCGTCCCTCCGCCCATATCGATAAGGCCGGCGCCGACCTCTTTTTCTTCGGAGGTGAGGACCGATTCGCAGGAGGCGATCGGCTCCAGTATAATATCGCACACATCGAGTCCGGCCTTATTGGCACATTTGACAATATTCTGTGCGGATGTCACCGCCCCTGTGACGATATGGATCCTGGCTTCAAGCCGGACCCCTGCCATACCGACCGGGTTGTTGATCCCCCCTTCGCCGTCGACAATGAATTCCTGGGGAAGCACATGAATGACCTCCCGGTCCATTGGAATGGCGACAGCCCGTGCCGCCTCAATCACGCGATCGACATCCGACTTGGTAATCTCGTCGCCCTTGATGGCAATAATCCCGTTACTGTTAAACCCCGTCATGTGACCACCGGCAATTCCCGCATAAACGGAAGTGATTTCACACCCGGCCATCAGCTCGGCTTCCTCAACCGCCTTTTTGATCGAATCCACAGTCGACTCGATATTGACCACAACGCCCTTTCGCAATCCAACAGACGGATGGCTCCCGATACCGATAATATTGAACGTGCCGCCGCTCACCTCGGCCACCACTGCACAGATTTTCGTCGTGCCGATATCGAGTCCCACGATGATTTCTTCCTTTCCCTTCACCTTAAACCTCCTTTTCATCTTCACCGGTATCCCGTGCTGTTGGGGTGGCGACAATCCGGTCCGGGTTATGCGCGTCCAATAAACTGATTTCGGAAATGCCGTTATCGGCCTCAATATGGTCAACCAGCCTGGCCAGCCGATGAAATTTTTCGGCATAATCGCCATATCCCAAATAGACCGCCTCCACAGGGCCGCTGGTCCGCAGCGTCAGCCCCATCTCCCGGTCCGCTGAGATTTCCTGAATGGCCCGGCCCGAAAAAATATCCCGCCGGTTTCGGATCTCGCCGAGTGCGGACATCACCGCTGAATATATTTTTGTTTCCCGATTGCCGGGTTTTTTCCAGCCTGAAGGGGTGAGCCCGGAGATAATAGGCATTCCGTCTATCTCCGATGGCTCAGCCTCTTTGAAGATCTCCCCCGCCCTATCGATAAGAAAACAGCGGCCGAGATCAAGAACAGCCAGCGGCTCATGCTCCTCGACCCGGATGATTAGCCGGGACGGAATTTCGCGGCGTATATCCGCACTTCTGATCCAGGGCTCGGCCACCAACCGCTTTCTGACCATGACCAAGTTCACCGAAAGGAGGTTTTTCCCGTATTCGAGTTCTCCCGCCTTAAGAATCGCCTCCTCTGAAAGCCGCTCGGCCCCACTGATGGTAATGGCCTCGGC
>JAGXLR010000034.1 GCA_018334555.1 Desulfobacterales bacterium
GGGGACCGAACAGGATCCCGAGTCCTGGTGGGAGGCTGCCCTCCGGACGGCCAGAAAAGCGATTGCCGAATCCGGCGTGCCAGGGCAGGAAATTATGGCGGTGGCATGCGATTCCCAATGGTCGCTTGCAGTGGCAGTTGACGCGTCCTGCCGGCCCTTGATGAATGCCGTCCACTGGTTAGACACCAGAGGCGGAAGATATAACCGAAAGTTGATCTCCGGGTTCCCGTGCCTCAAGGGGTATAACCTTTTTAAACTCGCCTCGTATATCCGGTTGACCGGTCTGGCCCCCTCCCGCTCCGGCGTGGACTCGCTTGGCCATGTCCTGTTTATAAAAAATGAACGGCCGGATATCTACAAGAAGACCTTCAAGTTTCTGGAGCCCATGGATTTTTTGACTTCCCGGTTAACCGGACGCATCACCGCCACACAGAAAACAATGGCCCCATTTATGGTTTCGGAAAACCGGCGATGGGGCACCCGAAATTACAGTGAAAGGCTTTTGCGTAAAAACGGCCTCGACGGCGACAAGTTTCCGGACCTAATTGCCAATGACGGCGTAGTGGGGACACTGGCCCCCAAGGTGGCCGGGGATTTGGGCTTGGCGCCTTCAACCCGTGTTGTCGCCGGTGTCTCCGATTCCAACGCCTCCTTGATCGGTTCCGGAGCGGTCAAGGATTTCGAGGCCATTCTTTATATCGGGACCTCTCAATATTTAACCTTTCATGTGCCGTACAAGAAAACCAACCCCCTATACATGATGACATCCCTGCCGAGTCCTTTGCCCATGCGGTATTATCTTTTGGGAGAGCAGGGCGTCGGGGGCAGGTGCCTGGAGTTCTTTCTCGAGCAAATAATATATGCCGATGATGCGTTGGGCCGTTCCCATATGCCGGATGACGTCTATCTACGATTCAACCGGATGGCGAAACAGGCCCCGCCGGGAAGCGGTTCGGTTATTTTTATGCCCTGGATAAACGGTTCCATTGTGCCTGATGAGGATGCTTTTATTCGGGGCGGGTTCATGAACCTTTCTTTAGACACCCGGCGGTGCCATATGGCACGGGCCATCATGGAGGGGCTCGCCTATAACAACCGGTGGACTTGCGAGGCGGCTGAGAAATACAGCGGCCGATCGATTGAAAGCCTCCGATTCTCAGGCGGCGGGGCCCAGTCGGCGCTTTGGGCACAGATTCATGCGGATATTCTTAACGTCCCGATTCACCAGGTTGAAGATCCGGTGAACAGCACGGTTCGCGGATGCGCCTTGTTGGCCCTGCTCGCCCTGGGAAAACGCCGCCCGGATGATATCCCGGAAATTATCCGGATCCGGCGGGTTTTTTATCCGGACCGAGCAAATACGGCCATCTATGATAAACTGTATAGCCAATATCGGCGGTTGTTCAAGAAGAACCGAAAAATTTTTGCCGCCCTGAATCAATAAACGGTTAGGATAGAGGTGTTCTATGACTGATCAGCAGGATGATGGAAAGCCGCAGGATCCATTTAAGCCCTATAAGGGCAGGTTCGAGACCTATGATCGGATCCCGGAAAAGGGGCGAAAAACCGATGATATTCTCGAAGAGATCGCTTTAATGGCCGAAGAGGAAAATACCGCCTGGCGAACCGGCAAAATTTCGGGCACCTATTATCATGCGGGCGATGCGCATCGGGCGTTTTTGAATCAAACCTTCTCCTATTTTTCCCATGTCAACACCATTCAGTTTGACCTGTGTCCGAGTATGGCAAAGTTTGAAAGCGAGATTATCTCAATGACCGCCGGCATGTTAAACGGCGATGCGGTAAAGGATGTGGACCCATCCGATGACGTCTGCGGAACCGTGACATCAGGCGGCAGCGAAAGCATCGCCATGGCCGTCAAGGTTTATCGGGATAAGGCGCGGGCGGAAAAGAATGTTACAGCCCCGGAGATCATCATGCCGAAAACCGCGCATCCGGCATTCAACAAGGCGGGCGCCTATTACGGGGTGAAAATGGTCATCGTGCCGGTGGATTTTCCGGATTTTCGGGTGTCCCCGGAAGCGGTTGAGGCCCGGATCAATCCGAATACCGTGGCAATCGTCGGCAGCGCGGGCAATTATCCCTATGGCCTGATCGATCCGCTGCGAGAATTATCGGCAGTGGCCTTAAAGCACGGGATCGGATTCCATGTGGACGGCTGCCTCGGCGGCTTCATCCTTCCATGGATCGAAAAACTCGGATACAAAATTCCGCCTTTTGATTTCCGGCTGCCCGGTGTAACCTCCATTTCCGCGGACACTCATAAATTCGGCTATGCGTTGAAGGGGACATCCGTAATCCTCTACCGCAATCCGGAGTTCAGGCGATACCAATATTTTACATTTCCGGACTGGCCGGGCGGCATTTATGCGTCGCCTACGTCGGCCGGCAGCCGCTCAGGCGGTTTGAGCGCGGCGACATGGGCATCTCTGGTAAGCCTGGGGGCGTCCGGCTATCTTGATGCCGCCAGGTCCATTATGCATGTCGCCGATGAAATCCGGGCGGCCATCGAGGCCATTGATGGGCTCATTGTCATCGGTGAGCCTACCTTTCTTATCGGCTTCAGGTCCGAGGCGCTGGATATATTTCACATCAATGACTTTATGAAGACGAGGGGCTGGCGGTTTAACTGTCTTCAGCTGCCGCCGGCGCTTCATTTCTGTGTGACACTGCCCCAGACCCGGGTCCCGAATCTGGGGGCGGAGTTTCGCAAGGATTTGGCCGAGGGCGTGTCATACGCCAGGCAGAATGTCGGCACCCCCGCGCAGAGCAGTGCCTTGTATGGCCTCGCCGGCATCGTGGACGGCAATCAACAGGTCAATGACCTGTTGTGCGGCGTCTTTGACCATATGTATGCCATTTAATAGGCCCCCAAAATTTTAAGAAACTCGATTTTTTTGCGCAGCGCCTCGCGTACGGGCCTGAAGGCGTCGGATTCCACATTGCCCTCAAGATCCACGTAGAACATGTACTCCCAGGGTTTGCCGTGAATCGGACGGGACTCGAGTTTGACCAGGTTGACGTGGTTGTCGGCAAAAATCTTAAGGGTCTCGAAAAGGGCTCCCGGCTGGTTGCCGGTTGAAAAGATAAGGGATGATTTTTTCTTGTCCCCGCTATCCAGTCTATGGGGGCTAATGACAACAAAGCGTGTATAGTTTCGGGGGTTTGTCTCAATGCCTTCTTCAAGGATCGCCATTCCGAAAACCTCCGCCGCTTCGATCCCTGCAATAGCCGCGTCCGAAGGATTGCCTTCAGCCTTTATATGTTTTACCGCATAGGCGGTGTCTGTCACAGAAACAAGCTCCCAGTCCGAATGCTGCTCCAGGAATTGACGGCACTGCTGGAATACCTGGGGGTGGGAGAAAACCCTTTTGATATTTTTTATTTCCGTCTCCGGATGCCCGATAAGATTGTGCTTGATCCTTAACATGAGCTCTCCAACGATCCGCAGGTCGTATTCCAAAAGAAGGTCATAGTTTTCATGGACGCTGCCGGCAAGCGAATTCTCCAGGGGAATGACGCCGAAATGGGTTTTCCCCTCTTTAACCGTTTCAAACAGGGTTTTGAATGACTTGACCGGCATAGGTGTCACCTGTGAGCCGAAATACTGGGTACAGGCCTTATGGCTGTTGCTCCCGATTTCGCCCAGAAATGCGGCTTTCTGCCCTTTGCCGCCGTCTTTTGCTTCCAAGTGGCTGACCGCCCGGGCCTTGTCGAGGTATCCGAAATCCAGCTGTTTTCCAACCACCGGCGCGATAACATAAATATCGCGCATCAATTGGCCGAACTGCTTGGGATAAAGGCTCTGGGCGCCGTCCGATAGGGCCCGATCCGGATCGTTATGGACCTCTATCATGAGGCCGTCGGCGCCCGCTGCGATGGCCGCCCGCGCCATGGGGCTGACTTTTTCCCGGATGCCGGTGGCATGGCTCGGGTCAATGATAACCGGTAGGTGGGTCAGTTTTTTAATCACCGGAATGGCCGAAAGATCCAGGGTGTTGCGCGTATAGGGCTCGAATGTGCGGATGCCCCGTTCGCAAAGGATAACATTTTCGTTGCCTTCAGAAAGAATGTATTCGGCCGACATCAGCCACTCCTCGATGGTTGCCGCAAGGCCGCGTTTTAAAAGTACCGGACGGCCGAGCCGTCCCACGCATTTCAAAAGATCGAAATTCTGCATGTTTCTGGCCCCGACCTGCACGACATCCACATATTTCATGACAAGATCCGCCTGGGCCGGGGTGGTGATCTCTGTAACCACCCGCAGGCCGTAGTTTTCGCGAACTTCGGCCAGTAATTTCAGCCCTTCCTCTCCCAACCCCTGGAATGCGTAGGGCGAGGTTCTGGGTTTAAAGGCCCCGCCGCGAAAAAGTACCGCCCCGTATTTCTTGACATCTTTGGCGATGCGCATCGTCTGATCGCGGCTTTCAATGGCGCAGGGACCGGCAATTACTGAAATTCGCTCACTCCCAAGAACGACGTCACCGATTTTGACGTGCGTGTCCTGCCTGTGCATCTGGCGGCTAACGAGTTTGAAAGCAGTGGTGATGGGGACAACCCGGTCCACACCCGGCAGGCCCTCAAAATATTCGGCGTCATGGCCTGCCGGCCCGGTCGCCCCGATAATGGATTGACCGGCATCCGATATCTCTTTAAATATGGCGCCGCCCTCGCGCAGCGTGTTCAGGATACGGTTTTTTTGTTTTTGGGTAATTTCGGGTTTTAAAGCAATCAGCATGTTTTCCCTCCTTAGTGGGCTCGTGCCCATCCATCAATGGCTAATTTGCCCAATTTCTGTGTCAGGCTCAAATTTTAATGCTCAAAATACTTCGAGTATTCCTGCGGTTAAAATTTTCGCCTTCCTTGAACTTGAACAAATTCTCTAATTTATGGACGGACACGAGTTATCAAATAAAAAAGCCCCGGGAGTTTTTCCCGAGGCTTAATATAAACAAAAAAGCCCCGGGCGGACCAAAAGATGTCCACCCGGGGCTGACGTAAAGTTTTACGCTATGGCACCGGATGGACGCTTCTAAAGCTAAAAAAGAAGCGTCGGCAATTAAAAAAGCGAAATTGTTGCAGGCTGTTTTGCATTACACGTGTTCCGTTCTTTGTTAAGGTCATTTTAAAATGTTTCATTGATGGCTTCGTAAAAAGCGGTTTATTCCGCCGCGGCGGTATTTTTGCAGAAAGTAACTCTAAAAAACATCCGCATTGTCATTTCGAGCGGCAGCGAGAAATCTTTAACCAATCAAGATTCCTCGTCACTTTCGCTCCTCGGAATGACAACAGCGAAAGCATCTAAAATAATATTAAATATTGTCGAGTTCCTTAGAAGTCCAATATCTGTGTTGCGCTTCCGTCCCTCGGAATTTCACGTACAGCTAACTACGCTGCATCCCTCGGGATTTTGCGCGCCCCCGGAGCTTAACTGGGGCTTGAACTTTTTACTTTGCCATCCTAAAATCGACTTTTTACGAAATTATCTTAATTACCTTATAAAATTCTTTAAAAACGATGTCAAGCACTCATTGCCGTCCGGTTCAGCTATTCCGTAAGATCTTTAAAGTAGACGGGATTGGTGGCGTGCAGAAGTCCCTCTTCGTATGTAATGCTGCCGGCTTTGACATACTTGGCGAGCCCCACATCCATCGGGATGAACTCATCAGCGCTGGTCTCCATTTGGGAGCGGATGTGGTGGATTTTGTTTTCCCTGATAAAATTTCTTACCCGATGCGAGGTGGCGAGTTTTTCAAGGGCAAGCAGCATGCCGGTCCCATCTATTTTTTTAACAAGCCGTTGGGCCAGCGAGAGCAGCAAAGAATCGGCGAGCATCAATCGAATCAGCTCCTGCTGCTCAACCGGGAACATATTGATAATCGTCTGGATCACCGCTGTGGAGTCAAAGGCGTTCATGGTGCTTAAAACCAAATGGCCGGTTCGGGCCGCCCGGATGGCCGTTTCAAACGTTACCTTATCCCGCATCTCCCCAATAACAATCACATCGGGGGCTTGTCTGAAAATGCCGCGAAGCCCCTCTTCAAAGTCTGCCGTGTCCCGTCCGACCTCCCTTTGATTGATATTGCTTTTTTTATGTTTATGCAGGAATTCAATCGGCTCTTCCAGACTGATGATGTTACATCGCCGATTGGAATTAATGATATCAAGAATAACCGATAGTGTGGTCGATTTTCCACTGCCGGCCGGTCCTGAAATCAGGATCAGACCCTGGGGGGAAAGCGCAAAATCATTTAACCAGTCAGGGAGATTGAGCTCCTTTAAGGAGGGGATTTTATCCGGCAGGTGCCGAATGGCGATCGAAACCGAATTACGCTGGCGGTAGAAGGTGAGCCGAAACCGTGCCATATCTTTGAAAGTGATTCCGGTTTCAAGCTCATTGTCCCGATTGAATATATCCCACTCATCAGTTGACAATAGCTCTTTGGCATAGGCCTCTATGTTTGCGGGCGTTAAAGCAATTGTCGCCAGTCGTTTCAATATGCTGCCGATTTTTATGGAAGGGGGGACGCCGGCAGTCAGCAGCATATCACTGCCCCCGGATTTGACCAGGTAGGTGAAAAGTTTTTCAATGCCTGGCGGTTGCTGGGTGTCTTTTGAGACATGCATGGAGAGATTCTCAATGTCTTCACCGTTAATCCCGCCCTCATAGTTTTCAGACAGCAAATTCAGGGCCGATTCCATCATGAAAAATGGCACGATCGAGGGTTTGATTTTTTTGCCCAGGGTAAATTCCAGATCGCTGATCGTCATAAAATCCTGGGGGCTGACCATGGCCAGGGTCAGCGTATTGTTTTCCACCGAAACCGGAAGTATTCTGAATTTTTTCATTTTTTCCTGGGGTATCAGTTGGAGTACTTCCGGCTGGATATCGGTTTTAAAAAGATTGATTGACGGGACGCCGAATTTTTTGGATAGAAATTTCAACATGTTGTCAACTGTTATGAAGCCCATTTCGATTAAAATGGAGCCTAAAGGCATATCCACTTGTGACCGCCGTTTTAAGGCCTGTTCGAGCTGTTCGTGGTTGATCAGCTTATGGCTGACGAGGGCTTCACCCAGCAGATTTTTTTTTGTCGTAGAACTGGTTTTAACGTTGGCTTGACTCGACATTTTTTTCCTCTCCAGAGGGATTAGAATTAACGTTTTCGTAAAACTTTTAGTATCCATATTGCGCTTCGCCCCCATGCCGTGTATGAGTCAATACGAAGCATCAACAAGCCGTTGCGCATATGTGAGGGGCAACCCTCTGTTTTGCCGCTCCGGAATCAATCTTTCCGACTATACCAAAATTGATCGGGCAAATGCAAATATTCATCTGTGACTAACCCAAAACCAACAAAAAATCCAGTCTAAATTTAAACGGGATCGATTTTCAAAACCGACGCGGACAATTGACAGATGACGGCGATAAATGTAACCTAAATTGGAAATCCCGGAGGGTTTCAAATTTTTTGATTTAAAAAATGATCCAATATCCTAAAAATAAAATAAAAATTAAATCTTCAAAAAATTGAAACGCTCAATTTAGGAAGGAAAATGATTCGATCCCACATGCTATTCAGGAGGGGCCTCATTTATGACGGAAAGAAAATTTGATCCCCGGCATATCCATAAACTAAACGATACAAAGCGGCTGGAAACCCTTAATCCGGATTACCTATGGGCGTTTTCGGGGCTGAAAGACCCGCACGTTTTGGTGGATGTGGGGGCGGGTACCGGTTTTTTTGCCGTTGCCTTCGCTGAGAAAATGAATGGCGGAAAAATTTATGCGTGTGATACGGCGGACGAGATGATCGCCTGGATGCAGGAAAATATAACCGCGTCATACGCGGATCAGATTATTCCGGTCAAATCTAAAGAGGCATCCATCCCGCTATCCGATGCAATCGCCGACCTGGTGTCCATGATCAACCTGCATCATGAACTTAAAGCCCCTGAACAGATTTTGGCCGAAGCCAGAAGATTGCTGAAGCCCGGCGCAAAAATCATGATTGTGGACTGGAAAACCGAGGAGACGCCCGAGGGCCCGCCGTTAAAAATACGTGTTGCCCCAGGCGTTATCAGGGGGCAACTAAAAAAAGCCGGATTTGTCAATATTTTTGAATCCGACGGTTTGCCCTATCATCATATACTGGTTGGGGAGAAACAGGCCCTTTAGCAGTCGATCAACCGATATTCGTCGGTATCCGGTTGAGCCCCTAAAACAGACAGGCGTTTTGACAAGGAGGAGTTTTGAAATTCGCAGTTATCGGCACCGGTGCGGTGGGTGGGTACTACGGCGCATTGTTGGCGAGACATGGCTTTGAAGTCCATTTCCTGTTGCACGGTGATTTTGAATACGCAAAAGAAAATGGCCTTTTGATCGAGTCGAAAAACGGGGACTTTAGCCTCGAATCGATCAATGCCTATGGCCGTGCCCCGGATATGCCGCCCTGTGATGTGGCTATCGTGGCGCTCAAAGCGACTCAGAACCATCAGCTAGCCTCTATATTGCCGGCGGTGGTCAAGAAAAAGGGCACGGTCGTTCTCCTTCAAAACGGGCTGGGGGTGGAGGCGGAAATCGCGGCGATGCTGCCTGAGGCCGCCGTCATTGGCGGCCTATGTTTTTTATGCAGCCATAAGGCGGGTCCGGCCCATATTCGTCACCTTGATTACGGAAGCATACGAATGGGGCAGTTTTCCAGGGATGGCGGAGCGGCCGGCATTACCGAGGAGCTGAGGTTTGTCGCCGATGTTTTTGGAAAGGCCGGCATACAGGTATATTTGGCGGATAATCTCGGTAAAGCGCGATGGGAGAAGCTTGTTTGGAATATGAGTTACAATGGCCTGTCCGTGGTGCTCAATGCCACCACCGATCGGCTGATGAACGATCCGGCATCTGAGACACTGGTGGAACAGATTATGGCCGAAGTGATCGGTGGCGCCGGCGCCTGCGGTTTTGTATTGGCCGATGGGTTCGCCCGCCAGATGCTTGCGGCCACGGAAAAAATGGTGGCCTATAGTCCGAGCATGAAGCTCGATTTCGAGGCTGGCCGGGAACTGGAAATCCATACGATTTACTGGCGGCCCATTCAGGCGGCCGCCGATAACGGTTACGAAATGCAGGCGGCCGCCATGCTGGCCAGGCAGCTGGAATACCTGGATCGCAATAACCGGGCATGAATAGGGCTTTTTTATATTTTTTCTCTTCGATTTTTTAAGTCGGTTCCAAACCGTCCGGGGGTTGATAGGCACCCCCCCGATGCATTTTTCCGAAAAAAAAAATCCGTAAACTGCGTGTATGCTAATTTAGTCTATTAAAAGGTACTTATAGAACATCTATTCGGTATATCAAACCTCTGCCAAACCCGAAGTAGGACAATTTTTATTGACGCCTAAGCCTATCTTCCTATAATACCCCCCAATTTTTGAAAACCGGTGTATCCGGTTTTTTTGAGGCAGGCGTTTTTTAATCGGAATCAAAAAAGAAAGGAAAGGAGTTTTTTTATGCGGAGCAATTTCTTGAGGATGTTTTTGGTCGTTGCATTAATCGGTGCGGTAACGGCATTCGGCGGCAGTGCGCTGGCTGCGGAAGGCAGCGGTAAAATTAATATCAACACGGCAAGTGTCGAGGAACTGACCCGGCTGGCGAATGTCGGGCCGAGCTACGCCAAGAAGATCGTCGAATACCGCGAGACGCATGACGGCTTTGACAGCGTCGAGGAAATTACGAAGGTCCAAGGGATTGGTCCTAAAACCCTTGCGGACAATATTGATCGGATAACAGTGGAAACGCCGGAAGCCGAATAGGCGATATCTCTATCCGCCAGACAATGACGTTTTCGGAAAAAGTCAATTTTGAGAGGATATCCCACGGTTGACTTTTTCCGAGACGATCTTTTAACCGTCTGCTGCTGTCAAGACCCGGAGGGTTTTACCTAAATTGAGCGATTTTCAAGTTTGCCGCAGATACAAGGAAAATGATGTCGAGCAATAGTTGCCTATGTGAGACATCATTTGACGCAGTAGATGCGGTGAAATTGGAAATCCCGGAGGGTTTCAAATTTTTTGATTAAATGATGATTCAATATCCTGAAAATAAAATTAAAATTAAACCTTCAAAAAACAGAAACGCTCGATTTAGGTTTTAAATTACTGGGTATTGTATTGGCCGGAGCAGGAAATCCCCTTGGCCAGTAGAATCCTTATTTTGTCAACCAATCGGCAATTTTCAGCACAGTCGGGCAAATTCCTCCTGTAAATGCACTGCCTACACGGACTCTCCGTTAGATAGCCGATTTCAAAATCAAATTTATTTCGTTTGATTGGCGTCATATTATCCCTTTTTAATATACCTATAATACCTGAGAGGCAAAGGGCAAGGATAAATTTAGCCCCGTCCCCCATTTAACGACGCTGCCACAGCCACCCCTTCTATATATCGCCTTCCTCTCCTGAGGTCGCCGGCATCTGGAAAAACCGATGCCGGCAGGGGCAATGGGCTGCATAGTTCGTACGGGTATGGGATTCTCCCGGCTCGTGTTTTTAAAAGTTGCTTGACAGCTATAGGCTATGTATTTAATTAAATGCCTTTAACGGGCATTTTTACCCGCTTGCCTTTCGCCTTCGCTGCGAAAGGCTTTACGGGCAAATCAATTAAGGAGTCTGACCATGAATATCGTAAAATCGTTTTCCCGGCGAAGCCTGGCCTGGATTATTTTTTTCATGCTGGTGCTTTCCGTTTTATTCAATATGGCCGGCTACCTGGGTTGGCGGATGGTATCGCGCATCATTGCGCCTGAGGTCCTTTGGAAGGCCGCCGAGCGTTGCCCTGAGTTAAAAGCCGGACTGCAACAGTTGCAGCCGTGGGGGGCGCCCCTTAAAATTTATTTGATACCGATCATCACGGCTATATTTTTGATCTTTGGGGTGATCCTTTGGCTTTTTCTCCGCGGATCGATGGTTCGCCAGATGCGGAAAAACGGTTTGATCGGGGATAAAAAATCGACTCAAAAAGCCCGGAAAAAAGAAAAACCGGATAAAAAGGCGGCCGCCCCGCCAAAGACCGAAGAAACGGCCCCGGCGGACAAGGAAAACCAGATCCGTTTGGATCAGCGTTATTATCTGCATATACTGTCTGTACTCCAGCGGGAGGGTCGGCTGGTGGATTTTTTCGAGGAAGATCTGAACCCATACGAGGACGCCCAGATTGGCGCCGCCGTTCGCAGCATTCAGGATATCTGCAAGAAATCCATTAATAAGTCCCTCTCCCCCCAGCCGGTGCTTGAAAAATATGAAGGCGATACGGTAACCGTTCCGGCGGATTTTGATCCGGCGGCCATTAAACTGACGGGCAACGTAAGCGGGGAGCCCCCTTTCACAGGCGTTCTGAGGCACAGGGGGTGGCGGGCGGCAAAACTCGAGCTGCCGACGCTCTCGACTTCACAGGATCCCCGAATCATTGCGCCGGCTGAGATCGAAATCACCTAAACGGAAAACGGTTATCCCGGCCTTGCCCGACGGGAAAGAAAATGCGCCTCCCCTTTTTGAATCGTGGGCCGTAAACCGTGAATGTCAAACAAGGAGGGTCTATTGACGGATCCTGTATATATTATCGGAATCGATTTGGGGACAACCAACAGTATTGTCGCCTATACCGAAGCGGATGTGGAGTCAGCCAAGGCTATTCGCCTTTTCAGAGTGCCACAGCTGGTGGATGTCGGTGTGGTCGAACCCCGGGACATACTGCCTTCGTTTATCTATATGCCGGCCGGCCATGAACTTTCAGGCGACGGACTGGCTTTGCCATGGCGCCGGGAAAACAACCTGATTGTCGGCGAATTCGCCCGGCAGCGCGGGGCGGAGGTCCCCAATCGGCTGATCTCATCCAGCAAATCGTGGCTATGCAATACCCTGGTGGATCGCAACAAGCCGATTCTGCCATGGGACGGGCCCGAAGACATCGTCCGCATGTCGCCGGTTGAGGCTTCCGCGATAATCCTACGCCATATTCGGGAGTCCTGGAACTATGAGATGGCCTCTTCGGATGAGCATCTTCGTATGGAGAACCAGGAGATTCTTTTGACCGTTCCGGCCTCGTTTGATGCGGTCGCCAGGGAGCTCACCGTTCAAGCGGCGGAAACGGCCGGCCTACCGAATATCACCTTGCTCGAGGAGCCTCAGGCGGCTTTTTATTCATGGATTGAGGCTGCCGGTGACGAATGGCGGAAAAAGGTGGAAAAGGATGATATGGTGCTGGTTTGCGATATCGGGGGCGGAACCACCGATCTGAGTCTGATCCGGATCTCCGAGGCCGACGGCGAGCTCATTCTTGAGCGGATCGCGGTGGGTGAGCATCTCCTGGTTGGCGGGGATAATATGGACCTGGCTTTGGCGTATTCAATCGCCCGAAAAATGGCTGCTTCCGGCAGTAAGCTCGATCCCTGGCAGATACGGGGGGTGGTGCAGAGCTGCCGGAATGCCAAAGAACAGATTCTTTCAGCGTCGGATATCAGCGAACACCCCGTTACCGTACTTGGCCGGGGCAGCAGCCTGATCGGCGGGACCATGCGCACCTCATTGATTCAAGATGAGCTTGAATCCGTTGTCGTCGAAGGCTTCTTTCCGACCTGCGAGGCAACCGCCTTGCCGCAGCGCCAACAAAAAGTCGGGCTTCAGGAAGCCGGGCTTTCCTATGAATCGGATCCGGCGATAACCCGGCATATGGCCAAATTCATCAGTCAGCATAGGACAGATGAACAAGGCGCGGGCAGCCGGCTGCCCACGGCTATTCTGTTTAATGGCGGTGTGATGAAGCCGGAATCCGTCAGGCAGCGTATTATCGAAGTCCTCCGTTCCTGGCAGGCAAACGGCGCCGATGCGCCAATCCGGACGCTCGATGCGGAGTCCTTTGATCTGGCTGTTGCCAGAGGTGCGGCATACTACGGAATGGCGCGAAGGGGAAGGGGCATCCGAATCCGCGGGGGGCTCAACAAAACTTATTATGTGGGTATCGCCGCCTCAATGCCGGCAGTGCCCGGGATGCCCGCGCCGGTTAAAGCGCTTTGCGTGGCCCCGTTTGGTACCGAGGAAGGCACGGATATTGCCGTCATGGATCAGGTCTTTACCCTGGTGGTGGGCGAGCCCGTGCGATTCGACTTTCTGGGATCCTCCATCCGGCAGTCGGATGCAGCCGGCAGCATTATCGAAGACTGGCAGGGAGAAATCGAAGAGATTACCACCATCGAGACCACCCTTGACGGCGAGGCTGGCACGGCAATTCGGGTGACGCTTGAAATCAAAGTAACCGAAATCGGCACCCTTGAGCTCTGGTGTGCGTCGGTTGAAGGGGACAGGCGATGGAAGCTCGAATTCAACGTCCGGGAGCAGGAACAATCCAATGGCGTCTGAACAGCGCTACATCATCGGCATCGATCTCGGGACGACCAATTCCGCGGTTTCCTATGTGGATCTTGAAAAAGAGGGGGAGAAAAACCGCGGCATCAAGTTGTTCAAAATTCCACAGTTAACCGGCCATGGCGAAGTCAGCGCAATGCCGGTGCTGCCCTCGTTCTGCTACATTCCCGGCAAGTATGATATTTCAGAAGAGGCCATCCGGCTCCCCTGGCCAACTGATGAGCCCCATTTTGTCGGTACCCTGGCAAGGGATCATGGCGCAAAGATTCCCTCCCGCCTGGTTTCATCGGCCAAAAGCTGGCTTTGCCACAGTCAGGCAGACCGTCGGGCGAAAATTCTGCCCTGGGGGGCGGGCGAGGAGATCCCGAAAATTTCCCCGATTCAGGCTACCGCCGCCTACCTCAAACATATCCGCCTTTCCTGGAATCGTCGCCAGGGGGACAATGACGACCTTTATCTGGAAAACCAGATGGTTATTATTACCGTGCCGGCCTCATTTGATGAGGTGGCCCGGGATCTCACGCTTGAAGCGGCCCATATGGCCGGAATAAAAAATGTAACGCTGCTTGAGGAGCCTTTGGCCGCGTTTTACAGCTGGCTTATAAAACATGAGACGAATTGGCGGGATTTTATTCAACCCGGGGAATTGGTTCTGGTCTGCGATGTCGGCGGCGGCACGACTGACTTTACATTGATTACGCTGCGGGAGACGGAAGGCTCGCCTCGATTTGAGCGGATCGCGGTGGGGGACCATCTGCTTCTCGGAGGGGACAACATTGATTTGGCCCTTGCCCGCCATATCGAGCGGCAATTCGACAGTTCCCAGGCCCTTTCCAACGAGCGGTGGAAAACCCTCTGCCATCTATGCCGCCAGGCAAAGGAGAATATTTTAAATCAGGGGACCGATACGGAAACCATAACTATGATGGGTGAGGGGACGAGTTTAATCGGCGGCACCCTGACTGCAAGGCTGAACCGGGAGGCCCTTGAACAAATTGTCCTTGATGGATTCCTTGCCTTGGTAAAACCGGCGGATGGGCCAGGGCAGCCACCGAAGAAGGGAATCTCCGAATTCGGTCTCCCCTATGAATCCGAGCCCGCCATTACCCGGCATATCGGTAGGTTTCTCGAAAAGCACGGGGAGGATATCCGGAATTTTCTGGGTGACAAACCGTCATTACCGGATTTAATCCTGTTCAACGGCGGGACGCTGAAATCCTCGTTGGTCCGCGAGCGCATCCGGGAGGCCATCTGCTACTGGTTTGGTCAAAAAGAGGGCAATCATCAACCGCGCGTTCTTGAAAACCCGAATCCGGATCTCTCGGTTGCCTTGGGGGCGTCCTATTATGGTCTGGTCAAAAGCGGTGTGGGCGTTCGGGTCGGCAGCGGCAGCCCGCGTTCATATTATTTGGGCTTTACCCGTAAGAGGGGTGAGGGCGGGGAGGAAAAATCCGCCATCTGCCTGGTGGAACGGGGCGTTGATGAGGGAACGACCATCTCTCTTCCCGAAGACCGAAAATTTGAGGTGCTGACCAATCAACCGGTGAGTTTTGACCTATACAGTTCAAGTTTTCGATCCGGCGACAGATGCGGGGATGTGCTGGCCGTCGATGAAACCCTGACCCCGCTGCCGCCTTTACAGACCATCATCCAGTTCGGACAGAAGGCCAAAAAAACGACGCTGCCGGTGGCCATCGAGGCGGAATATACGGAAATGGGCGTGCTGGCCCTCTGGTGCCGTTCGCTTTCCAGCAACCACCGGTGGCGGCTCCAGTTTCAACTGCGGGATACGGAGGCCGCTAAGGAGATAGCGGAGACGGAAGTCTTCGAGAGCGAGATCGTTGAAGACGCCATTTCCACCCTTCGGCAGGCATTTACAAGGGACACGGCGACCCCGGAGCTCTCCGGCGTGATGAAAACGATCGCCAAAATCCTCGGGCGCCCCAAGGAAAAATGGCCCCTGGGGTTTATCAGGCAGTTGGCCGATGAGCTCTTGGACGCTATCGAAGCCCGTCGGTATTCGGCGGAACACGAAATTCGATGGCTGAATCTCACCGGTTTTTGTATGCGTCCGGGGTTCGGGGACGGTATGGATGGCCAGCGGGTCAAGTCCTTGTGGAAAATTTACAAGCCGGGCGTCACTTTTAAGAAAAACGCCCAGGCAAAGGCCGAGTGGTGGATTTTGTGGCGCCGCGTCGCCGGTGGATTGAGTTCCGGCCAGCAGCGGCAGATTTTTCAGGATATCCGTCCGCTCCTGCTGCCCAAAAAAAATGTCAGGGTGCGCCTTGAGCCCCAGGAGCGACTGGAGCTCTGGATGGCCGTCGCCAACCTCGAGCGCCTGATGGTCAAGGATAAGATCGAACTGGGGCGTCAGCTGCTCTCCGAGCTTCACCCAAAAAAGACCAAACCGCAGTTTTTCTGGGCACTTTCACGACTCGGCGCCCGGCAGATGCTTTATGGTCCGGTGGACCGGGTCATTGCGCCGGATGAGGTATCGAACTGGATCCAAAGGCTTCTGGATACGGATTGGAAGAACCCTAAGCCCGTTGGCGCCACGCTCTGCCTGCTGGCTCGTAAAACCGGCGACCGGATGCGCGATATTGACCCGGATCTCCAGGCGCAGGTGGTCGACTACCTGGAGCGATATGAAATGTCCGATCTCATCCGGCCTATCACCAGCGTCGTCTCTTTTGAAAGGCAGGATGAAACCGAAATTTTCGGCGAATCATTACCCAGCGGGATTGTGGTTCGGGAATAAAGCCATACAAAACTTAATGTATAACATTAAGTATTAATATTTAATTTACTGTAATACAATATAAAATTACTCAATTACCATTCTGGCATCCAGTGCCAGCGCCCCGGCGCCAGCGGGTAATACCCGAATCGGGTTGATATCCAGCTCCCGTATTTGCGGAAATCGATGCATCAGGTGGGAAATATGCTCGATGGCGCGGACATAGGCATTGATATCGGCACTGGAACCGCCCCTTGCGCCCGTTAAAATCGGGTAGGCCTTCAACCGCATCAGCTTCTCGGCGATTTCGTCGGAAGCAGCCGGGCAGAGGACGTTTTCCACATCCCGAAAAATTTCGATATATATACCGCCGAAGCCGAAATAGACGATCGGGCCAAAGGACGCATCCTTCTTGCCGCCGATAAACATATCATGCCCATCGCCGGCCATCTCCATGACCCGTACGCCCTCAAATGCTGCATCCGGATGATACGCCCTCAAGTTGTCTCGGATGGTCTCGAATGCCTCGGAGACATCCCGGGCGTTATTGATGTTGACCCTGACACCTCCGGCATCCGATTTGTGAAGGGCATCCGGGGAAACCACTTTTATGACGACAGGATATCCCAGACGTTCAGCAGCGGATACGGCGTTCTCTGCAGAATCCGCCACAATCGATGTCGGAATTTTAAGACCGGCCGTGGCGATTAACTCCAGGCACTCTTCGCCGAGCTCGCCTTTTCTGCCGGAAAGCCAGCCCCTGGCGGCGTCAACGTGGATGCCGCTTGGGAGGGAAGGCTTAAGCGGGGGGCCTCCGGCTTTTTTTTCGTAATAATTTTTCTGGGTTCTCAACGCATTGATAACCTCCTCGGGGCTGTCGAACAGGGGAAAATTGAAATTCTGCTTAATTTTTACCGTGGTCTCCGCTTCACCGTAGAGGCACACGCCCATGGGCTTGCCGGAGGACTGGAGGGCGCCAATGGCATCCTTGGAAATATCGGTGTTGAACATTTTGGTAAAAACGTCCTCGCCGCGCGGCATGGTCGGCCACTGGGTGAGATAAACGGCCGCATCCACATTTTCATTATGCAAAACCGAAAAAAATACCTGCGCGTATAGCTCGGGGTCATAGATGTCGCCCATATCCAGCGGGTTGGAAAAATTGATCACGCCGGCGTTGGAGAAATTCTGAAGCTCACGATAAAATGCCTCCCCCGGATCGGCGAATTCAAACCCCGCCTGTTCGCATAGATCGGCCAGAATAACGGCAAAGCCCCCGGCCGGGCTCAGGATCATCAGGCGGTTGCCCCTCATGGGGGGCAGCTTAAAGACCTTGGCCATGGAGATAAAATCCGAAAAATTCCGTATCCGGATCATGCCGGCGCGTTCAACGGCGGAATCGATGATGGCCTCATCGTTGCTGATGGCTGCGGTATGGCTCATGGCCGCCTTGTTTCCGGCGGAAGTGGTATTGGATTTATAGATGATAATGGGCTTATCAATGGCGGCGGCTGTTTCGACCAGTTTTTTCCCGTTGCTGATGCTCTCCAGGTACATACCGATAACACGGGTTTCCGGGTCCCGGCCGAAGTATTCCAGAAAATCGATTTCATCCAGGTCAAGCTTATTGCCGATGCTGGCGAATTTCGACAATCCGATATTGCCGTTTTTCATCAGGTGCCAGAGCATCAGGCCCAGTCCACCGCTCTGGGTGATCAGCGAAAATCCGCCCTCCAGCGGTTTATAGAGGGGGATAAACGGCAGGCACAGGCCGTTTGAAGTGTTTGCCACGGTCAGCCCATTTGGACCCACGAACCGGACGCCGTATGTTTGCGCGTTCTCCATTGCGGTATCGGCAAGTTTTTCGCCGTCTTCGCCGACCTCATTAAAGCCCCCGGACGGAACGGCCATCCATTTGATGCCGAATTCGCCGCAGGCCTTTATCGCGTCCGGAACAAATTTTGCCGGAATCAGGCAGACGCACAGATCCGGCACAATCGGCAGCTGGTCAATTTGTTTGTACATCCGTACCCCGTCCACATGAAGTTCAGACGAGGTCGGATTGACGCCGAAAATTCGGCCCATATATCCCCAGCGGATCAGGTTCTCCAGGATAATGCGGGGAACATTGCTCGGCTTTTTGGATAAGCCCATGATAACGATGGATTCGGGATTGAACAATTTTTCCATGACAACCTCTTGTCGGATGCTATGTTATCGGTTAAGTTAGTCTAAAAATGGATACAGGCAAACTTCAAAAAAGAACAAGTGTAAAGATTCGGGATTTTTTGTCAACAATTTGATAAGGAAAGGAATCCGGCTTTGGCAAAAACAGAAGATATGATGACGATCAACGCAACAATCGATATACCGGCGGCCGCCCTTCAGGCGGTTGTCGAGAATGCCAAGCGGATGGCGGGAAAGGATGAAAAAGGGGTCTACCGCATTGATACGCACGGGAAACTATGTGAAATGATTTCCGCTTTTCTTGAGGAAAAGGATTTTCTCGCCTATGTGCAGGATATCGATAACTATCGCTAGCCGGACCGCCCGAGATTGATGGAGGGCCCTTGTTTCCCTGGTTGATTGCCCATCGCGGGGCTATGGTCGAGGCGCCGGAAAATACGAGAGCCGCATTCAACCGGGCGCTCAGCTACCCGATTGACGGTATTGAATTTGATGTTCAGTTAAGCCGGGATCGGGTGCCGGTGGTTTTTCACGACCAGGAGCTAAAAAAGATCAACGGCAGCCGGCGGCCGATCGCTTCCTATGATTATGGCGAACTCTGTCGAATGGACTGGGGCGCATGGTTTGCCGAATCGTTCGCCGGGGAAACGGTACTTACCCTTGAGGAGGTGCTTTTGGCCTATGGCACCAAAACCCGTTTACTGGTGGAGATTAAATCAGATGGGGCGTCGGGCTCACGGGCGATGAACCGGTTTATGGCGCAAACGGTTCCCGAAATGATAGAAAAAGATCTGCCGAAGGATTGGATTGACCGGATAATGGTGCTCTCATTTGATTCGGATATGATATCCACAGCAATGGCCAAAATGCCAAACCTGAAATATGGATTGAATTTAAAAACCGAAAAATTTAATGTCACGGACTGGGCGGGCGATCTTTATGCGGTGAGCCTGCCGGTTCATCGGATGACCCCTTGGTTTGTTGATAATTGCCACAAAAACGGGCTGGTCGTCATGACGTATGCCTGTAATACGGAAAAAACGGTGGATGCGGCATTGGACATGGGAATAGATGTTGTCATGACCGATAATCCCGGCAGAATCTCTGCCCATAGGGAGCGCTGGAGCAAATAATCCGTCGAATTAAGGAGGCCGAATAAAATGAGGAAGTGCTGGGGATCTTTAATTTTAATGGGGCTGTGCCTGATCATGCCGTTTGTCGCGCATGCGGTGGATAATTTCCCCGATATTGGGAATACGCCCACGAGTACGGCCGATGTTCCCGAGGATGTTTCCCTCTCATCGGATGAAGAAACCATTACTGTCACCTGGGATGGCGACAGTGACATGGACAGCTATAACATATACTGGGGGACATCCTCAAACAGCCTTACTCAAAGCGCTTCGGTGGAAGATCCCACCGAGGAATACACGATTACCGGATTAAATGCCGGTACGCAATATTTCGTATCGGTCTCAGCGGTCAATAATGATGTCGAGAGCGACCGGACGGCTGTTCAGTCGATTACGACCGAATCGGAGACGGAGGCCCCGGTAACGCCGACAGGATTCGGCATCACGGCCCTATCGGATATCATGGAAACCTCGGCCGCATTTAAGTGGGATGAGAACAGTGAATCCGATCTGGATGGCTACATCATTTATTATGGCGCCGCCTCCGGGAGCTACGAGAGTCAAATAGCGGTTGACGCCGGCAGTACACAGAAGACGGTAAGCGGATTGAGCAGCGGGAGCCGCTATTTTTTCACCGTCGCGGCGGCTGATTCTTCGGGGAACGAATCCGGAAAAGCCGATGAAGTCATCGTTGACACCCTGCCTGACGAACGGGCGCCGTTTAAGCCGGCCGGCATTTCCGGTAAACTGGCTGGCTCCGGCGAGATAAACATAGCGATAGACTCAGCAAATGAGGCAATGGCGGATTTTGCCGGCCATAACATCTATTATGGCACCACGCCCGGGCAGTATGATTACTCCGTGGATATCGGCAATAAGGGGGCTCGTGTATTCTCCGAACTTCCGGAAGAGACGAAGACATGGTATTTTACGGCTTCCGCCTATGATAAAGCCGCAAACGAGAGCGCTAAAACCGGTGAGGTATCCGTTACGGTCGAAGACATCACCTTGTATCTGGGGGATTCCGATGATACCGACAGCGGTTGTTTTATTCAAAGCGCCGGCCAAAACGTCGAAAAGACGGATGGATGGAACATCCCCCCATGCATACTCATCGTCGGCGCCATTCTATCCCTGGCCGTTTTAATCAGGCGTATGCCGTCCGTATTTTTCAGTGTCGTCCTCATTATCCTCGTTTTTTCATTTGGGCGCTCGACTGCCGGAGAATGGAGGGCCTATGGCGATAATACCATCGGTGTGACGGGTGGATACTATGTCGCCGTCGAATCCGACTACAGGGATTTTTACGGGGAGGACTCCTATCCGGTGATGGCATTTTATGATCGTTTTATCACCGAGCACTTCTCCATAGAAATCGAAAGCGGATATTTTCAGGATTCCGGTGATCTGTTAACCGAATCCGGCAAAGAAACCGAGATTGAATCGGAAATAGAGATGGTACCCTCCGCCATATCCCTCAAGTTCCATTTTCCAATAGTGGATTATGTCACCGGCTATATCGGCGTTGGCGGGGACTACTGGTATGTAAATGAGGAGCCGGACGACAGTTCCGTTCACGATGACAGGGATGAATGGGTCGGCGGGTATCACGGGAAAATAGGCTTTAAATTCTATAATAGGGATGAGATGTTTAAAGGTACCGGCGCCTTGCTTGAAACCGGTTTCAGCAGTGTGGACAAGTTTGGTGACAACGATCTGGATATAGGGGGCTGGATAACCAAATTCGGCCTTTTCTATCAATTTTGACAGTCTCGTAAAAAGTCAGTTTAGAGATGGCAAAGTAAAAAGTTCAAGATCAAGGCGCGCAAAATCTCGAGGAATGCAGCGTACTTAGCCGTACGTGAAATTCCGAGGGATGGAAGCGCAACACAGATATTGGACTTTTTACGAAGCCATCAATTTTAAACGCCTTTATCGCCCTGGGGGGGCAAGCGGAGGCTATCATGAAAGTTGTGTTTGATCAGGCCTTTTATTCCGTTTATGCATCTGATCCGGCCGCTGAAGCCGGCCGCATTCAAGCTATAGTCAAGGCCCTGCCGACGAATACCGTCTTCGTCGAACCCCATTCGGCGTCTTTCGAGGAGATCCATCTGGCCCACAGCGAGGCGCATATCCGGCTTATCAAGGAACAGGATCTGTATGATATCGCGGCTCTGGCCGCCGGAGGCGCTGTCACGGCCGCCCGCCTCGGCCTCGAGGAGCCGGCCTTCGGCCTGATTCGACCGCCCGGACATCATGCATCGGCTGACGCCGCCTGGGGGTTTTGCTTTTTCAACAATATGGCGATTGCGCTGCTTGCGCTGAAAACCGCCGGAGAAATCCAAACCGCCTATGTATTGGATGTCGACCTGCACTATGGGGATGGAACGGTTAATATACTGGGTGAGGCGGACTGGGTGAATATTTTTAATCCGGCCAAGAACAATAGAAAAGCCTATATCGCCTCGGTTGAAAAGGCGCTGGATGCGGTTGACGCCGATATTATCGGCATTTCTGCAGGCTTTGACAACCATC
Source organism: Desulfobacterales bacterium (assembly GCA_018334555.1). GTDB lineage: Bacteria > Desulfobacterota > Desulfobacteria > Desulfobacterales > Desulfosalsimonadaceae > M55B175. The sequence goes on from JAGXLR010000034.1 coordinate 22,030, forward strand.
TGGAGGACTGGGGGGGACTACTGGCCACGGAAGATTATTATAGCATCGGCCGTATGGTCAGGCAACGGGCAAAACAAAATAACGGCGGCTGTTTTGCCTTACTGGAGGGCGGCTATAATCATTCGGTGCTGGGGCAGAATGTTACCGCCTTGATCCACGGAATGTCCCAATAGCCGATATAATCAATTTTTCCGGGCAGAGATGAATTCACTCGCGGATGTTTGCAGAGAGCTCACCTGGGGACAGCTCGTCGCCTGGTCGAATAAATCGGCTGTTCTCGAGGGGCGGAAACTCCAGCAGAAAGGCGCTGTTAAAAAGCTGATGAGGGCCAGCAAGGGCGAGGGGTTGCTGGCGTGGGTCGAAGTCGAGGAGCCGTTTGCGGTACTGGTTGAAATGGAATATGGGGAGTTTTTTGCAAAATGTTCCTGTAATCCGATTATCTATCCCTGTGAACATGCGGTGGCTGTTATTATACAATACATCGTTTATTTAAAACGCAACAGCCCGGTTCCTGAGGCCAAGCCAAACGATCCGAGACTGTATTTAGTATAGAATTGCGCGCTACCGGATTTTAAATGGGCTTGAACTTTTTACATTGCCGTCTTAAAATTACTCTCTTACAAGAGCACCAAAGGTTAAGCAGGTGAAAATCGGTCTGGGCTATGACGTACATCCGTTTACCGCGGATCGGCCTTTATTCCTTGGCGGCGTTAGGATCCCTTACGAAAAGGGGCTAGCCGGCCATTCTGATGCGGATGTGCTGGTTCATGCCATCTGTGATGCGCTGCTGGGTGCCGCCGGAATGGGGGATATCGGCGAACATTTTCCGGATGATGACCCCCGCTATAAAGATGCCTTCAGCATCGATCTGCTTCGGGAGGCCTGGCGCCGCATTCGTCGTTATCACCCGACGGTCATTAATATCGATGCCACGGTATTTGCCGAGGCCCCGAAGCTCGGCCCTTACAAACAGGCCATGCTAAATAGCCTCGCGGAGGCGTTAACCGTTTCAACAGATCGGATCAATATCAAGGCGACCACGTCGGAGGGCCTTGGCTTTATCGGAGAGGGCCTGGGAATTGCCGCCATGTGCGTCGTTTTAATTGATTGACGGCAAGGCGCGATAATCCATAGGAACCCAAAAAGAACAGGAACTTTTCATGACCATTCGCGTTTATAACACCCTGACCCGGCAGAAGGAGATATTTGAGCCGATGCAACCCGGCCGCGTTCGTATGTACGTCTGTGGCCCGACGGTCTATGATTCCTGTCATATCGGCCATGCCCGGTCCATCGTGGTTTTTGATGTGATCTATCGC
>JAGXLR010000035.1 GCA_018334555.1 Desulfobacterales bacterium
AACCTAAACTGAGCGATTTTCAAGTTTGCTGCAGATACAAGGAAGCGGATGTTGAGCTATAGCGGGCTATGCGAGACATCCGCTGACAAAGTAGATGCGGCAAAATTGGAAATCCCGAAGGGTTTCAAATTTTTATAGCTAGAATTGATTGAAGTCTTTTAAAATAATAAAAAAAACAAAAAGTTTAAAAATTTGAAACGCTCAGTTTAGGTATAAGAATAATAGAATTAACTTGTCAAACGGCGGCGTCCCCTCTGGCGCTCAACCCCCCTGATTCCGTGTCAATCAGGCGCTGCTTATTTTTTATGCGCCTGCCTTTTTTGACAGCGAAATAATAAGAATTATCAATTAAATATATATACCCGTGGGGGTATGGGCTCAACTTGTCAACATCCCATCTTATCCTGATCCTGTACGCCGGGATGGATCATGGTTGGCGCCGTAGAGGAGGGGGCATGGAACCAAAGGCAGCATATGAACAGCTCGAACAGCGGATCGAGGACCTCGAAGACAGGCTCACCGAGCGGGAAAAGGAGCTGAATTGTCTTTATGAGCTGTCGAGATTAATTGAGGACCACGATATCCTTTCAGACGATCTGTTGCAGGAGCTTCCCTTTCTGCTGCAATCCTCCTGGCAGCATCCGGAAGCCACCTGTGCAAGGCTCGTTATAGGAGACCGGGCGTTTGTGACGCATAACTTCAGGGCCACAAAATGGCGGCAGATCGCCGACATCGTCTCGGGCGGCAAGCAAGCGGGTCGGATCGAGGTCTATTCGATTGGTGATGGCCCGGCGTCAGGCAAAGACCCGTTTATCGAGGAGGAGAGGCGCTTGATAGACGCCGTTGCCGAGCGGCTGGGAAAGGCCCTGGAGCGAAGACAATGGGAAGAGGAGACAAGGCTTCAGTGGGAGCAGTTCGCCGCAATTATCGATAACTTTGCCCACAGCCTCTACATCTCGGATCCTTCGACATACGAGGTGTTGCTGGTGAACAAGACGCTCGAGGCGAAGCTGGGCAAAAATCCCGTCGGCGGCTTATGCTATGAAGAGCTTCAGGGCCGCAGCACGCCGTGCGAGTTCTGCACGAATGATATTATTCTGAATAAGAAAGGCCCGTATGTGTGGGAGCATTATAATCCCGTGCTCAAGAAGGACCTCTTACTGACCGACCAGATCATCCGGTGGCCTGATGGACGATCGGTCAGGTACGAAATCGGCGTCGATATCTCCGAACGGAAAAAAATGGAGGCCGAGCTCAGGGACACAAAGACATTTTTGGAGAAAATTTTTTCGAGCATGCCCGATGCGGTTTTCGTCGTGGATCCGGGGGCCCTTACCATCACGACCTGTAATCCGGCCGCCCGAAGCATCTTTGGATACACGCAAAACGCGTTGATTGGGGAATACCTCGAACGACTGCATGTGGACAAAGATATGTATGAGGCCTTCGGGCGGGAGCTCTTCGCCGCCCTAGCGGCAGAGGGCATTTTCCGCACGGAATATCGAATGCGCAGAAAAGACGGGAGCATTTTTTATACGGAAAACACGGTCACTGAAATAGTGGATAACTCGGGCGGCAGAACCGGCCTGGTGAATGTGGTACGCGATATTACGCCGCGCGTACGGGCGGAGAAAGAACGGGATCAACTGCAGGCGGAGCTTTTGCAGTCCCAGAAAATGGAGTCCCTTGGGACACTGGCCGGCGGCATCGCGCATGACTTCAACAATATCCTCATGCCGATTACCCTTAATACGGAGCTGGTCCTGCGCCATACCGATGAACAGGACGAGGCATACGGCTACCTGAAGGATATGCTCCAGGCGGCAAGGCATGGAAGGGAGCTGGTGAAACAGATCACGACCTTCAGCCGCCGGGGGGGACAGAAGCGGGAGGCCGTCGGCATTGCGCCCGTTGTAAAAGAGGCCCTCAAATTGATCAAGGCCTCATTGCCGCCAACGATTGAAGTCACCGAGAGCATTGACGAGGATGCCGCGGGGTTCGTGATGGCCGATCCGACGCAAATCCACCAAGTATTGATGAATCTTTGCACCAATGCGGCCCATTCCATAGGGGAGGGCGGCGGAAGGATCGGGGTAAATCTGGCAAATATGGATGTCGATCCCCATTTTGCCTCTACCCACCCGGATTTGGAGCCGGGCGGCTACCTGAAGATGAGTGTGAGCGATACGGGCGAGGGCATTATACCAGAGACCAGGGAGCGGATTTTCGAGCCCTTTTTTACCACGAAAGAGCGGAGCGAAGGCACAGGGATGGGGCTTTCCGTTGTTCATGGCATCGTAAAGAGCCATGGCGGCGCGATAACCGTTGACAGCGAGTCGGGCAGGGGAAGCGTCTTCAATGTTTTTTTGCCGCGGGTAGAGGAGGCATCCCCGCAAGAAGCCTCCCCCCCGATGGATGCGCCAACCGGCCGGGGACGAATACTTCTGGTCGACGACGAGGATACGGTGCTGCGAAGCGAAAAAACGACCCTCGAGAGCCTCGGCTACGAAGTTGTCCCTGTCAGCGGTGGCGAAGCGGCGTTAGAATTGTTCCGGGCGCGGCCGGGGGCGTTCGATCTGGTCCTAACGGACCAGGCCATGCCCGCCATGACGGGTTTGGAGCTGTGCCGGGCGCTTCTGCGGATACGGAGCAACACGCCGATCATACTGTGCACCGGGCTTAATACGGCCGTTGACAGGGACAAGGCCCTGGCCGAGGGGATCCGGGAATTCGTGATGAAACCCTTCAATACCAGGGAAATCGCCGAAACCGTTCGACGGGCGATCGAAGCCTGAAATAGCGCTAATCCTTATAAAAATCCGATTTGGCAGGACGAATTCCTGTATGATTGGACACATTCCATTGGAACCGGACCGCCAGGCCCGGCGCCCCTTCAAGATACCTGATGCCTGGAAATGATATAAATTCCTGATATTCAATTATAATCAGTTAAAAAGCCGTTGTTGGAACAATTCTTGTATGGATAGCATCAAAAAACGGATGGCTTTCCGATTTCCGGAAAATGACAGGAAAGGCGGGTTGAGGTCAGCCCTGATCGGGGCCCTTTAACCCGGCCATCCCCCAAGGTGTTAACCAAAAAAAGGAGGAACAATCATGCTAAGGGAAAAGGTCGAAAATGCATTGAACGAGGTCCGGCCGACACTGCAGGCGGACGGAGGCAACGTCGAACTGGTGGATATCACCGACGACGGCACGGTAAAACTTAGACTTCAGGGGGCCTGTGCTGGCTGCCCCATGTCTCAGATGACACTGAGCGCGGGTATAGAAAATCATCTGAAAAAGGTCGTGCCCGAGGTAAAAAATGTCGAGGCGGTCAACCAGGCAAGCCCAAGTTGTTGATCCCGGCTAAATATAATGATGAAAGAAAGGACGCGTTATGGAACTACAGGATTTTTGCACTCAGATGGAAAAGCAACTGGGGACCTTCAAGGATTCCCTCTCCAAAATAGAGAAGCAACTGGACGCCGGGGGCACCGAGTCTAAGCAGCGGATTCTGGCGGTGGTCGGCGATATTAAACAGTTGATGACCGAATTGAGCCTTCAAAAGGAGCGTCTGGAAAAAGAATGCCCGTCGGACTGGTCGGATGACAAGACCCGGATGGAGGATCTGGTGGGCCGGATCCGCTCCGACATCGACCGGACATGGACGGAGCTGTCCCTGGGAGATGTGGGGGGCTGATTCACGAAAAATCGCCATCAATGGCTTCATTGGTGCCTTGGCCTGCGCCCCGGGGGGCTCTAATTTCTCCGGGGCGGGGGCCTCTCGCACCGAATCCATGTACCCGGCGGCATCGGCGCATTGGCACCAGATGGCGCCGCTTATTTCGCCGGAGACGGTAAAACAGAGCAGAAAGGAGTCGATCGGCAATGACAAAAAAGACTTTCTCCGTACCCAATATCAGCTGCGATCATTGCGTTAAGACGATTCGCAATGAGTTAGAGGAAATCGCCGGCGTCGAACGAATAGAGGGGGATGCGGACAAAAAGCGGATCAGCGTATCATATGAGGCGCCCGCCACCGAGGCCAAGCTCCGGGAAAAGCTAAAAGAAATCAATTATCCGGCGGAGTAGGCGATAATGTCTGAAAAACGCTTGAATCTGCCGGTCACCGGTATGACGTGCGCCAATTGTGCGGCAAACATTGAACGCAGCGTCCGCAAACTGCCCGGCATCTCCGAGGCGAACGTCAACTTCGCCTCGGAAGAGCTGACAGTGACGGTAGACGATGAAAAGACCGGGGCCGCCGATATTGCCGCCCGGGTGGAAAAAGCCGGCTATGGGGTGGCCGCTGCAGAAGCCGAACTCGCGATTACGGGCATGACGTGCGCCAATTGCGCCGCCACGATTGAACGGGTGCTCAATCAAAAGGTGCCGGGGGTGCTGTCCGCTTCCGTGAGTTTTGCCGCAGAAAAGGCCGCGGTTTCCTATCTGCCCTCTGTTACCGGCGTTGACCAGATGGTGAGCGCCGTCGAGAAGGCCGGCTACGGGGCCTACCCCATTGAATCCGCCGGCGCCGTTGACAGCGAGGAAAAGGCGCGCGCCGAGGAGGTCCGGCACCAGGCCCGGAAGTTTGCCGTCGGCCTCCTATTTACGGCTCCCCTGTTTGTGCTTTCCATGGGAAGAAATATGGGGTTTTTCGGAGGCTGGGCCCAGGCGGCGGCAATGGACTGGCTGTTTCTTCTCCTGGCCTCACCGGTGCAGTTCTATACCGGCTGGGACTATTATGTGGGCGGCTTTCGAAGCCTCCGCAACAAGAGCGCCAATATGGATGTCCTGGTGGCCATGGGATCGTCAGTAGCCTATTTTTATTCACTTGCCGTCCTTTTCTTCCCCATGGCGGGCGGGCATGTCTATTTTGAAACCGCGGCCGTTATTATTACTCTGATCAAGCTGGGAAAACTCCTTGAGGTGCGGGCGAAGCGCAAAACCGGCGGCGCCATAAGAAAACTCCTGGATCTGCAGCCGGAGACCGCCTCAGTGATCCGTGAAGGCGAGGAGACGCAGGTTCCGGTGGAGCAGGTTAAGGCCGGCGAAATTCTCGTGGTTCGCCCCGGCGGCAGAATACCGGTCGATGGGGAGGTAGAAACGGGAAGCTCTTCTGTTGATGAATCCATGCTGACCGGTGAGTCCCTGCCTGTGGATAAAAAGACGGGGGATCCGGTCACCGGCGGGACCATCAACAGGGAAGGCGTCCTGCGTTTTAAAGCCACTCGGGTAGGCAGGGACACCGCGCTTGCCCATATTGTAGGGCTTGTAGAGGCGGCACAGGCCAGCAAGGCAGAGATCCAGGCGGTGGCCGATCGGGTGGCCGCCTGGTTTGTACCCGCGGTTATCGTCGCTGCGTGCCTGACTTTTCTTTTATGGCTGATGCTGACGGCGGCATTTGTTCCTTCCATGATCCGGCTGGTGGCGGTCCTGGTCATCGCCTGTCCCTGTGCCCTGGGGCTTGCCACGCCGACCGCCATGATGGCGGGCATGGGAAAGGCCGCGGAAAAAGGGGTTTTTTTCAAAAGCAGCCACTCCCTGGAGACGGCGGCCAGGCTCGACACTCTGGTTTTTGATAAAACCGGAACGCTGACCCGTGGGGAACCCGAGGTCTTCGACGTCGTCCCGATTCATGACGGTCTCCGCTCCGAAGAAGCGCTCCTGCAGATTGCCGCCGCCGTTGAGGCGGGCTCCGAACATCCGGTTGCAAAAGCCGTAACAGCGGCGGCGGACGCCAGACATCTGGAGCGGCTGACTGCGGACCGGTTCCAATCGCAGGGCGGCAGCGGTGTGGAGGCAGTTATAAACGATGAGGTGGTCGCTGTCGGCCGGCCGGAGTGGCTTGAGAGCCGGGGGGCCGACCTTGTGCAGGCCAAGAGGGATACCAACAGGATTCAGGAAAAAGGGCGAACGGTTATCGGCGTAACCCGGGCAAACAGGCTTCTTGGGCTGATTTCCGTGGGTGATCGGCTCAAGCCGGATGCCGCTGACGTGGCGGCTGAACTGCGTCAGATGGGGATAACCGTCATGATGTGGACCGGCGACCATCCGACCACAGCGGATGCGATAGCTCGTCAGGCGGGCATAGATGATGTCGTTTCCAACGTGAGGCCCGAAGAGAAGGCCATGCGAATACAGGCCCTTCAGTCCGCCGGCCGGAGAATCGGAATGGTCGGAGACGGGATTAACGATGCCCCCGCTCTGGCCCAGGCGGACGTCGGCTTTGCCATAGGCTCTGGAACGGACGTGGCTATTGAAGCTGCAGGAGTCATTTTAAGCAGCTCGCGTGTCTCCGGCGTATCCCTGGCTTTACGGCTTTGCCGAAGCACCATGCGGACGGTGAAGCAGAACCTCTTCTGGGCCTTCTGCTATAACGCGGTTTTAATTCCGGTGGCGGCGGGAATTTTAATGCCGTTTGCTTGGGCGCCGCCAATCCTAAAGCAGCTTCACCCCATGCTTGCGGCCCTTGCTATGTCGGCCAGCAGCGTGTCGGTGGTAACAAACAGCCTTCTGCTTTACAAGTGGAGGGAGTAAAATAAGGAATTCTTCGAGAGGTAAGTGATATGTATAAAAGACAAATAGGAAAAAAAGTGTACTGGTTGGGCGCCGTGGATTGGGACCGGCGGCTTTTTGACGCCCTCATTCCCCTTCCCGACGGCACTTCATATAATGCCTATCTTGTTGAGGGAAGCGATAAAACCGCGCTATTGGACACGGTCGATCCGTCCATGGCCGATACGCTATTGGCGCAGCTCGAAGGCGTATCCAGGATCGACTTCATCATCTCGCATCACGCGGAACAGGATCATTCCGGTGCCATTCCATATGTGCTGGAAAAGTTTCCGGAGGCCAAAGTGGTGGTATCCCCCAAGGCCAAGGGGATGCTCATGGACCTTCTGAAGATCCGTGAAGATGCCTTTGTCACTATGGAAGACGGGGAGAGGCTCTCACTCGGCGACAAGAGCCTGAAGTGCATTCATACGCCCTGGGTGCATTGGCCGGAAACCATGTCCACCTACCTGGAAGAAGACCGAATTTTGTTTAGCTGTGATTTTTACGGCTCCCACATTGCCACTTCAGAGCTTTTCGTAGCCGACCAGGCGCGGGTGTATGAAGCGGCCAAACGCTATTTTGCGGAAATCATGATGCCGTTTCGCCGTGTCATTGCGAAGAATATCGAAAAAATAGGCACCTACGATATTGACATGATCGCCCCGAGCCACGGGCCGATCTATGACCGCCCGGCCTGGATCATGGAGGCCTACCAGCACTGGGTAAACGCTCGCCCGGATAACCTGGTGGCACTGCCCTATGTATCCATGCACGGCAGCACCGGTCAAATGGTGGATCGCCTGGCATCCGCCTTAACCCGGCAGGGGGTGCAAGTGGAGCTGTTTAACATAGCGGTCACGGACATCGGCAAAATCGCCATTTCCCTGGTAGACGCGGCAACCATTGTGGTGGGCACGCCGACGGTTCTGGCCGGCCCCCATCCCATGGCCGCCTATGCCACGTTTCTGGCCAATGCCCTGCGACCCAAGGCCGAATTTCTTTCCATTATCGGCTCCTACGGATGGGGCGGAAAAACCGTGGATACCCTGTCGGGGATGATACCCAACCTCAAGGTCGAGGTCCTGGACCCGGTGCTCTGCAAGGGGCTGCCGTCAGAAGACAACTTAAAAGCCCTTGATGACCTGGCCGCCGCCATTGCCGACAGGCACCGGGAGGCGGGGATCAAATAAAAATAAATTTATATACTCTACCCCGGATCCCAGGGCCTGTGATTCGCCTGCCGGCCTCAGAAAATGCCGCTTCCTGCCGTCTGATCGGGTCCGGTAAAATTGTCGCGAATGCACTCTATGGTGGCATGGCGTGGCAAAAAATGATAGCCGGTATATCAGTGGGAGGAAAGGAGGCGGCGTATGAAGAGAAGTATTATGGTGGCCATTTTATTTTCTTTTCTTTTGGTGTCTGGATGTGGCGTTTCTCAGGATGAATATGACCGAAAGGTGAATGCGTTAAAAGAGGCTAAGAATAAAAATAAAGCGTTAAATGAGAAACTTTCCTCGGTCCAATCCGAGCTGAAAACAATCCGCGGCAAAAAGACGCATCTGGAAGGGGCGGTCTCGGAACTAAAAACCCGCCTCGATGGGGTCAACCAAGAGTTGACCAACGCGAACCGGGCCATTGTAGAATGCGAAGATCAACTCTTCGAGACCCAGTCTGAGCTGGAAACGGTTCGCCGCGAAAAGACGGACCTGGAAGCGGCGGTCTCGGAGTTAAGGACAAGCCTCGAAAAAGCCAATCAAAAGCTTTCGGATAAGCAAAAAGAGCTGGCCGATGCGGATAGGGCCGTTGACCGATGCGAGGAGCAACTCTTTTCGGTTAGATCTGAATTGGAAACCGTTCGTGACGAAAAGAAGGATCTGAAAGAGATGGTCTCGGAGCTAAGGAAAAAGCTCGATGAAGTCAAGCAGCCCCCGCAGCATCCCTACGCCCCGTTTTAAAGACTTCTTGTAGGGGGTGCCATCTTAACTGTCGGGGCACACGCAAAAATTGACCCGCCTGAAGCATTCCGCTACTTTTTAAAACAATGGCGACATCAAATTTCCGTTCCAGCAAACCGGAATTACAGGCCGGGCGGGTCTTTCAAGGGGAGGTCGATAAGATTGGGCCGGTGGTCGGACAAGGGTTTGGGCATGGCTTTATGAAAGGCGCTTAGGGTCTCGCCAAAGTGGGGGGCGAGCCTGTAGGAATCCTCTTCATCGGTATAAAAACCGGATTTGACAAAGATCCAGTCAAGGCGATTCCGTCCGAATGGGCCAATAGGGCGATCGAGCGCAAAGTTGGTCCGGTAGCCGAAAAGGGCCTTTTCATTGGAGTTGGCGAGTCTAGCGGCCCGCCCGTTGATGGAGCGTTTTTTGTCTCCGCGAAAGTCGAAACGCCCGCCGTCCTGGAATCGATATTGACGGATCTCAGCAAAGAGCCCTGAAGCCTTATTCGGCAAAGCGACTGGAATATCGGCGGCGACCGGATTGTGCAGATCTTTTGCCTCGTTGAGGACGAAGCGGCCGGTATTGTAAACGGAATAGGCCGGAGAGAACAGGTTGACCCCGACGTCGATCCAGAAATTCGCGTTTCGGGCCAGCCGTGAGGCGACTCGCGGCAGCGAAGTGGGGCTCATGTCGTAGCGCGAGGCGTTAAAATCGCCGGCCAGTATAACCGGATTTTTAATTTCCCGGATGCAGTCAAGGATTTGCCGCATCTGTTGCGCCCTGTCCTCGGGCTGCGCTTTAATCTCCAGGTGAATATTGATGACCGTGAGGGTGTCCTCGGGCAGTCCGGGGACCTCAATATCGACCCGAAAGAAGTTGCGCCCCCCGATTTTCACCTGGCGGGGGATCTTGTGATGAAACAGGGCTTTTGAACCGAACTTCCGGATACCCTCTATAACGTCATATTTGGCCAGCTCAGTCTTATACCAGTCATAGGGCTGGAAGGGGAGCTGGAAGCACTCGGCAGACTTAATGGGGTATTTCGACAAAACAAGGCTACCAAAGACGCCGCGATAGCGTTCGGGATCCGGCTGCTGCGCTTCGGGAAGTCGGACGTCAGAGAGGCGGTCGAGCTCCAATTCCAGCAGCACCGGCCCCACCTCGAGCGCCTGCGGGGCATAGGCATAATTCATATCGAGTTTCTGCGCCAGATATCTGGCGCCATGGATATAATCTGAGCGGGGCACCCCGATATCAATCTCCTGCAAAACAAGTATATCCGCGTTGGCCAAGCGTTTTCGCTGACGGAGGTACTCTTTCTTTTGCCTCTTTGTAAATGGCCCATCCAGATATTCCCGGTAGGTCTTTTCCTTGGCAAGCATTTTTCCGATGAGATCGAGGTGAAGGGAATTCTCAATATTCCAGGTGCCAAGGCGCAGGTAATCCCCGAGATAGTCATTGCTTGGCCGTCGGGGACGCTCCCCCTGATACCATGCGGCATTCGAGATGATAGGGGTTTCCCAGAAGCGAGAGAGTTTGGCCTGCAGGGGGCCCTCGGGGTGAGGGGCCCTGGCCAAGGACTCAATTTCCTCATAGGTGAGATATGCCGTCTCCTGATGGGGAAAAGAGGCTTTGTCGACGCAACCTTCTGCGAGCAGGTCATATTCATCGGGTATCGTAAGGGGCGCGTTGTCGGGGACGGCACAGCAGCCGGTAAAGACCAGAACGACCTGGAAACAAAGTATGAAGAATAGGCGGGATAGTTTTTTTCGGCTGAAAGGCCGCAAGGATGGCTTATGCCTGTGAGGACAGTCGGGAACAGAAAAATTCGCGCGTAAGGGACAGGCTCGGTCTGAGGACGGATCGGATTTATAAAACTGGGGAATTCCTGTGTTCTCGTGGCGGGACATAGGTTTATTTGGCTAAGATAATATCACTTTTTTGGTTCTTCCGGATGAAGCGTACTTTTAAAGGCCACTTATCCCCTTTTTATTTACTTTTCAATCATTTTTTCTATTCTTGAAATGGTGGCGGCCGCGGGCGTCGAATATTGGAGAAATCGATGATAAACAGTGACAACCAGTGATACAAAACGATCTATAATAATAAAATAAAAAGCTTATTCAAAAACGTACATTCCGTTTGGGATGTCACTGGTTATCATTTTGTATCATTATATATTATTTCAAAATAGACACAATTTTAGGCACAGTATTTTAATTGATGTCATTGACAATCGTCACGTGACGAGTTACATACATTCCATGATAAAAACATTCGCAGACAAAGAAACACAACAAATTTATGTTGGTGGTACGTCCAAGCGATTGCCTGCTGATTTGATTAAACGAGCAATAAGACGCCTGGAATATATTGATTATGCAAAAGATATAAATGACCTTAAAGTGCCCCCAAGCAACCGACTCCATATGTTAAAAGTGGAAATATTTGGAAACAGGTCTTGTCCCTGAAGGGGCGGTTCTGAAAAAGCTATAAAGAACGAGTAAAGGAGAAAGCGTTTTTTTCTTATTGTGATGATCAGTTCCAGTCGGTGAAGCCCCGTGCCTTCCCCTGATCCTTTTGACGGTATCGTCTTTGTAGATGGGAGGCTTCTTAAACTGGTTTTACCAAGCCTTATGGCGAATGTGGTATAAGGTGATCGGTCAAAGAACCGGCACGGATAGACGGTAGTGACAGGAAGGTTCCTGAAACGCTCATAAACCAGTCCGACAGGGGACTAAAGATGGCAGGGGAGGAAACGTAAATCCAGGATGAATTTTAGGAGCTGTTAAATGTCAGCGGGAGTCTAACCGTTACGGTCCGAATGTCAAGGTATTTGAAACCTAAATTGAGCGATTTTCAAGTTTGCCGCAGATACAAGGAAAATGATGTCGAGCGATAGGCGCCTATGCGAGACATCATTTGACGCAGTAGATGCGGTGAAATTGGAAATCCCGGAGGGTTTCAAATTTTTTGATTTAAAAAATGTTCCAATATCCTAAAAATAAAATAAAAATTAAATCTTCAAAAAATTGAAACGCTCAATTTAGGTGAAAATTTTTTTATCTATCTGAAGCCGAATTAAGGGGAAAAATTTCGAGCCCGGCGGGTCAAAACCTTGACATTCTTTCCCTGCACGGTTGCATCGCCACCAAGACATTTAAGCATACAAGTAATTGTTATGACATAAAAAATCGGCTACGTGAAAAAACAAAACTCGAGGCTTGACATCATGTTTCATAGAAGGGAAGGGCAATTCTCAATATCCATAAAGGGCCAGTGGCGGATTTGCCTTCGATTTTTTGAAGGCGATGCGTATGATGTGGAAATAACTGATTACCATTGAGGAGGAAAACAATGGCGACTAATAATACAATAAAACGGGAAGTACCACCTACACATCCTGGCGAAATGCTCCGAGAAGATTATTTGCCGGATTATGATTTAAATGCAACTTCACTTGCTAGAGCTTTAGGCGTATCCCGGCAGACAGTTAACGAACTGCTCAGGGAAAAACGTTCGGTTTCACCATTAATGGCGTTAAAGCTGTCCCGACTATTTGGAAATTCTCCGGAATTTTGGTTATCAGCACAGCATGCGAGAGACTTGTGGAAAGCCGAACAAGATTTCAAGACAGAACTGTCAAGTATTAAACCGTTCAATGCTGCTTGAATGGAAAACTAAATTGTTCAGCCGGTTATATTCTTACCGGGTCGGGCGGCGGGCCCGCATGGGCCCGCCTGGGGAGATTTAATGCAAAGCTGCGGCTGCCGGTTTTTATCTCAGGCTACAGAAGACGAGATGGCTTGGGAATTATAGGCAGCCAGTAAAATGTGCGATGTTTTTAAACAAAAGCTCCCCCTGCAGCGATCTTAATTCACTGCCGGGGTGCTTTGGTTAAACCCATGCGGTTGTATCCGGCATGATGCTGTCCATTTTATCGGAGAGCTGTTCAAAGGTTGTTTTCAGCTCTTCAAACTTGTTTTCGATGGTTTTTTTCTGAGGTGACCAGTCTGCCGGGCATTCGGACCTCAGCTGTTCAAGGCTTTGGTTAAGCTCGGCAACAATCTTGTTCAGGCTTTCTATGACAGGCTGCACCTTCTTCTTGTCTTCTCCTTCCAGTTTTCTTGTAGCCAGAAGAGAATCGTATATGGCGGCTTTCCATCCGGTGAGCTGGTGATTGATGGTATCGCAATATGATTTCGCATCCATAAGCGCCTCCTTTCTTGTTAGTTATGCTTTGTGTGTGTTTCTTTTTAATATAGAGCTAAAGTTTCGCAGATACATTCGCATCTGCGAAATTTTAATTAAGACAATCTCGTAAAAAGTCGATTTTAGGATGGCAAAGTAAAAAGTTCAAGATCAAGGCGCGCAAAATCCCGAGGAATGCAGCGTACTTAGCTGTACGTGAAATTCCGAGGGATGCAGCGCAACACAGATATTGGACTTTTTACGAAGCCATCAATTAAATAATAAGAATATAGGCTACAGAAGTCCAATTTCTGATACAGATTTAATGAAACTTTTAAACTCTCTGCTGCAGAGGTTAGTGGCGTACTAAAGGTTCTGTTCATCCTAATGACCACGTGAACCTTGTATTGAGAACTATCGCCCTCAGCATTGCCAGGGTGGCAAACGACATCAGGTGGTTGGCTTCGGGTCCCAGCTGCAGCCTTGGGGAGATCAACCTTCCGGAGGTTCAGCCCGGCTCTTCTATCATGGCCGGAAAAGTAAACCCTGTTATTCCCGAAGCTGTCTTACAGATGTAGGGAGGGGAGGATGTCAAATAGGCGGCGAAATAGTAACAAGCACCCTCATGTCGGTTTCTGCACGGATTGCATGGGGCTCGCTGATATCAGAAATCAGAACGTCTCCTTGTAATGCCTTTATGCTAGCGTTTTCTGCACCCAGGAATTCGCCTCGGCCTTCAAGTACCGTAATGCTGAGCTGCCCATCGAAGTCGTGGGAGTGCATTGGCAGCTCCTGGCCGGCCTTGAAATTAAAATTAATGACCCTGAAGTAAGGCGAGTCGTGTACCAGCAGTTTTTTATACTGCTTTTCAGAAAAATCGTTTTCATTGAAAACTTCCACTTTCTTGATCATTTTTTTTACCTCCGGGTTAATGTATCTTGATTATTGAATGCCTGTTCCGGGGTACGGCTTTTTTTCTTCATCGACATGGATCCAGCAGCAGGCATGATTCAGCAACTTTAAAAATGCAAGATTCCGGCCTAAGATTCTGCATAAGTAAAAAAAAAGAAGGACCAAGGCCGCCCGCCGTTAGGACCCTATTTCACTAAAACCTCTGTTTGCCTCTTTTAGGGTTAAATCCAACCGGACAAGACATTTTCCTGCGGGATTGGACATGTTTTCCTTTAACTGGAGAGGTTAAGGATTATTCCTTCAGAAAAACCGTGACACCAATGAAGTTAAATCACTAATATTCCACAAAAAAAAGTCAAGATGTGTTCTTTGGCATGCTTTTTGTTTCATTATTACAAAACAGTTAAGACCGGATCTTGAAAAAACTGTTGAGAAAGCATCTCTGACAGTAAGGCGCCTGTCAGAGATGCTGCGCACAGATTACGGACTAATAAGCGAGGATGAAGTTGAAACCTTATATTATGCTAAAACGGGCATATGAAGTTCCAGATGCGGCGGATGGGTTACGCATCCTTGTGGATCGGATGTGGCCCAGGGGCGTATTCAGGCGCAATGCTAAAATCGATTTTTGGGCCAAGCACGTAGCCCCCTCAAATGATCTGCGCAAGTGGTATGGCCACGATCCTAAAAAATGGGAGGATTTCAAGAAGAATTATTTCAATGAGCTCGATGAAAATGCTGAATCAGTTAGTGAACTCTTGGACCGCATCTGTAGACGACAGACAACAACTTTTGTCTACAGTTCAAAAGAGAAGGAACTGAATAATGCAGCAGCGCTTAAGGAATATATCGAACAGAAAACAGAGTGCCAAAAATGAGTTGTGGCTCGGCATATTGAAAAATGAGGAGAAATCATGCAGGTACGCGGACCTTTAATGATTGAGCACCGGTTGATTGAGCGGCTGGTTGATCGAATCAACAGGGAATTAAAACAGATTGAAACGAGAAATCGCACAGACCCTGTTCTTATCGATATGTTTGTGGATTTTATAAAAACCTATGCCGACTGGACTCACCACGGTAAAGAAGAAAATATATATTTTAAAAAGCTCTTCGAAAAATCCATGGGAAACGAAGATAACCGTGTAATGAATGAATTGATCGAAGAGCACAAATTTGGCCGAAAAATTACCAACGAACTTGTGGATGCCAACATCAGATATCTGAATGGCGATTTATCTGCATTAATTGAAATTTCAGCCAAGCTTCATACATTAGCCGAATTTTATCCCAGGCATATAGAAAAAGAGGATAAGATTTTTTTCCCGGCTGCCCAGAAGTATTTTTCAGAGGCGGAAGAACTGGCCATGCTCGATTCTTTCTGGGACTTTGATCAGAAGATGATCCATGAAAAATACGAGTCAATAGCTAGGGATATTGAAAACAGATAAATTTTCGCCTTTGCAGAGAACTGACCTAAGGGCTCAGAAAAACAAAATACTGATGGCAAAGTAAAAAGTCCAATATCTGTGTGGCGCTTCCGTCCCTCGGAATTTCACGTACAGCTAAGTACGCTGCATTCCTCGGGATTTTGCGCGCCTTGATCTTGAACTTTTTACTTTGCCATCCTAAAATCGACTTTTTACGAGATTGTCAAAATTAAATCTTTAAAAAATTAAAACGCTCAGCTTAACACCTTTATTATACCTGCTGAAAGGCAGGCAAGTAAAGGAAATATACGGGTGGTTGGATTTATAATAATTTTAATCCGAAAAAGGGGTTATTTATCCCCGGGAGGAATGCAATGACTGAAATTACATTAAAAGGTAAACCGGTTAATACATACGGCAGCCTGCCCGAGATAGGCAGTCCTGCACCGGACTTCTTGCTTACAGGAACAGACTTTAAGGATTTTTCTCTATCGGAGTTCAGGGGCAGGAACCTGGTCTTAAACATTTTTGTAAGCGTTGAAACTCCGGTCTGTGCGGAATCGGTAAGGCGGTTTAACAATGCTGTAACAAGATACGAAAATACAGAAGTGCTCTGCATATCGCGGGACCTGCCTTTTGCACATGTCAGGTTTAATACCGACGAAGGCATTGAAAACGTGATTTCGTTATCCGAACTGCGAAGCATGGACTTCGGAAGGGACTATGGCCTTCGCATGATGGATGGCTCAATGGCGGGGCTGCTGGCAAGGGCAATTGTGATTGCAGATAAAGAAGGGAAAGTTGTCTATACTCAGCTTGTTCCTGAGGTAACCGAAGAGCCTGACTATGACAACGCGCTAAACCATCTTGAAGGCTTAAAAATCGGATCCGGGCAGTCAGCAGTAGGCGGAACGACGGTCTCATATGATGCTGAAGTCTGTGCCAAGGCGCCTGAGTTTTCCGAACATCACCGGTTTTCCGATGATGACGAGGCCTGTGACGACGGGCGTAGCGGAAGAATATGAGCTGTTGGTCCAAGGGAGTTGGGGTAGCATTGCTGCGAGCCAGGGATTATATTAAATTTATCTTTAACTCACTATAACCATATGTCTTGCGGGATGGGGTTGTTACGTTAATAAGGGGGCCTGATGGGCCGGGAAAAAAAACTTATAAAGAGATAGGGCAAAGGTATCCCGATTATACTGTGTACCGGTTTTAATGGGACGGTTGACAGGGACAAGGCCAGAGAGGAAGGGGTCAGGCAATTCCTCATGAGGCCTTTTAATACCGAAGAAATGGCCCGGATCATCAGGCGGATAATAGAATCATAATACCTGCTGCAGTTTTTATAATGACCGATATACTTATCATAGATGATGATCAGCTCATCTGCTCCACATTATCCAATGTAGTGAGAGACATGGGTTATACCCCTGCCTGTGCTTTTACCCGCAAAGAAGGGCTTGAGACGGCCTATTCCCGTTCTTTTGACGTGGTGCTTCTTGATGTGCGGCTGCCTGACGGAAGCGGGCTGGATATATTGCCTGATATCCAGAGAACGCCCTCAAATCCGGAGGTGATTATCCTCACGGGTTTCGGGGATGTTGATGGTGCGGAGCTTGCTATTAAGCACGGCGCCTGGGACTATTTAGAGAAAAGCGCTTCCATCGACGAAATCCACCTTCCGCTTGAGCGGGCACTTCAGTACCGAAGGGAGCGCCGATCCAAGGCCAGGCCCACAGCGCTTGATCTTGAGGATATTGTAGGAAGTCACCCCAAGATGAAGGAATGCCTGGACCTTTTGGCCCAGGCCGCCTCCAGCGATGCGAATGTGCTGGTCTGCGGCGAAACCGGCACGGGCAAGGAGCTTTTTTCGCTGGCTATTCATCGGAACAGCCCGCGCGCTGACAAAAGTTTTGTGGTTGTCGATTGCGCCGCCCTTCCTGAGACCATTGTTGAAAGCGAGCTTTTCGGCCACGAAAAAGGGGCTTTTACAGGTGCTGACAAATCAAAGACAGGGCTCATCAAGCAGGCTGACAAAGGTACGCTTTTTCTCGACGAAGTAAGCGAGCTCCCTTTCTCTATTCAGGCATCCTTCCTGAGGGCAATCCAGGAGAGGCGGTTCAGGCCGGTGGGAAGCGTAAGAGAGACTGAGAGCGACTTCAGGCTGATAGCTGCCTCTAACCGGGACCTTGATGACATGGCAGGAAAAGGGGAGTTCCGCAAGGATCTTTTATACCGGCTTTCAGCCTTCAGGATTGTCCTGCCTCCTTTGAGGGAGCGTCCTGAGGACATAAAGGAGCTAGCTTATCATTACCTGACAAGAGTTTCAAAGCGGCACGGAAAAGATATTAAGGGATTTTCATCAGAATTCCTTGAAACCCTTCTCGAATATGATTGGCCCGGCAACGTGCGGGAGCTGATCCACGCGATTGAGCGTGCTGTTGCAATTGCAGGCGAAAGGCCCACATTATTCTCCAATTATTTGCCCCCGGAGATCCGCATCAAGGTAAAGCGCAGCCAGGTAGGAGAGGAGGAAAAGGAGGAGGGTGAACTTCTACAATTTGCTGATTCACAGCAGGAAAATCCTCTTCCCACTCTTCAGGAACGGCGGGAGGCCGCTGTTAATGAGGCAGAAAGGCAGTATCTTAAAGAACTCATAGCCTATACCAAGGGCAGCATCAATGAGGCCTGCAGGATCTCGGGCCTCTCCCGTTCGCGTTTGTATGGTATTTTAAAGAAGCACTCCATTTCTCCAAAAAGTTGAATTCTTCCTATAAGGTTCTGGCACAATCTCATCTCCAAATCCAATAGCCACCTGAATATTTATCCGAGCGTTGCCGAGGAAGCCCTGAATGCGGACACGCACGCCTTCATATAAGGCGTCCTCAACGATTCTTTCAGCATTCACGGTCTCTTGGTTAAAATACATGCCATCTTCTTCAACCACCACTTCACAGGCCCCTTTTATGGCGGCAACAATCGTCTCCAAACTATTGTCAATTTTGCCGAGAAGATCGATATCCATTGTGGGCCGTGTCCACTGCCCTCTCCATACCGAAAACATGAGGGCCCCTTTTAGGAAAAACTGATCCGCATAAGGAGACATGGAAAGTCTGTAAAGAAACCGCTCAATTGCGTAATGCTGCAAAAGCTCATTAAATGGTCGTGAAGACTTTCTGGCCTTGTTGAGAAGCCGCTGATGCACCGATGCAGAGACGTTTTTGAGATTTTCCGTATTCATAAAAGCGCCTCCAGATAAGGGCGTATAATCCTGTTTACCCGGCAAATGGCCGCATAATGCATGAGCGCCTCCAGATCAACCTGTTTGCGTTCTTTGTAAAAGCGAATCGCTTCAATTGCTGTATCCAACCCCATCCTGTTTCTGAATTTGAAGCAATCGGCCAGTGTCTTTTCCGGACTGTAGATGCGCACTGCAAAACCGTCAAGGTCATGGATTTCCACTCCCTCGGTATACGCCTGCCCAGAGAACCGATAGGTTCTAATCGGTGGGTATTCCAAACGAGGCTCCTCCGCTCCGTACGGAAGCGCAACATGCACTTCATGGGGAATTTGGGTGGTAAGTCCATGAAAAGACAGTGCGGAAATAAGGCAGATAACTCCTGCAGAAACCCGGGCTGAGACACCTACTAAATCGGGATTGCCCAATGGCTGGCTGCCTGCAAGACGATACAGCCCCCGGCTCATCCTTTCTATAACGCCCGAATCACGCAAAGCATAAAGTGTTCCGGGATGGATGCCTGCGCGAAGAGCTTGTGCCGTGCGCAGCACACCCCCGTGATCCTTAAAAATCTCAACCGCCCTGTCAAAACGGGAACCTTTGCTGGCAATGTTTTCGGATGGCATGACAATAAAACCTATATTAATTCATATCTATAGGTAAAATTATCAAACAACTCGAAAATGTCAACACATTATTTTGATGTAAACGAAGAAGCAATTTTCATTGTCTGCGATAAGTATATTGAAAAATCTTGAGCACACCACAAAACGAATAATTGAAGATCTGGAAGTTAATTCCGCTTGAAATTATATGCCTTCTCAGGCCAGCCGGCATTAAAAATCGATTTTCCTGCGATTATCATATTGTGGATATTTTTGTGGATCTTTACAGTGATCGGTAATGATTTTTGATGATTTATAATGACAAAAGGCAGAAAGTGGCGTTTTTTTTAAGTATTCATAATTATTTGTTATTTCTGTCAAAATTGGCCATTTCGTACGGATGGGGGCATGGGTTCGACTCCCGCCGCCTTCACCATGTTATTTTATATAATTTCAATATGTTATAAGATATACCCGCATCTCTAACCCGCAACCAATTTTATAATCCATTAAAATCAAAATATTAGAAAATAGATCCCCTCTCTTGGCCCTCAGGGTCCATTTCTGATAGAAATTCGTTTTAAAGCCGCATACAGTGATAAATATCCCTGATTGTGGTCAAACTTATTTCCTGAAGGATATCTTTTCTATTTAAAAAACCTATGATATTTAAGAGTAATCCAAGTTTCCTTGACTATGAGCCATGCGTTTTTTAAATGTTCTATTGTATTTATGAGCGATAACAAGATACGGGAGGATTCGCCAGACGAATTTATTTCCAGATATTTGGCAAGTATGTAGCCTGAGATTTTGGAATGTATCTTTTGTCGCATAACATCACATATCACTTAATATACGGACCCGTACAATAACTGGTTAGGCTTCAAAAACGAATCGAGGAAAACAAATTTGGAATATAAAGTATTGCTTACGGTATTTACCGCTGTATTCATCGCTGAACTTGGAGACAAAACTCAATTAGCCACAATGTTATTTGCCGCAGATAAAGAAGTAAGCAAGCTGACTGTATTTGTCGGGGCTTCGTTAGCGTTAGTTTTGGCTTCAGGTATCGGTGTTCTCGCTGGCGGCATCATTTCGCAATATATCAGTGAGAAACATCTGCATTACATTGCGGGAATTGGCTTCATAGGCATAGGTATATGGACACTGTTAAAAGCATAAAGCCTAACAAAGATTTCCGACCGGACTGCCGTCAGCTTGTATTTGGCCTCAATATCACCGATGACGGCCATGTGCCTTTAACCTTCAATCTTTTTGACGGCAACCAGGCTGACGACACTACCCATATCCCCAACTGGGAAGAGCTGAGACAGATGCCGGGCCGGGTCGACTTTATCTATATAGCCGACTGCAAGCTTTGCAGCGAAGACAACCTGGATCATATCCATATCAATGGCGGTTTTTTCATAACCGTGGTGCCCAAGAACCGCTCCATACTAAAGCCTTTTCAGCAACAGCTCGAAAACGGCGAAGTTGACTGGCAGCTGGCTATAGCGTCGCCGACAATCGCAAGCCGTCTAAACAGCACAGCTTCTATACATTTGAGGTCGGCCCCACAGAAAAAGGCTATCGGCTCATCTGGGTCTTGAGCACGGCCAAAGCCGAACAGGATCAAAAGACCCGAGAGCGCCGGCTTGATAAAGCAGAAACCGAATTAGCCGAACTTGCCGGCAAGCTCAACCGCTACAAACTCAAAACCCGCAAGCAAATCGAGGCCGCGGTCGCTAAGGCGATAAAAAATACCAAAGGCTTATTCGATATCGAAATCCTCGAGCACAAAGACACTTACCCGAAAAAAGTCGGTGCCGGCAAGCCCGGGCCGAACAGCATTTACAAAGAGCACACGGAAATCACATATGAACTCAAATGACAAAGAAACCAAGCCGCTATTGACAAGCAGGCCCTGGCCGACGGAACGTTTCCATTAATTACCAATACGAAAGAGAAGTGCGCTGAAGTCCTTCGTATCTATAATTAAAAACTTTTATCTTTAATCATGCGAAATGGTGAAGGCGGCGGGAGTCGAACCCATGAGGGTTTACAGCAATTATAATATTAATTAATAAATATTACAGATAATTAAATAAATATTAAAAAAGCATTTTTTTCTGCCTTTGTCATTATTTATCATTATGCATCATTTGACGTCATTATGTTTGGCCACAATAATATGTAAGCAGCAGAAGGGCGTCATTCACTGCAAAGTTCAATCATTTTTTCTATTCTTGAAATGATTAAATCAACTCGCGCTTGACTTGCTGAATCCGGAGGCAAATGACCGGGCAATGCCTCTATGAAATTTTGATTTTTCAATAAACCTGCCAGACGATCCTTGAGATACTGTTTCAATTCAGTTTCAGCACCTTTTCCCTCTTCAATAATTTCTGGCCGGCCATCTAAGACGGAAATGATGTCTTCCATATCCCGGCTTAATAAAAAATCCCCTTCTCCCCGTCCATCGAAAGCTTCAAATTTTGTAGCAAGGAAATAAGGGGCCGGCAAAATACGTATTTTAGCTCCCGAAGGGAGGTTTGGATGCACCAAATGCCGGGGAATACCAACTATTGCCAAAACCAAGGATATCGGAAGCAGTCGGCATAACATTTAAAATTATACTTTCCTGCATCCATCTGCATATGGGTGCCCCTGGACTGGCATCCTCGATAAATCCTCGGGCGCGGAGTTTTTCCGATAATGCATGATAGTTTACAAGCGATGAGACCTCCACCAATACATCCACATCAATGGTTGCCCGTATTGGATTTGCTCCAGGATCAGTGATAAGCAGGCCGGTAGCGCACCCACCGATAAATACCATTTCATCTGCCAGCGACCCCAATAGCAATAAGGCATTTTCAAGGATTTCAATGTTCGGATGTGATTTTATGGTCATTTGCCGAACCTGCGTTTGATTTCTTTGATGGCCAGTTCCCGTTCTCTTGCCCGTCCGCCCCTGATTGCATCAACCAGCACCAGTAGTTCATATAATGCGTTATCGTTTCGGGCGGCCTTGGGGACGGATTTATACAATGGTGAAAAAGATGAACCCCGCGTTTCTCCCATCGGATCCGGCCAAACGGGCTGTGGTTCATCAGTTCCAGCAAGAAGGGCCTTTAGCGGGTCTACTGCATAAATCGTTGGTATGCCGCGCGTCATTTCGCCTCGTTCCGGAACGAAAACATATTTTATGCCGTGAATGATAAATTCTTCAAGAGCACTTCGGTTGGCCTGAATGCCATCTCCAATGGCGATAGCCAAATGCACCCGTAAGGCGCGCTTAACAGCCGCATGCACTTCTGACGGGCTCATGCCGAGTTTCACTGCCAGTTGATTATACGTCCACTGCGCCTCTTTTATCGAAATCAGTTTGAGCATGACCAAAATGTCTTGGGGCTTTAAAAGCATTGCTCTTGATCCCTAAATCTTTATATTTTCTATTCGCAATTCGCGAATTAAGAATATCTGGCATCATCCTTAATGTCAACAAGCTTTTTAAGAAACAACGGCACAGGTGTTTAGAATTAAGGGCTATCAAAAGAGGTATGGAAGGGTTCAATAGGGTATTATCGGACCAGAAAATACGCTATGGCCAATTTATACTACCCCAATAAAATTCGGAATCGACTTCAAATTGGCAAAAATGATTTTGGTCTCAGAAGAAAAACGGATGCGGGATAGCTTGTAAAAATCCTTAGAAAATGAAAGCAAATCTGCAATATTAGGCGCAATTTGGCCACAATTTTGTGCGTCGAATTTTGCCGACCGTTTACCGACTATTTGGATTTTATAAACTCCTTCCTTTCAGTAAAAATCACTGTGAAACAAACAAAAAATTTGAATATTTTTATGCCGCAAAATTAAGTAACTCAAGAGAAACGCCTTTTTCGTATTCGGCTTCAGCATACTTTAATAATTTTTCATTGGTTTCCGAAGAAATATATTCTTCACCACAATTCTCGCAAATATCTGCCGGTACTTGTTTAAAAACAAGGGTCATTTGATCTCGCTCAAGTACAACAGTGGTATAGCTTTTTTGGGTCATCCCGTTTCTACAAATTGCGCATTTCATTTAAATCCTCCGTTTATAATCCTCTGACCATAAATTGGGATCCGGCTCATAGGCGGTAATAATGATCAGTTGTTGATCTTCAATGTTAATAGCGGCCACAACATGCAAAGGTTTGCCTTTTGCTGTTTTCCCATTTATAAGCACACTGGGCAGAGGGTCGTTATGACAACCCAAAATTGACCAGGTGTGATAACGCAAATTTGACCACCCCCATGTTAGTTTTTGGGGATCAGGTATCTGCCCTTGGCCAGCCATGGCATCCATCGGACCGCCGAAGACGTCATGGATGACATGCGGCATTTGCATTATGTATTAACCCTGAGAAAAAAGGATCGTAAACCGACCCGGCAGATGGAGACGCCCAGTAAGAC
>JAGXLR010000036.1 GCA_018334555.1 Desulfobacterales bacterium
GGATGGCAAAGTAAAAAGTTCAAGATCAAGGCGCGCAAAATCCCGAGGAATGCAGCGTACTTAGCTGTACGTGAAATTCCGAGGGATGCAGCGCAACACAGATATTGGACTTTTTACGAAGCCATCAAACCCTGATTTTTCAAAAGCAACTATTCGTTATATGCTTTAAATATGAAGCCTCAGATTGACCCCAGACTGCGAAGTATTATCGAGCTGCTAAGGGCCCAGGGGTTTACCCTGAAAGGCATTGCCAATGGCTTTCGCGTAAAACTCAAGAATGGGCATGATGTGGATATCTATACTTTGAGGTCCAACCCCTCGCATGTCCGTGCCCGACTCAAGACAAGCATCAGTGACAGTGGGAAGCGCGAAGCGTGCGTGGCGGAGATACATCGGATGCTTGCCGAGGGCACAAAAAATGTTGCCGATTTTCAGAGTTTTAATTTGACCAAGGATGCGGACGGGGTTTTTGTTTACTACGCCCATGTGGATACGTCTGAATCGCCGGATTTTCAGGAAACCATAAAAGTAGGGGAGGCGGAAAAGGCAGAAGAAAGTCCCGAATCCATTGAAGTAACCGATGTCTCCGTAATCGAGGAACCCGGGGAGGAGCCGGCGGAAGAAGCGCCGGCATATGAGGGCCTGTCTGAAGAAGGCGACGCGCAGCTTGACCTGACGGATTTTCTGGAGGATGGCAACGGCGCGCCGAGTCCTGAGGAAGCCGTCCGTCAATTGGAGGCTGTGGACGCAAAAATGCTGAGAAAGGCGTTGGACACCCTGAGTCTTCCGCGGTCAAGCAATGTGCGGCTCGTATTGACGCGCCTGTACCGAAGCGCCGTGGATCCCGAGGAGCTAGAGGAGTCGATTCAGATTGAGGCCGAAAAAATAAATAAAGGCAATGACCTCGATGAGCTAAAGGCGATCAAGGAGAGGCACGCTATCGAGTTTCTGAATCCGCTGCTCGACCTCTTATGGAATGAGGTGGGCAAAGCGGCGGATAACGGCTGAGCGTTTTCGTCCCCTGGCTTTCCTATTTGGCTTCCCGAACCGCCCGGACCGTCCCGCATGCGGTGGCATCCTTGCGGACAATTTCCCAATCCGTTTGGTTTTTACCCGTTACTGTATCGACAATTTTATGCCAGCCGTTTGAATAGCTTGAATAGTTCTCTGAAGTCCAGTACCAACGGGAGGCGTTTGCGGGGAAAAAGGGTTTATTTTTATAGATCCCGGCTAATTCCTTGGGCGTTGGCAGGCGCCAGTCGGAATATCCGCCGGCATTGAGATTTTTAGTATATTCTTGCGCTTTTTCATAGGTGAGGCATTCATCCGGTCGGGGGATGCTTGAATCCACAAGCGTCCACATAAGGCCGGTCTCTTTATCCAGAACCACCCCTTCCGTCTTTTTTATGAAGCGGTCATCGGCGCTGCCAAGCTTGGCGCGGATATCTCCCTTGGCGTCGGCGATTCGTTTTTGTTCAATCTGCCTGTCGAGGCGGGCCATTTCCTTTTCAATTTCTCGCCTTACCGTTGTATCCGGGTAGGCTTCAAGGTAATCCTTGTAGAGTCGCTTGGCCGACCGATAATCCTCTCCTTGGGCGCTGGCCTTTTTTTTCAGCCTGGCGAAGAGCTGCTCATCTTTATAGTGTTTTTCATATTTTGGCAGTATCTGCTTGAGCTGATCGGTGTGGCTGTTGTCATACAATTCAATGTAGGTGTTGCAGAGTTCAATGCATTCTTTCCATCGTTTTTGCTTTTTGTATGCGTCTAGGCGGTTTTTGACGAAGATGAAGTATTCATTGCTCATATCATCGATCAACTGGCTGACACGGGCCTTATGTTTGCCGTTCGGATGCGCATTCAGGTACGCTCGGGCCGCTTGGATTTTTTCATCCGGGCCGCCGTTAATAGCAATATTTTTCAGTTTTTGGTAATCCCTGGCCTCCGCAAGGGTACCCATTTTGGCCATCTGTTTTTTGGCTTTATCAATGTATGGACTCTCCGGATTATTGTCGATAAACTGTTGATAGACCCGGGCGGCTTTTTCATAATCCTCGGCCTGCCTGAATCCGTCCGCTTTGTCCATAACGGCCGAATATTTCTGTTTTTTTTCTTGTGCCCGGATCTTCTTGATCTCCTTTTTGGCAGAATTCGCATATTTACTGTTTTGATGGGTGTTTAAGTAATTTTTCAGGATCTGCCGTTTACTATCCGGGTTCTGCTGCTGGCGGACCTTGGCCATCATTTTTTTGAATTCGGATTCTCGGGCCTGTTTTTGATGGGCCGAGGAAAAGATAAGACCGGCAACCGTGAGCAGGACAACTGCCGCCGCCAATCCTCCGCCGATGATGAGGCGCCTTTTTCGTTTGTGGACGCCCCTGTCAATTTTATAGCCTTTACGGCTGCAATAGCCGCTGATATAGGAATCGGCTTCTTCCTGGTCCATGCCGAATTCCATGGCCTTTTGAATCAGTATATCATAGTATTCAAACCGGACTTTCCCATTGACGGCGGCAATATCGATATCCGAGTCAAGCGATGCCAGCCGGGAGCGGGCCAGGCTGATATCATAGGCATTCCGGCTTTCATCAGTCTTGAAAATCGTCATGCAGTGGCCGGCCAGGGTGTTGCCTGCGGTAACCATTGCATCTTTTTTACTGATGTTGGCCAGTTCCTTCTTTTTCCGGCCAGCCTGGGACTGGAGCGATTCAAGATCGGCGCTTTCCGGTAGGTCGAGAAAATCATAGAGTGATGCCTTGCCAAGGATCTTCAAATTGTCGTTGATGGTTTTTTCAAGCGATTTATCAATATGGCGCGGTTTGGCATCCTCCTCTTTTTCCTTGTCGTCTTTTTTGATCGGGCATCGCACGCGCTTGCGAACGTCCTGCTCGGAAAGGGAATACCTTTTGGCGATTTTTAGGATCTCAGCTTCGGTGACATATCCCTTGTCCATGCGAAGGCTGATCGCCCGGTCAATATGGCCGTATTTCTGCTGTTTTTTGTTGTTGATCCGATCCTGGATCTCGTTCTCGGGCAGGCCGTGGACCCCGGCCAGCTTGGTAATCTCTTCCGGGGCGATAAACCCCTTGCCCATCAGGATGTCTATGTGGCGGTCAATCTCCGGATACTTGCTCTCTTTTCCCTTTTTTATTTCCCCCTTGGCCGCCTCCAGCTCTTCGGCCCGGAGTTGGGGGTCGAGCATGACTTTTTCGATTTCAGGAATGAGGCTGATGTTTTTTTGCGCCTGAAGGCCTTTGGTGGGGTGGTTGCGCTGCTTGCTCCATTCCGCCTTTTTTTTCTTGATCCTCTCTTTTATGACCTCGGGGTTGGTCTCTGGCGGATCAAGGGAAAGATCCAGGAGTATATAAAAATTTTCGCGTTCCATAGGCTGATTTTAGTTCGGATATAATCGTTCTTTGTGCCACCTAAATTGAGCGTTTCAATGAAAATCTAAGACTCGAGGCATGAAATCTGTATCAGTGAACGACCAGGTTCTGTGATCGGGCCTTGGCTTTTTCGAGCTCTTCGCCCTGGATGACCGAGGCCGTGTCCAAAACGACTTCTACCTGACGGGATTCACTGGTCTCCAGTGCGGTAATATGCAGCCGGCCCTCTTCATTTAAGCTAAATGTGATCTCAATCGGCAGATCCGCCGGCAAATTGGGGGGCAGGTTTAATACGGCGGTCTTTATCTCCACGGCATGTTCGATTGGGATCTCCACCTGGCTGGTTTCACTTTCCATTATGCGGATGAGCACCGTTTGTTGATTTTGCACCGCGGTATAGAAATTTTTCTTTTGGCTGATCGGCACGGCCGTATTTCTCAGTACCAGATTGAAAACGATTTCTTCGTTTTTGGGATTATGGGCAACCACGCCGAAACTTTTGCTGGTTACGTTTTTAACCTTTAGCATGGCGCTTTGAATGGTGGGCAGCGTGTAGCCGGTATCATCGGCTACTGCCTGTGCGGCCGCTTTGAAATCCTCGGGTTTGACCTCTTCTGTTTCAATCATGGCGGAGAGGTCGGCGAAATCTTCCACTGATTTTTTGGTTTTTTCGGCAAGCCGCTGGACCAGCCCGTCGTTCAGGCTCAGTTTCCATCCATAAATGGCCGCCCCTTTGGCTATGGCCTCATCAGGGTCGAACACCTTCGGGGTTACGGAGAACTCCTCTTTGATCCGTTCCTGTAAATGCGGCATACGCGTCGATCCGCCCACCAGAATGATTTCGTCAAAATGCTGATACCCTTTTTCTTTGGCGGCGTTTAGCATATCCTTGGTAAAATCGATGGTCCGTTCCAGGAGATCCGCCGTAAGCTCTTCAAATTTTTCCCGCTCAAGAACGATTTTTACCCGCTCTCCGCCGTGGGTGACGGATATCGGGGTCTTGTTCCGCTGACTCATTATTTTTTTGGCTTTTTCGGCGGAGAGCTGAAGGTCCTGGCAGGTGTCCGGATCCTCGAGGATATCCTCCTCGCTCTGGGTCTCCTGCTGGTATTGCTCCACCATATAGGCGACAACCCGGTCGTCCCAGTCTTTACCGCCCAGGTTGTGGTCGCCGCCGGTGCATACGACTTCCACGGAATCCTTTTGAATATCGATCATGGTCACGTCAAACGTTCCCCCGCCAAGGTCATAGACGAGAACTACCCGGCTATCCTGGGTGTCCAATGTTCCGTAGGCGATGGCGGCGGCAGTGGGCTCGTTGATCACCTGACGGACATTAAAGCCGGCAATTTCGCCGGCCTTTCGGGTCGCCTCCCTTTCATTGATCCCAAAATAGGCCGGACAGGTGATGACCACATCGGTGACTTCTTCCCCAAGATGCTGCTCCGCATCCTGGGCCAGCTTTTTCAGCACATAGGCGGAAATCTCTTCCGCCCGGTAGTCCTCATTGTTGTATTCGAATACGAAATTGGGCTCTCCCATGGCTCGTTTGACAAAACTGACCACTTCGTTGGGATACAGTTTGGCGCTTTCCTTGGCGACGTCGCCGACGACAACCGAATCGCCGTCAAAAAATACGACTGATGGGGTTACCCTTTCATTTTCGGCGTTCGGGATGATTACCGCTTTTCCAAACTCATCTACGTAGGCTATGGATGAATAGGTCGTACCCAGGTCAATTCCGAAAATGCGTTTGCCATGTTTCTCCATCAGGTCTCCTCGTTGCTGTCCAGCGTATTTTCTTGATTGTAAATATAGATCGAGACGATTTCAGGGCGGATAATCTTGCCGTCCCATTCATATCCCGGCCGCAGACGTTCGGCGATCTTTTTATTTTTTTCGGGATCATCGGTTTCAATCTTATTAATGACCCGCTGACGGGTGGGATCCAGCGCCTCGCCTTCTGTATTGAATGTCTCGACGCCTTCCCATGCAAACATGTCTTCCAGTTCCTGGGCCATTTCTTCAAGATATTGCAAAAGTTTTTTGTTGTTTTCCTCGCAAAACGGCTGATTCCAGTAATAACCGGCCAGTTTCCGCGCATCATCAACAATTTTTATGACATCTGTAAATATTCTTTGCAAATATTTTTTTAGCAGGCCGTCCCGATAATCCTGGAGGGATTGGTGGAGGTCGTCGATTACCTTATTTTTGTGCTCGTCGTATTTGAGCTTGGCCTCAAATGAATCCTTCAGCTCTTTGAGCTGGCGTTTAATACCTTCGATATCCCCCGATACTTGATCGATACCTGGGTTTTCCGTTTTCTGCGGGTCGGCATCCGGGGCTTCGTATGAATCGGGGGTTTCTTCGGGTTGGGTCTCGGAAGACGCTGCCGGCGCATCCTCCCCGGCCCCTGAGTCGGCGGATTCAGACGCCGCCGACTCTGTCAGACTGTTCAGATGGATACCAAAATCTATCTCATTGTTGTCGTTGTTGGCATTTTCATCCATGGCATACCCCTGCTTTTTATTGGGTTTCAGCAAGTTGTTGAAAAGGTGTTCAGATTACCCGCCGCGTTTTTCAACAGCCTGTTGGGGGAATAGGCGCCTGCTTGTTATAAATTTTTAATTATTACTATATATTAAAGAATAAACCGGCAAACTTGTCAAGGTAAATTTGAATTAAATTTTAAAACCTCTTTTTGAAAATGCCTGGGAATGTAGGACTAATACTGACAAACCGTCTTAAACCCTTTATAAATCGCTTTTTACGAGGCTAGCGCACGGGACTTTGTTTGAAATCCGACACCGATTGTCTCAGCCAGTCAACCCATTGGTCGACGCCTTCGCCGGTTTTACATGAGACCTCAAAGATTTCGATATCCGTATTTAACCGGCTGACGTAGCCTCTCAGACGGTCCATGGCAAAATCCGAAATCGTTATGTAGTCAATTTTGTTGACGATCAGCACATTCGCTTTGGTAAACATCAGGGGATATTTGAGCGGCTTGTCATCGCCTTCCGGGATGCTTAATATCATTGCGTCTTGAATCGCGCCGGTGTCAAACTCCGCGGGGCAGACAAGGTTGCCGACATTTTCGATAAATATGAGGTCCAATGCCGGATCATCCAAACCGTCCAGTCCTTTTTTGACCATGCTCGCATCCAGGTGGCAGAAGCCGCCGGTCCTTAGCTGTACGTTGCGCACGCCGGTTTCCGCTATTTTTTCGGAATCCACCACGGAATCAATATCCGCCTCGATAACCCCGATGTTTAGCTCATTTTTCAGGGCCTCAATGCTCCGCAGCAACAGGCTGGTTTTCCCGGAGCCCGGCGAGGACATAAGGTTGATCATCAAAGTCCGGCTCTTTCGTAATCGGTCCCTGAGCTCCTCGGCCACAACGGCGTTATCCGATTGGATGTCCTCTTTAATCTCAATGAGTTTGATCTCATCCATTACTGGGCCTCCATTTCTTTGATATAGTACTCCCGGCCGGAGACCAGGGAGAAGTCATCGCTTTTCCCGCATTTGGAGCATGTTATTTGGCCCAACTGGTCTTTTCTGATCGACTCGGTCTGGCCGCAGGCATTGCAGCGGATGACGATGGGCATACGTTCGATGTGGAGTTTTGCCCCGGCAGCGATCGTATCTTTGCTCAAGTAATCGAAGTAGTGCTGTATCCATTCATTTTCGAGCTCGCTTAAATCGCCTATTGTCAGCGTAATGGAAACCACCCGCTGGACCCGGTTGCGTTCGGCGTGTTTGAGCACGATATTGAGTATGTGTTCGGTAACCGGTAATTCATGCATGACTCTATGCCCCGCGGGCGCGACAAATCTATTCGGCGCTCCTGCTACTATTTAGGATGGAATCTGTTGCGGCTATATTAACGCTGTGGAATCAAAATGGCAAACCGAACTTTATTTATATTTGGGGTTGATTTTTATCCATACTTAAAATATAAGAATTGTTTAATGGTTCAGGTGCCTGATTCGAAAAAGAATAACCCATTATTATCGTTATAAAAATTGTCGGATCAGGTGTAGCAGCCTGTTGAAACAACTCACGGGCGACCGGCAACGTTTCAACAGCCTGTTAATAGGGAACCCCGTGAAAATCGGGGACGGGCCCGCCGCTGTAGTCGGGGACGAAAGCTGCAGAATGCCACTGGCCGAAAGGCCGGGAAGGCGCAGCCGGTAGGATGATCCGGAAGTCAGAAGACCTGCCTGAGCCTTGCGGGTATTCATTTCCCCGGCAGAAATGAATGCCAAATGATCACGGGATAAAAAGGGAAATCTTTGGATCATAACGATCCGGGGTTTCCCTTTTTTTATTGGAAGCGGAGCCGGCTCCGGCTTCGCCGTATGGGTATCTCGGGCCTGGGGCAAAGGGTAAACCCCCGCGATGCGGATCATTGAGAATTTAATTATCAAACAGACTCCATATGAACAAACGGGTTGATTTTACAATACGGGCTATTTTCATCGTCGGCATACTCCTTTTGTCTTTTTCCAGGGGCCTGGCGGAGGAGAAAAAGTCGGATTATACACTGGATCCGGTGGTCGTAACCGCCCACGGGCAGGATAAGGACTATCAGACCGGTGATGTGGATACTTCAACGACGCCCTCTTTTTTTTCAACGATCACGCGGGATGAATTCGAAGGCAAGATGGAGAATCTCTCAGACGTGATTGAAAAACAGGCCGGCATCCAGGTCCGGCAATCCGGAGGGCTGGGCAGCTTCTCCTCGGTTTCCATGCGCGGCGCCTCAGGCGATCAGGTGATGGTCTTTATGGATGGGGTGCTTTTAAACGACGCCTCCGGCGGCGGCGTGGATCTAAGCAATATCGCCCTGGCAGATGTAGATTCGGTTGAAATCTACCGGGGGACCAGCCCGATTAACTTCGGAAGAACATCCATCGGCGGCGTGGTCAATATCCAGACCCGCCGGTCAACCAAGGGGTTTAATGCCAATGTGCTAGCCGGATACGGCTCCTTTGATACCCGGAAATATTCCGCGTTCATTAACCATAAGCCCGGCAAGTGGGACTACCTGATATCCGCGGATTACATGGAGTCAGACAATGACTTTGAGATCGACAACGACAACGGTACGCCGGATAACCCCTCGGATGACCGGACCGAGGATCGCAACAACGCCCAGTTCGATCAGACGAACATATTGACCCGCTTCGGCTATGATTTCACGCCAAATGCGCGGGTGGATATCACGAATAAATGGTTCTCCAAGCAGCAGGGCATCCCGTCCTGGAACAACAGCCCCCTGACAGAGACGAATTTTGATACCGAACGTAACATCAGCACCCTGAAATTTACCCTGGATGACGTGACCCCGCTTCATCTAAATACCAGCACCCAGGTGGACTATCTGGAGAAACAGGAGATATATGATGACAGCGGCGGCCATGTCGGACTCGGCAGCCAGCGGAGCCGGTATGATACCAGCCGCTACAGCGCCCGTTTTTTTGCCGAGTGGCTGACAGACCGGCAGTCCCTCCGCCTGACATTAGACGCACAGAGGGAAGCCTACGAAGCAGAAAACGAATTGAGCGATGAGCAGACCAACGACAGTGAACGGTGGACCTATTCCGCCGGCATCCAGGACACGGTGACTTTTGGCGAGGATTTCCTGAGCATCACACCGGCCCTGCGATATGAGCATTATGACGATGACTTCTCATCTGAGAGCGAATCCTGGGGCCAGGAGGCCGGCGAATATGACCAGGCAGAGGCTCATTGGATGCCCCAAATCGGCGTCAAATTGAATGCGACCGATCATCTGACCTTGAAGTCCAACCTGGCCAGGTATGTCCGCGAGCCTTCATTCTACGAGCTTTTCGGCGACCGGGGCGTTTTTGTCGGCAATCCGGAGCTGGACGCGGAGGACGGCGTCAACTTTGACATCGGGCTTGAGTATGGCCGCCGGTGGGGTGGCGGCTGGCTCAGTCGCTTCTCCGCCGGTGCGGTCTATTTTTACAGCGCGATCGATGACCTGATCACCCGCACCTATGACGCCCGGGGCATCGGAAAAGCGGATAACATCTCGGAGGCCGTTATAAAGGGCGTGGAAGCACGGGTCAGCATCGAAGTATTTGATCATTTCAGCATACTCGGCCAATACACGTGGCAGGATACGGAAAACGAGAGCCCGCTCAAATCGTTTGACGGCAACCAGCTGCCGGGTAAATTCAAGGATTCCTGGCTGGTCCGCACCGAATTCAACTGGCAAAGCCTCAAGCTTTATGCGGAATACATCAACGAGTCCGACATGTATTATGATACCGCCAATCTGCTGGACGCCCCCACCAAGACGGAGGTCAACTGCGGCTTGTCCTACATCTGGGATAACTGGCGGCTGAGTATCGAGGCCGACAACCTCGATGACGAAAAGTATGAGGACTTCAGGGGCTATCCCCTGCCCGGGCGATCCTATTTTGTAAGCCTTAAATACTCATTATAAACCTAAAAAAGGAGGACGTATGACCAATTTTCGACCCAAAGCAATGATCTATTTTTTACTGACTGTTTTACTGATCTGTGGTTTTTCCGCAGCAGCCCATGCAAAACAGATGGCGGTGGTGGCAGCCGTTGCGCCGGACTATACGAGCGGCGCCCTTTCCGTGATTCCCGTGGATCCGGTTGACGGCTCACGCACCCCCCAGAACGAACTGAATGAAACCGGTTCGGATATCACTGTGGCGGCATACGGCGACTATTTCTATCTGATTGAACGCACAGGGGCTAACAGTATTACCAAGTATCCTATTGACGCGCCGGAAACGGTTGTATGGCAATACTCGACCCAAGGCGATGAATCCGGCAGCAATCCCTATGATCTGATTTTCGCCAACTCGGAAAAAGCCTATCTTCTGAGGTACGGTTCGACCAAGGCCTGGATCGTCAATCCCTCAGCCGGCACGCAGGCCGGGTTTAAACTCGGCGAGCTCGATTTGGGCGCCTATGCGGATACCGACGGCACCCCCGGCATGGTTTCCGGCACAATGGTTGGCGACCGGCTGTTTGTTCTCCTCCAGCGGGTCGACTATTCGCAATATCCGGATACGGAATACAGCACGCCCTATGTGGCTGTTTTTGACACCGCCACCAATACGGAAATCGATACGGGGCGCGGCGGTGCCATGAAGGGGATCGAAATCCCGGAGATTACAAATACGGGTTTTATTCAATACCTGGAGGCCAATGATACGCTCTACGTTCAGGGGGTGGGAGACTATGATGCATCCACGGATGCGGCCAAGGGCGGCATTGTTAGCTTGGATCCGGACACTTATGAAACCCGCGTTATTTTAACTGACGAGAACGACGGTTACGGGGCGGTATCCGGCATGGGGGTCGTGTCTGAAACCAAAGGCTATTTTATCGGGTATGCCGGCTGGGGGGACAACACCCTGTATAGCTTTGACCCGAGCTGCGGCTGCAGCATAAAAGCCGTGCCCGGCTTGGAAAACAAAGGCCTCTCCGGGATGGAGAAGGGGATATATAGCGATAAAAATGGCCTGGTCTGGATCTGCAACCAGACGGATGCCCGGGTGGATATCCTGGATCCGACGGATGATACCATTGTGGATAGCGTCTCAACCAGCCTGAATCCACTAAAGGTCGCCTTTACCGGAAGCGCATCCTCTCCTGCTGTGCCTGACATCAAGGTAAACGGCTCAGATAGGTTTTTAGGCCTGAAATCCACCGATAATCTCTCCGTTACCTTAGAATTGGCGCCGGGGGATTATGCCGGAGATCCCGCCGAGTGGTGGCTGCTTGCAGACACGCCTTTCGGATGGTTCCATTATCAGCCGGGAGATAATACATGGGCGCGCGGCTTTGCCCCCAGCCTTCAATCCCCGCTTCTAAATCTGGGCGAATTTGAGGTGCTGAATATTTCAAAATTGCCTGCCGGGGCCTATTGGCTTTGTTTCGGCGTTGATATGGTGATGAACGGTCAATTGGACATGGATCAGGGTTACTATGACAGTGCCATCGTTTATATCGAATAACAGCGGCTGTTCACCGGCAACAGCCCGGCTATGCCGGGCTGTTGCCGGTTCATTCGGGCTGTTTGGCCTATCCCTTATTTTGTCTCCCTGCCGATACCGCCGAAATTTTTATCCCGGCCCTTTCCCCTTGGGGGCCTTTGATGGCCCCGGTTTATCAAAACTTTGTTGATGGGCATATATCTGGTCCCCGACGCACCGAACCGAAATGATATTTAAACGTTCGGGATCGATGGCAACACGATTTTCGTTTAAAAATATCCCCCTCTTATCCCTCATTTTCAGTTGAATGGCTGTCCCATCGATTCTGCCGCAGTAAAAAAATACGCGTTTGGGGGCCAGCGTCCATGTGCGGGTATCGGCTTTGGTGGTGGCCGTATTGAAAAGGGAAAAAAAGAACTGGGAGATCAACCGGGACTCCACACCGCCTTCTCGGGCAAGTATCTCTATCAGGATCTTATCCCGGAGCGTTTGACTGACGACCCGGAGCGCCGCCTTTGACGTACTAATGGGCAATTCATCATGATACTGCCTTAACGCCAGGAGATCGAGCTCCGATAATTTTTCCATATCAACAGGGGGTTTGTTTCCAGGCGCCATGACTTCAATGTCTGCAATTCGTATGGGTTGCCGGCGCATTTGCGCTATAGAGAACTGGGTGATGGTATTTGAAATCGGGTTGGGAATCTGAATCGTCAGGTTTTTTTTTATCGGCGCAAAGCCGGCCCTTGCAAAGATATACACATTGGGTTGACGGACCGGATACAGGGGGGGTTGTTCGTAGCCGGTGAACAAATCCTTGATATAGGTACTATCGGTTAGCTCGACCGCATTTTTTAGATGCGGCCGCATCAGGTAGGCTTCGTTTCTCAGGCCGAAGGTGAGGGCGCCCAAAAGATAGGTGAAGCTGTTTTCATACGAATTGCGGACGGATTGGACTTCCTTCGCCAGCCGGGGCGGCAAGCCGGCCTTGTCACGCAATTTTCCCTCAATTTCCGGGATGCCCCTGCTGAAGTAATAATCGATTTGTTGCCCTGAGATGCCGCCGTTTTTTGTCCCGCCCAGGATCCCGTTCTTTAGATCCCCTCGTTCCTCCCGCTTTTTGGCCTCGACAGAGGCGGCCTTTAATCGGGCCAGCTCCCTTATTCTTTTATGCCGATCGATGGCCCGGCGGATTTCGACCCGGGCGGAAGCCACGTCGCCCAGCATTAAAAAATTCATGGCTTTTAATGTATTCAGGTAGACTTTCTCATAATCGGACATCCAATACTCGCCGCTGCCTTCGAAAAACAGGGTGTCCCACAGGGTTACGGCCGAAGTTCGCGCACTGAAAAGGGCCCTTTCCTCTCTTCTTGTATATTTTTCAAACGCCGCCTCGAGCACCCGGTTGCTTTTTTCAAACGCGTTGAAGACGGAATAGAGCTCCCCCAGTTCCAGCAGGCAGATCAAGTCGGCGTCCGGATCGATCTGACCGGTGCGGTCAAATACCTCATTCTCCAATTCTTCTATGTGGAAATGCTTTGAAGACTTCAGGGGGATTTTATAGGGTTCCATTTTATCAGCCCAGTGATGGGCCGCGCATCCGTGCAAAAGCAGAAGGGATAAAAAAAGAATCCAGGACAAAACCCTCAGTCTTGCTTTTCGGCTTTTCATCATGCTTCCCAGGCCTATGGGATCCAGTCCGGGTTATCCTGCCATGGCTCATCGTTTTTTGATTATAAACGTATTGCCGGTCGAAGGCGGTACTTTTACGGGGATGCCTTTTTTTTGCAGGGCGGCATTGAGTTGCCGGTGAAAATCATAGGACTTGCCGGCAAATACGATCTCGACAACCGTGCTGTTCGTATACCGATGCCGGACGGTTTTGTTTCTAAACCCATTCAGATTTTCAATAATATCAGTAAGAATCGAGGTCTCTAACGGATCAAAATCTTTGAATGTACAATAGTAGGGGGTGCCATTCAGAAACCGGTCATTGAAATGATTCAGGGCCTCTTTTGCCGTTTCCTTGGCCGCTGTCGCCGCCATTTGGGATGTCTTATTAATTAGTTGGCTATTATTGTAATAATCCGCCGTTTCCGTTTTAAGCATTCGAACGGTACATGTCTTTGGTATGGACACGATAATACGGGCATTGGTCGTATCGACCGCCTGAAGGTTGACGTCCAGTCGGAATTCAACGAAATGTTTGCTTTTCAACCATTTTTTTTCCTGTACCGACACGGAATAGACGATGAGCATGTCAGCCCTCACGCTTGAAGAGGACGCTCCGGCCAGGATATCGTGGATACCGATGCGGTTGATGAGCTCTCTGGTCTGCTCGGCCGGGGTGTTTTTGAGCATTTTAAAGTGGTTGTCCACAAAAATGGCCTGCAAAGCTTTTTCGGCGGCGTTGACAATGGCGGCGTCCGGTGGGGGCGCGGCGTCGGTTTCTTGGAGGTATACGGCCAGAAAATGCGGATTGCCGGCAAGCTGCAGCATAACGGGGACTGCCAGACCCTCCAGGTCTTTTTTGATGTGGCCGGTTTTGACAAATGCCTCTATGCAGACCCGATAGGTATTTTCCTCAGGCATGATATTTTCCGATATTGGCTGCCACCTGGTAATATAGCCGCTGGCCCGGGAATAAATCTGATCCTTCAGCAGTTTGTCCTTTTCAATAATTGTTTGTGACCCGATAAATGTGCCGACTCCCATTTCAACGGCGTTGCGCTGGGCGTTTTGAAGACTTCGACGGCGTGCGGCGGCGGTGTTGTTATCTGTAATACGCTCCGTGCCGCAGGCGGTAATCCGCTTGACGCCCGCGTCCGCGGCCCCCGCCGCGCCGCCGCCGGGTATAGACAGGGCCACAGATAAAAGGAATAGACAGATATGACAGCCGATTGTTTTCATTTCGCCCTTCAGTTGCTGATGGCTTCGCAAAAAGCGGTTTATACCGCATCCCGCGGCATTTGCGCGCCTTGTTACCAGCCGAACCATGATCGTTTGGTAACCTTGCGCAGCTGTTTTTCATCCGCCCATGTCAGGGTCCCGGTCCTGAAATCGACCATTTTCAGTGTAAACTTGTAAAAAACGTCCTTGGCGGAGCTATCGATGTTTTTAATGCTCGTTAATTCCCCATATACCCGATATTTTGGGGCCACCTGGTTCTGCAGATACATCTGCCGGTCCATTTCGCTGATGCGGCCGTGGATTTCCTTCATCACCCGCTTCTCGTGCTGATCCAACTCCGTATAGTCCACCGAGAACTTAAAATTGCCGCTGTTGATCAGATTGGTGATAATGGTATCGGTAACCGCCTTGGTGTCGATATGTTCACTGGTCTTGTTCTTGACAATATCCACCCGTATCGGCACCCGTTCGGGCGTATGCTGGAACCGCTTGGCAAGGGAGGCCGAGAGATGATCGGCCGTTCGGATTAACGCCGCCGGACCGAATGTGGCGCCGGATGTCGGTTCTTCGCCGGGCTCTACGAATTTTGTCCCCCCGCAGCCGATCATCGAGGCCAAGGCAGCGAGAATGATAAGCAGTTTTATTTTGGATCGCATGATACGCACCTCCGATTATTTGGTATTGATGGCTATTGAATCAATTTGCCGATGCATATGTTAAGGG
Organism: Desulfobacterales bacterium; assembly: GCA_018334555.1. Taxonomy (GTDB): domain Bacteria; phylum Desulfobacterota; class Desulfobacteria; order Desulfobacterales; family Desulfosalsimonadaceae; genus M55B175. Next base: position 15,029 of record JAGXLR010000036.1, read on the forward strand.
TCTCCCCTTCCGCGCTCTCCCACCTGGCCACCACCGGCAAGGCGGATATAAAGCCTGAAACAGACGCCTCCTGGATGGACAGAAAGTCGGAAAGCATTACATGTTCGCTATCCTTGTCGCTGATCCGGAGACTTTCGCCGTCTGCCAGGTATTGCACGGAGGACAACTGGACCCCCTTTTTGTGCGCCAAAAGCTCCCGCATGGCTTTGAGCCGTGCGATCCGCTCGGTTTGCGCCCGGGAGGCGGTGAGCCTGGCAGCGGCCACAGCCATAATCGCCCGCTTTTTATTGTTGATGGAAAAGATGCGGACGCCGCCGTTTTCCCTTAGCACCGGCGCCGCCCGGAGCAGATCGACGAATGGGGGCTCCCCCTTGATATCGGCTTTGTGGTTTTGCGGGCGCTTGGCGCCTGCAGCCTTGCCCGCCCCCTTTCGTACCATGCCGACGGCGACATAAAAGGCGCCTCGGTCCTTTGACCACCAGGAGCCGACTACCGGCAACTGCTCAATCTTTCCGCTCGCCCGCTCTTCGGTGACCTGGAAGAAGGTGCTAAGGGCCATGGATGCCGATGCGCTCTGCCCGGGCCCGGTTTTTTCCTCGGAACGCCGGTAGGTGGAGACCTCTACCCCGTGGCTGAGTTTTAGAATGCGGGTACGGGCTTTGATCGCCCCGATGCGGACAAGGGCCTGTTGGTCCGCCCGCTGGCCTTCAGATAAAACGGTTCGGGAGACGCCGATCAGGGCGAGGGTGTTTTGCCCGGTTTCAACCATCCGCGCCCCGCCCGTCCTGGCCAGCTCCGGATGGGCGGCGAGAATTTGTCTAAACGGCTCCTCAATGGCGGCGTCTAATCGGCCCTGGCCGGCGGCAAGTGCCGTTGATACGCCGAAAACGGCCACCAGCAGAAGTATACGAACAAAAGTGACGGGGTCATGCCTCATTTTCTCACCTTTTTGAATGCCTACCACGCATCCGCATCTGCGCCTTCACCGGCTGAAACGGTATTTTCCGGGGCCGTTGTCGGCGTCCTTTCGATCATCCGCTTGACGTCCCGGGCGGTGTCCCGGGATCCCGGCGACCAGGCCAGAACCTTCAATACCATGGGCCGACCGGTAAACGGGTGTACGAGCTCTTTGTAGCAGAGGCTGTAGATGCCGTGGATTTTCTGTCTTTGTGCCTGCGCCGTGATCATCTGGCTAAACCGGCTGACGGCGTGGTACTCCTGCTCGCCGCCGGTCCCGTAGCCTCCCGCATATAGGGCCAGGACCTCCCGGAGCTCTTCAAGGCCCTTAAAAGCGATCCGCTCACCCATAAAATTTCTGAAAGCGGCCATAGCCCGCAGGCGCGCCCGGTTTTCAGCACGCTCATAGGCCTTATCCGCACGGCCGGCGATAATCTTCACCCCGGCCTGTCCGAAACCCAGCAGTACATGTTCTCCCTTTTCGTTAATATAGGCCCGCACGCCCGTCAGGCAAGCCAGCTCCTGGTCCTTATCCGGCAGCTGCTTGATAACCGCCTCTTTGGCGTCTTTTTTGGGCAGCGGCATCGGCGCCGTGCCGTACTCCATCATTTTGACCAGCCGGTTCAGATTTTTCGACCACAGCGTTATGACGACCACCTGGTAGTTGCCGTGGTAGGCGCCCTCAAATGCCTGGATGATTTGCGTCCCCTGGACTTCGGCAAAGGCCGATGCGGCGGCCTTGAGCGACGCATCACTGATGCTGCGCAGGTTTTGCATGCGATCCCGGAGAGCGGCGTTTTTTAGCCGGCGCCGCCGTTTTTGTTTTTCCACGTCCACCCCGGCTTCTTTAAGGGCCTGATCCAGTCTGGCCTCGTTCAGGCGGGCGCTTTTCTCCAGCATTCTCGTGATGCGATCGGTTATGCCGGTTTTCCGTGCATTTTGCCGCATAACCGCGCTGGTCTCATAGATGTCGCGCAGACCGGCCCGTTCGGCAGGGGTGATGCTACGCTCCATGCTGCCCCGTTCAGTTGTCAGGTCGACGCCGAAATAAATGGCGGTTTTGGCTTTGGCCGCCAGTTCAGCCCGTTGAAATGCCAGATAACGGCTGTCTATGTAGTCCTTATGCCCCGGTTTGGCGTTTACCGAAGCGGCCCCGACGCTTATATAGAGCAGTTTGTCCTTATAGATGTTGCGCCCCTCCACAAACCCCTGATCCATGAGCCAGTTGTATGCCGCCTCCTTCGGTTTTTTTCCTGTAGGGAGGACCCTTCCCGGATTCCTCTGTTTTTCGAAAACTACCCGTACGTCGGCGCTGGTTGACAGAACCTGCCACTGTTCGCCTTCGGCATAGGGCGCAAGGTATTTGTAAAACGAATAATCCTTGAGTCCCGAGGCCCCATAAGGGCCGGAAAGCATGGCAAGGGCCACGGGTTTGAGCTTCCCCGATGCTTTAAAGGATTCAAGGGCCGCTGCAATGGCTTCCTCGGGCAGGCCCATATCGTGCTGCCGACAGGTGGTTATCAGCAGCGGAAGGATTTTTCCGGCAAAATCCGGATCCTTCTTTTCCACAGCGGAGGCCAGCGCTATCTTTAGGTCCTCCTCGAAGATGGCGGGCGTCGTCTTTTTTTCAAGCTGTTTTAAAAACGGCCAGGCTTGAGCAAAGCTGCCGTTTCTCAGCAGCGCCAGGGTATAGAAATGCAGGGGATAGCCCCCCAATTGCCGGGGTTCGATGTCTTTGAGGGGGCCTTCATAGAGCCTCTCTCCGGTCTCGTCCCGCCAGTTGTATGCGTCGTTGTAGGTGAGCATGAAATAGGACAGGGCAAGGGGCGGGATGAAGTCAGCGGGCGGATTGTCCTGTTCGACGATTTTTCGCAGGGTGTCCTCCTTGTCCCAAACCCGGTCGAATGCGGCGTCCAATTCATCCGCATGCTCAATTGAGGCCAGCTGCTGGAGCAGCTTGATTTTTAGACGCTCGGCGGGTCGCAGCGCGTCTGCCTCAATATCCATGATTATTTTTCGGCTCTGTCTGTCGGTAATCCGGTATGAAAAGCTCTCGGGAACGGTTTCGGGCAGTTTCACCGAGGCCGGTATCGTATCGGGCCGGCTCTTTTTACCGCTGCCGGCGCATCCGGCAATCAGAAGCACGGCGGTAAGTACAATGATCCAATGATAAACACGTTTCATGACGACACCTCGTTCTTATTTTTCGGGTTTATTCCGCCTTGGTATTTATCCGTTTTATCCATGCGAAATCGTTCGGGCACTAAATCGGATCTTCACACAGGGAGAATCCCGTAACTTCTTCTATCTGCCGGCATATTTGTTCTTTGCCCGTCTCTTCGCCGTGGGCGGCGATGATCTGGTACTGAAATCTCAGGTGGTCGGCCATCTGCACTTCGATGCGAAACAGGTCGAGCTGCAGGTTTTTTAGCTGCGGATTGATGAACTTCAGAAAATCCCGGGCGTCCAGGTAGTTGTCAAAACGGGTGATCACCAGTTTTTGAAGCCTGCCCCGGGGCGTCGGGGTTTTGCCCTCCGCGCGGGCAAGGATACTGGTCAAGTGTGTATGAATGTAGCGCACATATTCGTTGCAGTCCTTTCGGACCGTTCTGTCTTCCGCATTAATTCCGCCGGGTCCGCAGTAGTAGGCGGCAAGGGCCAGATAGGGGTCCTCAAAACGCTCGTATAGCTTGGCCAGATAATGGACCCCCACGTCGATGTTGGTCGCCGGATCATACAAGTCCTGTTTTGAAACGCCGAAATCGTTTTTCGCCGTGGACGGCATGACCTGCATGATGCCGATGGCGCCTTTAACGCTTTCGGCATTCGGGTTGAAAAAGGACTCCCCCCTGGCCACAGCCAGCACATAGGCAAGCGGCAGATCGTAGCGCTCGGCGGCGTCTTGCATGAGCTCCTGATAGGGATAGCCTTTAACCGACAGCTCTTCGGAAAAGACCCGATCGAGGTCGTCCTGGATCTCCACATCCGGGGGAATGGCCGCATAGGCAGGCAGGGTGATAGCCACAGCCGTCAGCAGGCAGGCGATCCGCATATAGGCGATCGGCCTCAGGCGTCGGGCGCTTTCCTTAATTTTCCGGCTTTTTGATTTCTCTGGGCTCATGCGTCTTCCCTTCTTTTATGGATCGGACGGGGCCTAAATGGTTTGGCCTTTCATAAAATCCTTTTTTCCTTCCTATGGCTCGTTAAACACCAGTTCGCCCTCGCCGGTAACCGATAGTATGCCGTTTTTATCATTCTGCCGGAGGCGCTGCATCCGCTGGAGCACCCGGTCTTCGAGATCTTTGTCCAGAAATGCCACCTGCACCCGTTTATCCGGAAATGTCCGTATGGAGGGAAAGGTCTTTGCCATCAGGTCGATAAAATACGCTCTGGCCTCGCCGTCCTTTATCTCCCACATTTCGCGGGGAATCTCCCGGGCGTTTTTGAAGCGGACCGTATGGCCCGCCGGCTCGCCCAGAAAGATCAGGTCAAAACCGGTCGCCTTGGCCCGGCCGTAGACCCTCAGGCGGTCTTCTTTGACCAGCCGCATAATCGCATCCAGGCTCTTAAACTCCAGTTTGACGCCCTTTGCGGCAGGGGCCCGGCTTTTTTTCTCCGCCTTTTTTGCCGGCTTTTCAGATGCTTCAGGCTTTGGCGCCTCTTTTTTGGCCTGCTTTGGCGCTGGTTCCGCGGGCGCCGGCGCTTCAACCGGCGGCTGCGGCAAAGGAACCGGTTCTACGACTTTTTCCGGTTTGGCCTCCGGCTTGGCCACCGGTTCCGGCGCTTCAGGCGCTTGGGGCGCCGGCTTCGGCGGTACCGGTTCGAGTTTTTCCGGCGCCTGTTGGGCCTGTGTCTGGACCGCGGCGCTGGAGACCTGGGTCTCCGCCTGAAACGGAATGCTCTTGATCACCGAGAAAATAATCCAGAACACAATCCCGATGACCGCCAGGAACCGCATAATATCGGTCTCAAGCACTTGGTCGTCCCCGCTGGTTTCGCTGCCCAGAAGGCGGAACCTATCCATTGTGAGCGCCTTCCTTTAAAATAAAGCGGTCCCATTTCTCGCCCAGCAGTAAGATTTTCAGTATCCTGAGCACATAGCCGCAGAAACCGCCGAAAACCGTAGTGCTCAGGGCCAGCAGAAGGCCGCCGTTCACCAGGCGTTCCAGGAGGCCATAGGCGCCGGCCTCAACCATCCCGCCGCCGCCGGCATCAACGCCCTCCAACGCCTGCATCAGTGCGGTCTCCATGCCGATGGCCGTCCAGATAACGCCGACTCCGAAAAAGGTCGATATGGTCGTATTCAGCAGCCGGTCGTAAAAGCTTAGCTTGGAAATCTCCGTGTCGGCCCGCTCCAGCAGGTGGCGCATCCGTGTGATCAGCCAGCCGTATAAAATGAATAATATCCCGAAGGCCACGATGGACAGCCGCAGATGGCGATAAATGAACGCCGCCGGATTAAGCAGCCAGGGGGCTGAGGCCGTAATGGTAACCCATCCGGCGAATACCGCCAGACCCAGCAAGATGGCCGTCCATAATAGGGATAGGAGAATGATCGCCGGTATGGATCTCATCGTGCGTCCTCCGTTGGTGCCGTCTGTTTTTCGGATGACTGCGCAAGCCGTCGCTGAAGGCTTGACAGCTTGGTTTTGGCCGCATTGATTTCAGCGTTCATCAGATGAATGCCCTTGGCTTCGAAGCCCGCCTTTTTTAGGCCCACCTCCCGGTCAAAGGCTTGCTGAAGCTCGCCGGCGTCCTCGGCGGACCACCGTCTCTGCAGCACGAGGAAGTTTTTCCAAAACGTCATCTGCAGCATCTGATCGATCTGTTTATCGGTCAGCCGGAACTCGGTTTTTAAAAATTTTGAAAACCGGCGCTCCGTGTTGCCGGTATCGTCCTTTGCCAGAAAATACAGATAGGACAGGCAACGCCTATAAATCTCCTCGTCAATCGGAATATACGGCTTTTTGGCGTCTTTGGTTGTTACCTGTTCGGCCCTCGGAGGGGGGTTGGCCGCATCCGCCCGGGGCGGTTGCGAAGGCTTCGTATCCGATGCTTGGGTATCCGGCGTTTTTTTCTCAGGCGCCGGCTTCTCTTGGGTGGACGCCTTTACCGGCTCGGTGGATGCCGCCGTATCCGCTAGCGCTTTTGGCGCCGGCGGTTCTTCCTCTGCCGCCGGCTTTTTTTCTTCGGATGGCGGATGCCTCTGCGCTTCAGGCGGTTTCTCCTCCGCCGTGGGCAGACGCTGCTCGGGTGCGGCCGGTTTGTCGGTTTCCGTCGCTACCCTATCGCTTTTAGGACCCAGCTGCAGAACCCCCGTAAATATCAGCACCCCGCATATACCCGCGGCAATTGCCAGGGAAACGATTAGTCTAACAAGCGTGCGCATTACCGGCTCCAGGCCTGAAGATTATTCATTGGGGTGGCAGGCCGCCCACATCGTGTTGTAGATATACATGGCGTTCATGAAGTAGGAATCCGGGCTGCCCTGATCTGCGGCGGCAAAGCCCTCCATTTTCATCCGGTACTCCTTCTCCAGGTTTTTTTTAATCTCCGGCAGCTTGTAGCAGTAATTCTCAATAGCGCCGGTGTCCGGCAGGCTGGCGAAGTGGCTGGAGAAATAGTAGTTCCATGTGGTGACCACCAGGTTTTTGGGAACTTTCCCGGAGCGTTTGAGCGGCTTGACAAAATGATCCCAGATGATGTCCGCGTTCTTGGGGGACTCGCTGCTTTTGCATTGCCTGACGATTTTGGCAAATACGTCTTCAAAAAATTCCTGGGAATAGGGGTTGCTGTTGATAACTTCAACCGCCTGATTGCATGCAATTTCAGGTTTAAATGAGTTGATCTGCTGGACCGTATGCAGGGGGGCCACCGTCGGCTTTTCATCCTTGAACATGGAGCATCCGGAGGCCAGTATAGCAAGAAGAAATATCCCCGCCAGGGGGATAATTATTTTTCGGGTCATGATAGGCTCCTTTCTATGGCTATGGAGATATTCGTTTTTGCCTTTTTTAAAGCCGGTTATCGCCGGTCAAATCCGCCGCCGCCCTTCTCAGGCATTTTCTTCTTGATCGAATCCGTCGCTTTTTCCTGCCGGTAATAATTGAGCACTTTGCTATTGGGTCTGGCCGAGATCTGTGTGCCCGTATATTGAATGCCTAAAACTTTGGGCATGGCCTCAATGGCCTTGGTGGTGCTGAAAATGATTTGCCCGTAGTCACGCTGGGCCTGCAGGGCGAATTGGGCCTTTTGGAACTGGGCGGCCAGGTATCTGGCCTTTTTGGCCTTCTTGGTCATATTGATTTGGGTATTGCCGGCACGTACCGCCTCGGGCATTTCATGGCCAAAATCCGGCACCAGTTTTTCCAGTGCGGTAAACAGCTCGGTGGTCTGATCGGGAAAGTCATCCATTTCCAGGGCGAAGGGGCTGCCCTCATCGCCGCCCCCGACGCCGGGCACCTTGGGCTCCTCGGCCTGGACGCCGTTTTTTGTCTTTTGATAGAGCTCGGCCGGCGATTGTCCCAGGGCCTTGGCCTGAACAATACCCTGTGCCGAGTTGGCGCCCTGCTCGTAGCGGGCCGCCACATCCGGCAGGTATTCCGACAGTTTGCCGTAAAGCGAAATGCCCGTTTCGCGCATTTGTTCGGCCATCCTCTGGCATGCGTCGCTGGCCTCGTCCGGGTTGAAATTCTGCTTGCCGCAGGAGTTGTTCCAGGTGTTGTACTGGTTGTCGAATTTTTCCATCAATTCGGAGATTTCCTTGGCCTTGCTGGAGCTGGCCAGTTGGCCGAGTTCCGAGCGGGTATTGGTGATGACCCGCTGGATGGCCACACCCTCTCCTGCCGCATATACAGCTGAGGCACTCGCCAGGAAGAGAATAAGGACCCATAATGTGTGCCGTTTCATAAGAGTTCCCTCCTTTTATTTGATTGCCATTTTGGCCGGTTTTATAAATATTGACCCGCAACTGATCATTTTATTCAATAAAGCGAAAATTTTTTGCCGGGCCAGGACCTGCCGGTCAATTTTTCAGGTTAATGATTGATGGCTTCGTAAAAAGCGATTTATTGCGCTGGCGCCCCATTTTTGCAGAAAGTAACTCTGAAAAGCGTCCGCATTGTCATTTCGAGCGGCAGCGAGAAATCTTTAACAATCAAGATTCCTCGTCACTTTCGTTTCTCGGAATGACAGCAGCGAAAGCATCTAAAATAATATTAAATATTGTCGAGTTCCTTGGAAGCGATTTATTGCGCTGGCGCCCCATTTTTGCAGAAAGTAACTCTGAAAAGCGTCCGCATTGTCATTTCGAG
>JAGXLR010000037.1 GCA_018334555.1 Desulfobacterales bacterium
GGGAATGTGATTATAAACAGCCGGTTATGTCATGAAGGCGATCGCATTAGCGGCTATCGGGTCCTAGAGATCAATCCGGATGATATCGTGGTGTCAAACGGGGTCAAAACCGGAAAACTGCTTTTCAAAATCCATTAGCGCCTTGCCCCTGCAGCTGTCTGCTGCCCGAACTATTTTCCGCCTGACCCCACCAGCGGCAGCTCTTTGTCAAGCTGAAAATAGACCAGGAACCGCTCTTCTTCAGTGGGCGGGTGGTCTTGCGGGTAGCTCCGCCGCTTAAGGGATTCAATGCGCTCTTTGTCTTTGTCTTCCCTGACTTTGGTCAAATACAGCCGTTTTCCCTTATACCCGGCGCCCTTTTCGATGAACATATAGGCCGCTTTGGGGTTGGACTGCAGGTTCTTATGGGACAGGCGGTCGCGCATAATCAATGCGATGGTGCCGTCCTCCATTACGTGGGGCCGTGCATAAATGGCGCAGTCAACGTTGCCGTCGCTGTCTGCTGTTGAAATGATACCGGTTCCGCTGGTGTTCTCAAAATACGACTTAAGATCCATAATATGTCTCCTTATTTGATGGCGTTCATATGCGTCTGGTTAAAAACAATAATAGGCATGATTCTCTCGCCTATCAAAAAGGATTTGCCGCTAATGCTCGAAATGATCGTATGGACGGATGTCAACCGGTTTTTTGGGCGGCTTTCTGCAAAAATACCGCGGCGGCATAAATCGTTTTTTATGAGATTGTAAAGGTTAAGGAAAAAAATCGGCGGGATGTAACGTGGGGTGGGGGAAGCAATGAAACGGAAAAATTAATTTGCTTGACTCCGATGATGCTTTGGGGGTAAGCAATAAGTCTTGCCTGTGGCGCTGGAATTATTTTCCCTCTCTTTTGGGAAAAAAAGCCCTGATCCAGCGCCACAGGCATTTTTTTAGATTTTTTGGGGGGCAAAAGGCCCTATTTTAGTTGCCGAAAAATCCTTTGACTTTATCCTTGATGGATTCGAGCCCTTTCTTTCCTTTTTCCATGGCCTTGTCAAGACTTCCTTCGGCATCTATCTGTAATTTTGCGAATTCCGGGCCGAGTTCTTTCAACTGTTCATTCAGGGCGTCCCTGACCTGTGAGGATTGAATCTGGGCGTATATCTTGTCGAATATGGCCTGAAAGGCCTCGGCCGGGGGCGCGCCGTCTTTGCCCCCGATATCGGTGAGATGCAGATCCGGCAGGGAAGCGCTAACCTTTTGGTCTTTAAGCATGGTTGTGGCAAGGTCCACCGTGCCATCTTTCAGGATAAATTCCTTGATCAGGATGTTTTTCTTCGGTTTTTCGCCCTCGGCCGGCGCCGGCTGTTTCTTCTCGGGCGGGGCCTCCTTTGCCCCGGTGCTCTGCTTGATATTGTCGAGCAATGCTCTGAAGTTGTCTGTCTTCCCCTTGATCTCATAATTGATGTGCGGGGACATCACTTCAATTTTGTCTATGATGATCGTATCTTTGAGGATGGATTTTTCATCGATATTGACGTGCACTTTTTTCACTGTCATGGCCTGCGGGGAATTGAATCCCTCCGGGTTTCCGAGGAGAAAATCGGCCAGCGTAGCCTCTCCGGCGAACAGGGATACATCCACATCGCTCAATTTGACATCGGTTTGGGTGATTTCCGGGCCATATTTATTGACCGCTGTCTTAACCATCGGCCCCAGGTTGGATACGGTGACGGCGATAATAATGATTAAGACGACAATAAGCACACCGACGGCGATTAAGAATTTTTTCATTGGTTTAGCCTCCAATCAATGTCCATACAAAATAAAACCGAAAAATTTTACATATTAAAGGATATTTACATCTTTTTTCGGTTGAGGCAAAGAAGAATTTTTCCTTCGAATCGTTTCAAATGACGGAAGAATTTGATATGTAGGGATCATTTTGACGATTGTAGCCTGTGGGGCGTGACCATTTTTTTACTTATACTGATTCTCATACCATTGTCCGTGTTTATCGGGTTTGCCGCAAGTGCCATCGGGTTTACGGCATGGCCGTTGATTGTCCCGGTGTTGTTCGTTTTTTTTGGTTTTGATTTGTATCTGACGCTGTTTATCAGCCTGCTCGTCGATTGCGGTAACGCCCTGGTAATGGTGCTGAAATCCTATCCGCAGGGGCTGGTGGATGTCAAATTCGGGCTCATGATGGCCGCGTATGTACTTATTTGGATTGCGATAGGCATCGGCCTTGGGGCTGCCTTTATCCCCCAGCACCAGGAGATGTTTCGCGGGGCGGCCGGATTTTTGATCATCATTTTCGGCGTGTTATTTATTTTCAGGGGGTATCGCCTGAAGCGGCGGATAAGCGCCGGAACCCATGATCCGGGCGCCGTTCTACATTTTCCAAAGACCCACAGGCAGGGGCTGGGAATATGCCGTTCGCGGCTGATCTATCCGGCCGCCGCGGCCATGGGGCTACAGACCGGGCTAATCGGCATAGGCGGGGGAATGGGGCACGCGGTGATTTTAATGGTCTGCCTGTCCTATCCCACAATGATGGCTACGGGCACGGCCATGCTGATTACCTTTTGCGCCACATTGTGCGCGGCCGCAGGCATATTTTTGCAGATCCCGGGCGGGACCTTTGACAACACCTTTTTGTTTCTGTTGATTCCATTGATGGCGGCCATGTCCATGTTGGGCACCCGGCTCGGGGCAAGAATCGCCCATTCGCTGACCGATGACAAGGTGAACTATTTTATCGGCGCAATCGTTGTCGCCGCCGGCGTATTGGCCGTGTGGCAGAAGTTTCTGCTTCAGCATGTCTAGCAAACTGGGGTCGGTGACGGCATTACCGATATCCGGATGGCCGGACACGCAACGTTTGCGTTCGCCCGCGATGCCCTGTCGCTAAACCTTAAACCTTTTCCCTTCTATCTTGAAGTTGCTTAGAAGTATTCCCCCCGGGCGAGGCCCGGGACCGAGTTTAAAAGTAACTTTTGTTACGAGGTAAAGGCACTAAGGCATTGAGGCACTAAGGCATTGAGGCACTAAGGCATTGAGGCACTAAGGCATTGAGGCACTAAGGCACTGAGACGATTCATCCAATTTTGTCATTTCGAGCGGCAGCGAGAAATCTTTAACAAACAAGATTCCTCGTCACTTTCGCGCCTCGGAATGACAGAGAGCTAAGCTTTTGGAATAATAATATATATTTTCAAGTTACTTAGAAGCCATGTTATGAGCCAAAACATGTACCCGAGCGTATCCATCGGTTATTTTATTTCGCCGCACGGATTCGGCCACGCCGCCCGCGCCGCCGCAGTAATAAATGCCATATACGAGAAATGGCCCTTTATCCATGCGGATCTGTTTACAACGATTCCCGAATGGTTTTTTAAAGACACCCTGTGCGCGGAATTTTCCTACCATCAATTCGCTTCAGATATCGGTATGGTCCAGCGCTCCCCGCTTGAGGTCGATCTTGAAGCGACAATTGCCCGTTTGGAAGAGACCTTTCCCATGGCTGAGAAGGATCTGGAAGCGCTCGCCGCTAGACTCCAGGGCCTTGGATGTCGCCTGGTGATCAGTGATATTTCCCCGTGGGGGATCGCTGCAGCCCAAAAAGCCGAACTGCCTTCAATGCTGATTGAGAACTTCACCTGGGATTGGATCTATGAGGCCTACCTGCCGCAGGATCGCCGGTTGGCATTCCATATGGAATATTTAAACGACATCTTCAGCGCTGCGGGGCACCGGATTCAGGCCGTCCCCTGTTGTTCACCCGATCCGTGCGCCTGCCTCGAAACCGCGCCGATCGGAAGAAGGCCGTCGGCCGCCAGGGACGAGATTCGCGCCCGGCTTGCTCTGGGCGATAACGAAAGCATGGTGTTAATTACAATGGGCGGCATACCCGATACGCATCGCTTCATTGCCGAGCTCGCCGCATACGGTCGAGATGTGCACTTCGTAGCACCCGGAAGCTATCCGGAACTGGCAGCGGAAGGTGAACGGCGGGGTAATGTCACCTTGCTTCCGCACCGATCCGTTTATTATCATCCGGACCTGGTCAATGCCGCGGATGCGGTGGTAGGCAAGGCCGGGTACAGTACGCTGGCCGAGGTCTATTACGCCGGTGTGCCTTATGGGTATGTGATGCGGAAAAATTTCCGTGAGTCGGATATTCTGGAGAGCTTTATAGAAAAGGAGATGAGCGGGGTGCCCATCCCCCCGGCGGCGTTTGAAAGCGGCGCATGGCTGGAGAAGCTGCCGGAATTGTTGACCCTTGGCAAAAGAGTGCCCGAAAGCCTCAACGGGGCGGAGCAGGCGGCCGACTATATTCGTCGGCTCCTCGCCGGCCGATATGAACTCCTCGAGGTGGTCGATGTCGACGGGCGGGTCCGCGGCGCGGCCCCGAGACGGGAGGTCCATGGCAACCGCGAATGGCTTCACCGGGTGGTGCATGTCCTGGTTTTTGACCGCCATAACCGGCTGCTGCTTCAGAAAAGAAGTATGCAAAAGACGGTGGCGCCGGGCAAATGGGATACGTCGGTGGGCGGGCATGTGGACTGCGGCGAGTCCATCGAATCCGCCATGTTCCGGGAAATGGCTGAGGAGCTGGGCATCAGGCAGGTCAAACCGGAGTTTGCCTATCAATATATCCATTCCAACGTGTTTGAGTCCGAGCTGGTCTTTACCTACCTGTGCCGCTTTGACGAAGAGCCGCGGTTCAACCGGGATGAAATCGATGCCGTCGCATTCTGGGAGGCCTCGGAAATCGATGCCGCTTTGGGCAGCGGCCGGTTAAGTGACAACTTTGAGCACGAGTTCTCTCTTTATCGGAAATGGGCGGCCGGCGGACATTGACAGGATGTATCGGTTTTCTAACTCAAAATCGAGTTCTAAGGAACTTCAGGTGTTAGGTTTTGGGTATTGGGTATAAGGTTAAAAAAATCAAAAGCTTAGTGCCTTAGTGCATCAGTGCCTTTAACCTATTTCAAACAAATTCCAAAAATCAAATCCCAATTTTTAAAACACCGCCCCCTTTTGTCGAATGTCCCGTTGTTTTGAATTTTGGTCATTGGAATTTGGGTATTGTTTGTTTTTTGAGATTTGAAATTTTATGATAAGAACAGAAAGTCACAATCCATAAACCGGAAAAAGGGGCGCCATGCAGCTTACAGATCGTATACACGGGTTCATCTGGGACTCGATGACCAGCAACAACTGTAATACCTATCTGCTCGACGGATCGACCAAGGTTTTAATCGATCCGGGGCATATCGCGCATTTTGACCATGTCAGAGACGGCCTTTCGAACCTGGGCCTCGGGTTAAACGATATCGGGCTTTTAATCTGCACGCATGCGCATCCGGATCATATCGAGGCCGTTCAACTATTCAGGGAGGGTCCGACCCAAATCGCCATGCACCCGATAGGCTGGCAGATGATTGAAAATTTTGGCCGGATGCTCGATCCCAACATGAATATCGGGGCGTTCCGGCCGGATATTTTCCTGGAGGAGGCGCCGTTTACTATCGGTGACATCGCTCTTGAGGCGATACACACGCCGGGGCATTCACCGGGGTCGGTCTCCCTTTTCTTCTCGGCGCAAAAGGCCTTGTTTGTGGGTGATCTCGTTTTCAAGGAGGGCATCGGCCGTACCGATATACCGGGGGGCGATGGGAATCAGCTGAAACAAAGCATCAGACGGGTCGCCCGGATCGAATCGGAGCTTCTGCTGCCGGGCCATGGGGATGTGATCGTCGGCAGGGAGGCAATTAAGAAGAATTTCAAAGAGGTGGAAGACTTCTGGTTCGCCTATGTTTAATCTTTTTTTGCCAGGTCAAACCCCACGTCAAAAGCGGTTTCGTTCAACTCCAGGTAGGCCTTCGGCACGCGGTCTTTGACGACTTCTTTGACAGCCTCCGGCGAGACGACCTCTGTTAACCGGACCACCGCTCCGAGCATGCAGATGTTTAATACTACCGATTGGCCGATTTGTTCGGTGACCGCCCGGGTAAGCGGCAGCTCGAAGCGACGGGCGTCCACCGTTTTTTCAATACGGACCCACCGGCTGTCGGTTATCAATAAACCGCCGGGCCGAAGCGAGGGAACGTATTTTGAATAGGCCATCTGGGTCAAGCACACCAATACATTGGGCTGGATAATTTTGGGAAAATAGATCGGGGCATCCGATATGATGATATCGCTCCGCGTGGCCCCTCCGCGAGCCTCTGCACCGTAGGACTGGCTCTGTACGGCGTTTAATCCTTCATGCAGAACAGCGGTTTCCGCTATAATTATGCCGGCGGTGATTACGCCCTGGCCGCCGGAGCCCGAAAATACAAGCCTGGTTTTTGCCATGGTCAGCTTTCCCCGGTTGCCGAACGGATCATTTCTTCATACGCTTCCGTATATTCCGGCCGTTTTTTTTCGACAAACACGCCCCGCCGGATTTTTTCCGGCGAGGTTTGAGCCGCCTCCGAGTCTAACGGGACGGTTTGTTTCCTATAGGTTTCGAGCATTTCCACGGCGCTGCCGGCTTGATTGCGTCGGCCGAAGTTGGTCGGGCACTGCGACATGACCTCCACCACCGAAAAGCCCCTGTGCGCGATCGCTTTTTCAATAATGCCGGCGAGCTCGATGACATGATAGGTGGTCGAACGGGCGACAAAAGAGGCGCCGGCCGAAGTGGAGAGTTCCACCAAATCAAAACTATGGTCCACGCTGCCATAGGGGGCGGTGGTACCGAAGCATCCGTAACCGGTAAGCGGGGAGAATTGGCCGCCGGTCATGCCGTAAATCCGGTTGTTCATAATAATTGCGGTAAGATCAATGTTTCGCCTGGCCGCATGCAGAAAATGGTTGCCGCCGATGGCAAGGGCGTCGCCGTCGCCCATGGGGACCAGAACGGACAGCTCCGGACGGCTCATTTTGATGCCGGTGGCAAATGCCAGGGCACGGCCGTGAATGGTGTGCATGGTGTGGAAGTCCACATATCCGGAAATCCGTGCAGAGCAGCCGATCCCGGAGACCATGACGATTTCGCTTTTGTCGAGCCCGAGCTTTTCCACCGCACGGAGCAGGGCGTTTAAAACAGTGCCGTGGCCGCAGCCGGGACACCACATGTGCGGAAAGAATCGTTCCCGCAGGTAATCCCGCACCGACATGGATCAGACCCCCTTTCCCTGGATCACATGGATAATATTCTGGATATCGGTCGGGGTGATCAGTTCGCCGTCTATCCGGTTGGCCAGAAAAGCCTTTTCCGGTTGGCGGACCGCCAGTTTGACCTGTTGAAGCACCTGACCCATATTCATCTCAACGACCACGATCGATTGGGCATGGCAGCATTTTTCACGGACCAGCTCATGGGGGAACGGCCAAAGGGTCTGCAGCTCAAGGAGCCCCAGTTTTTCGCCCCGTTTCCGCCGGTTTTCCACCAGGTGAAGGGCGGAGCGGGCCGCTGCGCCATAGGAGACGAGCAAGGTGGGGGCGTCATCGATATAGTATTCCTTCCAGCGGGCCATCTGATCGGCATTATGGTCGATTTTGTCCACCAGGTGGCGGATTAAGCCATAGACAATTTTGGGGTTTTCCGTGGGAAAGCCCCACATATCGTGGAACAGACCGGTTACATTGTAGCGGTGGGCGCCGCCGAAATCCGACATGGGCAGCCGCCCGTCCTCCCGGGGCAGGTAGGGATGGTAGTCCACTCCCTGGGAAACAGTCGTTTTAAGCCGTCCGACGGTTGCTATCCCATCGGCCGCCGGGACCTCCAGCCGCTCCCGCAAATGCCCCGTCGTTTCATCAAGCAGAAGGATGACCGGGGTTCTATAGGTTTCTGCGAAGTTGAACGCATCGACGGTGAGGGTAAATATATCCTGGGCCGTAGAAGCGGTCAGCGCCACAATGGCGTGCTCGCCATGAGTACCATATCTGGCCTGATTGACATCCCCCTGGCTCACATGGGTGGGAAGCCCCGTAGACGGGCCGCCGCGCTGGACATTGGCGATAACGCAAGGAATTTCTGTCATGACGGCATACCCCAACGCTTCCTGCATCAACGAAAAGCCGGGTCCGCTGGTGGCGGTCATGACCTTGCGGCCCGTCAGGGATGCACCGATAATGGCGCAGATGGAGGCAATTTCATCCTCCATTTGAAGAAATTTGCCGCCGTTTTGAGGCAAGCGCTTGGCCATGTATTCAGCGATTTCCGAAGAGGGGGTAATGGGATAGCCGGCGAAAAACTCCAGGCCGGCATAAAGCGCAGCCTTGGCGCAGGCCACATTACCTTGGACGAATTCGATTTGACGGCTCATAAAATCGGGCTAATCCTCACAAACGACTTCGATGGCCAGATCCGGGCATCGGAATTGGCAAAGCCGGCAGCAGATGCAGTCCTCCGGCCTCGCCGCCATGACTTTTTTTTCATTATCCAGGTCGAGCACGTTTTTTGGGCAAAAATGCACGCATATGCCGCAGCCCTTGCACCAATCCCGCTCTATACGATGCTCTTTAACTTTTGGCTTGTTTTTTGGCATCTTGATTCCGCAAAATTGACTGAAATCCGCCGGCTCACTCTTTGCTGATAGGCTCATCTGTCGGCAACACAAGGCTGAATCTCGAGCCCTCGCCTTCTTTGCTTTCAAATTCGATGCGGCCCTCGTGAGCCTCCATGATTCTTTTTGTGATCGCAAGCCCCAGGCCGGTGCTGGTTTCTCCGCCGGTTGGGCGAATGCTTAATCGATGGAATTCGCTGAAAAGCATGTTCTGCTCTTCCCTTGGAATTCCCGGGCCCTCGTCGCGAACACTGAATATGGCGTGGCTGTTCGTCTTGTAGAGGTCAATATAGATGCTGGTGCCGGTAGGCGAAAATTTTACCGCATTGCTGATCAGGTTATCCAGGGCCTGGCTGATGCGGTGGGGATCAAACGAGATGTGTTCAATCTCATTTAGATTCGAATGGATATGAATATGTTTTTGGTTGGCCTGAACCTCGTACAGACGAATCCGTTCAAGTACCAGATCCTTTAACGAGCCGGGCTTATGGACGATTTCCAGTCGGCCGGCTTCAATCCGGGAGATATCGAGCAAATCATTGATCATGGCGATCATGTTGCGGCTCGTTGAGTTGATGATTGTTAAAAACTCCGTTTGCTCTTCGTTTAGATTCGATGGGTCTTTGAGCAATAGCTCACTAAAACCGCGGATGGAGATAACCGGGTTTCTGAGGTCATGGGCCACGATGCCGATAAACTTGTTTTTGATCTCATTGATTTCCGCCAGCTCATCCTGATTCTTGCGAAGGTTTTTTTCGAGGTTGATAATTCGCTGGCCGACTTTTAGCCGGGCGTTTAATTCCAGAAGATTGACGGGCTTTTCCAGGTATTCATCGACGCCTGCCTCAAAGCTTTCAAGCAAATCCTCCTGTTCGATACCCGTCGTTAGGAGAATAATAAAAACATAGGTCTGATTTTCTCCCTCACGCAGCCGCCGACAGACTTCAACCCCGTTTAGAATCGGCAGCTCCCAGTCAAGGAGGGCGATCTGGATGTCATGGCGGATAATCGTGTTGATGGCCTCTTTGCCCTCAGAGACCTCGATCACATGATGGCCCTTTTTTTGAAGAAAGCTGTTTAGCTTTTCGCAGACGGATGCATCCGCGTCAGCAACGAGAATATTCATTTAAGAGCGCCCCGCAAACAAATGCCGGCGACTTTCCAGAAAGTGATGTATGCCGCCTTTCGTTCCTAAACATCCCATCTATGCCCTGGCTCCCGGATTTTTCAGCCCCGACTATTGGATACATCGGCCCTGGATTCGCTCTATCTCTTTTAAGGGGGTCAGCCCCCGCAGGACTTTTTTGATACCGTCGTAGGCCATGCTTTCATAGTTGTATTCCCTGGCCTTTTGATGCATATCGGATCTGGGTGCATCGGCTTCGGCCAGACTTCTAACGGCGGATGTTACGGGCAGGTATTCATAAATGCCGATGCTGCCGATAAATCCCGTATGCCCGCAATAGGCGCAGCCGGTTTCCCGCCATACCGGTATCTGTTTTTTGCCGTGGGTGATAAAAATCTGTTGCGCGGTTTCTTCGGGCAGAAGGTATTTCTCCTTGCAATGTTCACAAAGTCTTGCTGCCGATTGCTGTGCGACGATTGCCGTCACCATGCCACCGATACCCAGGCGAATCGCATGAGAGAGCGCCTGGAACGTGTCCTCTGACTTGATGCCGGCAATGATAAAGAGCTCCGATGGCCCCATGCCGGCCAACAGGTCCGTCAACTCAGCGTTTTCAATATCTTGAATGTATATCATTTTCGGGTGCTGTTTTAAACAGGACTCCAGCAAAGCCCTGCGCGTCAGCCCGGCTTGCGGATTGACCTGGTATTGTTCGACGCCTCTCAGCAGATATTTGATTTCATCTTCAATTGTCAGGTACATGCCTTTTCCAGAGGCGGACTTAGACAGCATGGCATAGGCAATGGCCGTTTGCTCCGCAGGATTCGGCCCGGCCAACAAAAAAATCCCTTTTGCCGTATCCAGCTGATGGGCGATAAACTCCTGGAGCCTTTTCGACATGTAAAGGGTCTCAAACTGCGGCAAACGCGACAGGGACCGGCGATCCATGAGTTTTAAAAAAATTTTTTCTTCGGTCTCCGTCGGTAGGCTCAGAAATCTGATATCGTATTTTTTGCCGGGTGTCGGAAAAAGGATGCGGCTGTAGCGGGCGGTTTCCGCTGGGGCTTCGTCAAGTTTGGCCAGTTTTTTCAAATTGACGGCCAATGCTTTGTATACCAGGAAGTCGAGCAGGAATTTTTCTTTAATGTTTTGATGATCGATAAAATAGACTTTCGCATCCTCAGCCGAGGGCTCAATCAGGATTTCACTGGTATTTTCCGTGATGCCGACCAGAATGATGGCCACATGAAGCTGGTTGACGGCTTCTTCGCCCGCTATCTGTTTAAGGCCCGTGTGGGTAATCCGCTCTTCCGAGGTTAGGGCCTGGCTGGCTGAAATTTTTTTCAAAAAATCCTGCAGGGCGGTATGGGTCCGGTATTCCTGTTCGATGGCCCATTCAATGTCCTCGGGCAGGGCGAACACAAGATTGACACGCCCCCCGATGCGGACCTCGATCTCCTTTAAAACTTTTTTATTCTGAGGGGTGGCCGTAGCTACCGTAATGGTATCGCCCATTTGATAAACGGGGATGGCATAGTATTCCCGTGCGAATGCTTCGGGGAGCCGCCGGACGACATCGGTTTGAAAAAGGGTCTTTTCAAGGTCCACATGGGCGATCCCGATGGTGTTGCACCATATCTGGCAGAGTTCCTGTTTAGACCCGTAGCCGGTTTGGATGAGCGCCATTAGGATATCGAGGGCGTTGTCGTGGAACTCCCTCAACAGGTCATCGATGAATTCCTCCGGAAGAAGCCGTTTTGCTTTAAGATGGTTTATAAATTCGGGGTTTTTTATTTTGGGGCGTTGCGATACCTCTGCGGAAGATGCCATCGGCTCCTCAGTCATGTCTTCTCTTCTTCCTCTTCAGGTTGTCAATCATGAGTTCCGTAATGGCCTCCTGGGGGATATCCTTGTGCTGATTCTCGTCCGGGTGTTGATGGTTTTTGTCCTCCTCGATTGCTTT
This sequence comes from Desulfobacterales bacterium, assembly GCA_018334555.1. Classification (GTDB taxonomy): domain Bacteria; phylum Desulfobacterota; class Desulfobacteria; order Desulfobacterales; family Desulfosalsimonadaceae; genus M55B175. The sequence goes on from JAGXLR010000037.1 coordinate 11,635, forward strand.
CAAGATCTTTTTCAAATCGTATTTTTCCATCGGCCGAATCATAGCCACGCTCCCTATTGAATGGCTTCGCGGTAGGCCCGCCATGTTTTTCTGATCACGTCTTTTATTTCATCAATGGATAGGTCCTTGCGGATAAAGCCGGCGGCGCCCAGCTGGATGCAGTCTTCAATGGTTTCCTTGTCCGCCAGGGACGTAATCATCATGATAAACGCATTGGGGCGTTTCTGCCGGATTTCAGCCAGCGCTTTTTTTCCGGACTTGACGGGCATGTTGATATCAAGCAGCAGCATATGGGGATTTAAGCTGAAATATTGGGCTACGGCATCTTTCCCGTTTTTTGCCTCGCCGACGACCTCGCAGTTCATGGATTCCATAATAGCCTTCAGAAACCTGCGAACATGATCCTCATCTTCAACAATCAAGACTTTTGGCTTTTTCTTGGGATTCATTCTAAAAAGACTCTAATCGTTGTTCGGACGCCTGCCAAAGGAAAAGATATGAAAATAATTATAAAAAATTTATATCAGGGTAAAGGGAAAAATGCAAGGGCAACCCCAAAAAAAGCCGCCCGGTCAATGTCCTCCTGCCAGGCGGCCTTTTTTGAATGGATCTGTCGCATTTTCAAGGGTTAGGCCGCAATGCCTTTTGCCATAAGCTCCCCCACCATTTTGCTGAACCGGGTGGGATTGTCGATTTTGCCGCCTTCGCTGACGACAGCCAGGTCAAGCAGAAGACGACTGTAATCTTTTAGCGTCTCATCGTCCTGGTTGTCCTCATACAGCGACTGAATTTTTTCGAGCAGGGGATGGTTTAAATTCAGCTCCAGGATTCGTTTGGTCTTGGGGATCTCTTGCCCGGAGGCCTTCATCAGTTTTTCCATGTAGGCGCTCATATCATAGGTGTCTCCGGACAGGCAGGCCACGGATTCCTTCAGGTGGGAGGAGGGCTTGACATCCTTGACCTCGTCCTCAAGATGGGACTTGATTTTTTCAAACAGCGGCTCATACGCGCTCTTTTTCTCATCATCGACCTGATCGAGGCCCAAATCCCCCTTTTCTGCACTCTTGAGCTTTTTACCGTCATACTCCGGCATGGCCTGAATCACAAACTCATCCACGGGCTCGGACATCAGGAGCACTTCGTAGTCTTTCTCTTTTAAGGCCTCCAGATGCGGGCTGTTCAACAGGGTGGTCAGATTATCGCCGGTCAGATAGTAGATAAACTCCTGGTCGGGTTTCATGTTGGCCGTATACGCTTTCAGGGAGACCCACTTTTCTGTTGACTTTGAGGTTTTAAACCGGGCCAGTTCAATGATTTTATCCCTGTTCTCAAAGTCGGTGTGGATCCCTTCTTTAATCACGGCGCCGAACTCATTGTAGAATTTTTCATATTCTTCGGGGTCCATGTTTGCCAGTTTATCCAGGATCTTTTTGGTCAGGTTCTTGCGGATGTTGCGGACGAGGGCGTCCTGTTGGAGAATCTCCCGGCTGATGTTCAGGTTGAGATCCGGGGCGTCCACCACCCCTTTGATAAATCTCAGATACTCCGGAAGTATTTCCTTGCAGTCATCCATGATAAATACCCGGCGGCAATAAAGCTGGATGCCGTGCCGGCGTTCCGGGGAGAAAAGGTCAAACGGCGCCTGCGAGGGGATATAAAGCAGTGCGCTGTATTCGGTGACGCCCTCCATTTTCAGGTGCAGGTGCGTCAGGGGCGGGTTCCAGTCGTGGCTTATGTGGTTGTAGAAATCCTTGTACTCCTCTTCGGAGATATCATTTTTATCCCTTGCCCATATGGCCTTCATGGAGTTTAGGGTCTCCTCCCGGATTTCCGTTTTTTTCTCGCCTTCGACAGGATTTCCGTCTTTATCCAGCACTTGCTGATCGGCGGATTCGGTCTCGGACGCCGACACCTCCCGCTCTACATCCATCACAATGGGGTAGCGCACGAAATCCGAATGTCTTTTAACAATCTGGCGAATGCTCCACTCTTCGGTAAAATCCGGGTCATCTTCGTCAAGCGTCTTGAGTCTCAATATGACGTCGGTCCCACGGTTTTCTTTGTCCACGGTTTCAATGGTAAATGCGCCGTCTCCGGAGGACTCCCATTTCACTGCCGTCTCCGAATCTACGGACCGGCTGATGACGGTGACGGTATCGGCTACGATAAAGGAGCTGTAAAAGCCGACGCCGAACTGGCCGATCAGTTCGGGGGCAATCGTCTCCTGATTTTTCGATTTTTCGAGCGCCTCCAGAAAGGCCGACGTCCCGCTTCGGGCAATGGTACCCAGGTTTTCGACGATCTCGTCATAGGTCATGCCGATGCCGTTATCCGTAACGGTGAGGGTTTTGTTCGTCTTGTCCGGGATGATCTTGATCTTAAGTTCCGTATCGCTGCCGAGGATTTCGGGTTCGGTCTGAGACCTGAAGCTCACCCTGTCAAGGGCGTCCGAAGCATTGGATATTAATTCCCGCAGGAAAATCTCCTTGTTGGAGTACAGGGAGTTGATAACCAGATTCATGAACTGTTTGACTTCGGTTTTAAACTCATAAGTCTCTTTATTTTGTGTCATATAAAGCTCCTTTTTTCCTATATTATTAGACAGTTTTGTAAAAAGCACATGGCAAGGGCGGGAAAACCATAATTTGTTAATAAATTGGGATTGAATTGCAATTTGTCAACCCCCTAAATTCGTTTTTAAATCATCTTCTCCCCAATCAAAGGGGCCGCCATGGTGTGGATAAACCGTCTGTTAATTTTTTTCGATCAATGCTACAAAACTTTCAATGATTCAACTATTTGCCAATTTGTCTGCCGAGCAGACGGATATCTGCAGTCTGGTATTGTCTTCCGCGGGTATTGTCCATCGGGTCCGCAAGGACCCGGACGGTTGGGCCGTTTGGGTGGAAGCGCACGACTATGACGCCGCCTATCAGGCCATGATGAATTATTTCAACGAAAACAGTCGGGACGAATGGACAGATACCACGGAGGCGCCCCGGCCGCAATACGACAGCCGTTTTATCGAGGCGCTGTTTGCCGCTGTTTTTTTGATGGTCTGGCATTTGGCCTTTGATATTGCCGGGGCGCATGAGGCGGTGGTCCAAAGGTTCGGCGCCGCTGCCGGAGAAATACTGAACGGGGAGCTCTATCGGGCGGTCACCGCTTTGATGATCCATGCCGACGCCGCCCATCTCGTTGGAAATATGGTAGGCATCGTGATTTTCGGTACGGCCGTGGCCGCAGAGACCGGTTGGGGGCTGGGCTGGTTGATGATTCTTGCCTCGGGTATTGCTGGGAATCTATTAAATGCCGGATTGTATAAAACCGGTCATCTCTCTATTGGTGCATCGACGGCCGTTTTTGGGGCTCTGGGCATACTTGCCGGCTATCAGATGCTGCGCAGATTCCGTTCAAGGGGAAAACGGTTGGCGGCATTGGCCCCGTTAGCGTGTGGTTTGGCGCTTTTGGGGTTTATCGGTTCCGGCGAAAATGTGGATATCATGGCCCATCTCTTCGGATTTATCACCGGCCTCGGCATGGGGGCCGTCTATGCGGTTTTTTGCCGGATTCCGCTGAATCCGTTTTTTCAGGCAGGCGCCCTGTTTTTGGTGATGGGGGTCATTTTTTCTTCGTGGGTGTGGGCGGCGGCGTGAGACATGAATGCGAATCGTATTTATATTGGATAAAGGAGTATCAATGAAACCGATTGTCAACCTGTTGTTCGAAGCCAAAATGCTGAAGGATATTCCCAGGGCGGGGTTTTCTTTTCTTGGGGCGGGCAATGAATCCATCGCGGCCCATTCTTTCGCCACCGCCTTTATCGGCTATGTCATGTCAAATATGGTAGCTGACATTGATGCCCAGAGGCTTATTTCAATGTGCCTGGTCCATGATCTGCCGGAAGCCCGGATCGGGGACCAGAACTACGTGAACAAACAGTATGTCAAAACCGACGAGGCCCAGGCGGTCCACGATGCGACCCGAAACATTGCTTTCGGCGCGGATCTGGCCGGGTTGATCGCTGAATTCAATGGCCAGCGCACCCGGGAGGCGCAGTTTGCCCATGATGCGGATCAACTGGCATTTATACTGGACTTGAAATCCGTCTCGGACATTGGGATCAAAACCCCGGATAAATGGCTTCCGGTTGTTGTCAACCGACTGAAAACCGATATCGGAAAACAGCTCGCCAGGCAAATACGGCAAACCGAATGGGATGGCTGGTGGCGGCAGGACTATTATGAATGATGTCTTGCGCGGTCATCCCGTTTTGAACTTTTTGGCAGGCTGTTAACAAAATGTCTTGATAGGTTATTCTATATTGTGTTAAAATTATTGTTTATATTAAAAAAAACGGATAGCTTGGGCGATCCCGGGTAAAACGGCGCCCGTATTCCATATAGGGAGAGCGCAAAAGGAATTGAATGGGTAAATAACCATGCAGCTTGATTTGGAAGAATTTGCCGAATGTCTTGATATCCCCCAAACGACGGTAGAACGCTGGATCCGACAGGGGCGCATCCCGGTCCGGAGAAAGGGAAATAAATGTGAGTTCAGCCAATCCCTGATTGAGAAATGGGCGGAGACCAACCACCTGAAATTTGTTATGCCCGGCATGGGAGAAGAGACCGAGGCGAGCGGGCAGGAAAAGGAACAGGAGCAGGCCGCAGATGATCTGCAGACAGTTATGCGCCGGGGCGGGGTGTTCTATGACATTGAAGGCGAAAGCGTCGAGGACGTGCTTTGGGCGGTGGTTAACAGGGTGCCGTATTTCGACACCCCGGAGAAGAAAAAATCCCTGTATGAAAGCCTCAAGGCAAGAGAGGCGATGATGTCTACCGGCATCGGCAAGGGGGTGGCCATTCCACATCCGCGTACGCCAATGACTGAAACCGACGGGCCGGCCTTTATTACCACCTGTTTTCTCAAATCCCCTGTGGACTACCGGGCGATCGACAAAAAGCCGGTTTTTGTCCTGTTCCTTTTGGTCAGTACCTCCGCCCAACTCCATCTTCATCTGCTGGCCCAACTCTCCTTTTGCCTCCGGAACGAGGCGTTCCTTCAACTTTTAAATCAGTATCCGGCGCCGGAAGAATTATATGCCAAAATCGCCGAGCTATCTGAACGCATTGAGACCTGAACCGGGTGGTCTCACAAAAAGCGGTTTATACCGCGCCTCAAAAAAAATTTACATATTGTCATTTCGAGCGTTAGCGAGAAATCTTTAACAAACAAGATGCCTCGCGGCTTTCGCTTCTCGGCCTGGCAAGGGTGCAGGGCATCAGAATATTCACATATACGATGATTGGTAGTATTATTGACCCGATTTTCGAAGTTAAATATATGGCGCTATCCCTCCCGTTGGATTCTTTTCCGGCTTGATGACCGCCTGCTGCTTATTATTATCGGGGCGATCGTTGGAATCTGCAGCGGCCTGGCGGCAGTGGCGATGTGCCAGGGCCTGCTCGCCATGTTTGCATGGATGCATCATTACCGGGGAATTTGGTGGGCTTTTCTGCTGCCGGGCTGTGGCGCCGCCGTAGCGGCGGTATTCCTCGAAAAGATATTAAAGGAAGGTGCCGGCCACGGGGTTCCGGAAGTCGTCTATAGCGTGGTTCGCTATGGTGGGCTCATGCGGCTGCGATCAAGTTTTTCCCGCTTGATTTCCGGATGTCTTACCATCGGCAGCGGTGGCTCTGCCGGTCCGGAGGCGCCGGTGGTGATGAGCGGTGCCTCCATTGGCTCCAACATCGCCCAATTTTTTTCCTTGAACGATCGGCAGCGCGTGGCCATTGTCGGCTGTGGCTCCGCCGGGGCGCTGGCTGCGATTTTTAACGCCCCGATAACCGGGTTGGTGTTCACCATAGAGGTCATTGTCGGCGAATGGTCTGCCGTCAACGTCGTTCCCATTGCCATCGCCTCGGTCGCGGGGGCGGAGGTCTGTCGGCTGCTCATCGGGAACCAGTTCCTTTTTAGCAGTCTGGCCTTTAACGTGGACCTTCTCGATATCCTGGCGTGTCTGGGCCTGGCGGTTTTTACCGCCGCCGCATCAGTGCTGTTGACCCGGGGGCTCAGGCATTCCAATCGGATTTCGTTCAAGCTCTACAACAAGATGCCCATGCCCTTCTGGGTAAGGCCTTTTATCGGCGGTTGCCTGGTGGGCCTGATTGGGCTGGCGCTGCCTGAAATATTGGGAGAAGGCTATCACGTCATTCGGGTAATGGTAAAAGGCGCGTTTACCCAAGGGCTGCTGTTTGTGACCGTATTAATGCTGGCCAAAATTTTGGCTACGGCACTAACATTGGGATGGGGGGGCTCCGGCGGGATTTTTGCCCCCTGCCTGGCCATCGGCAGTTTCTCAGGTCTTGTCTTCCACCGATTCATTGATTTGCTGGGACCGGGCGTTGGCTGGGTGGATGAAGGCTGTTTTGCCCTTTTGGGAATGGCCGGCCTGACCAGCGGTATGCTTCAGGCGCCGTTGACTGGGATTTTTTTGATTGTGGAGGTCACCGGCGGCTACGGGGTGATTCTGCCGCTGATTCTGGTATCCGCTATTTCGGCGACCGTAACGCATGCGTTTGAACCCGCCTCTTTTTATCTCAAGGAATTGGTAGAAAAGGGGCATTACCTGCGGCCGCGGACCGATGAACGCGTTCTTGCCGATCTCACGGTTCGAGAGCTGGTTGAAAAAGACTGTATTGTGGTCTATAAGAATATGAAACTCGGGGATTTTGCCAACATCGTCAAAAAATCCCATCGAAATTTTTTTCCGGTGGAGGACGAGAATACGGGGAATTTTGTGGGGATGATTCATCTGGATGATATCCGCGAATACCTTTTTAATCCGATTCTTTATGAGACCGTATTCCTTGAGCAGATATTGGACACCAATGTGGCAACCGTGGACCTGGATGATGATTTGACCGATGTGCTGGAGCGCATGGACGAGAAGAACCTGTTCACTATGCCGGTTGTGGTGAACAACCGGTTTGTTGGAACGATTTCGAAGGCGACCCTGCTGGATAAATACAGAAGCGAGCTGATGGTGCAGTCATACTACTGATCCCCCATACCTAACATCTAAACACCCAATATCCATGCAAAGGAGACCGTCATCATGGATCTACAACTTTTGCATATTTTCCGGAATACCCCGCTCGGGCGTGAGCTGATGCTCCAGTCCGCTTATTTCTGTCGGATCCTGAAAATCCTGCCGGTGATTTATGTGCCTCAGTATATGAAGTTCCTGATGTATTTTGAAAACGACGTGGTTCAGGTCGATCTTGACGGCTCCTACCTTCGCTCCCCCTCCACAGCCCGGGATCATGCGGCCGAAATAATACGGCAACAGGGTCTCGCGGAGCCGAAATTTCTCGAGCCAAAAAATTTTACCGCCTCGACACTGCCGGACCTCCCGATTAATTTCGATTTCATGTGCTGTCCAAGAACGATTAGCGACCTGTCTTCAAAGATCGGTTTGGGCTATATCGGCCCGCGGGTCCGGCGAATTATACATTCCGCCCGCTTTCCGGTGCTCATCGGGTGTTCGGTCTACAAGCCGTGGCAGAGCATTACGGTCTTTTTCGGCGGCTCAGCCAATGCCGTTAAGGCGCTTCGTCTCGGATTCCGGCTCGCCCGGCTGACGGGATTTCCGCTGGACGTGTTTACCCAGGAGGGGAGGCGGGACCGCAAGTATTACGAGGACGTGATTGAAAAGGAGAACCTCGGCCCGGAAATGGATAGGTATGCCCGCCAGTGGCGGGTCTATGATTCGGGCGAGTTTATCGACAACCTCTACGATGTGCCCCATGACGCCCTGGTGATTGCGGGTGCGTACGGACACGGGGTCATCAAGGAAGTCCTCTTCGGTTCCACACTGGAGAAGATACAGACCCAGCTCCCCAATACCCTGCTGATTGTGGGACCCAACTACCGCGCCGCCATGTAAGGATGACGGGATAGGTTAGGGCCCATCCATAAATCGACTTCTAAGGAACTTAAAAATATATATTAATATTCCAGAAGCTTAGCTCTCTGTCATTCCGAGGAACGAAAGCGACGAGGAATCTTGATTGTTCAAGATTTCTCGCTGCCGCTCGAAATGTCAATGCGGATGTTTTTTTGAGTTCCTTCCTGCAAAAATGCCGCGGCTGTGGTATAAACCGCTTTTTACGAGATTGTTAAAATTTTCGCCTTTCCTTGAACTTGAACAAATTATTTTATTTATGGACGGACACTAGGCTATAAGCCGACGTGTTTGAGGGTGATATTGCGCTTGATGACGGCGCGGGCCGTTTTTTCAAACTGAGGGGTAATGTCGGAGACAAAAAAGTCGGCTTTTCCGTTTTTGGACAGCTCCCGGTCAACCTGCGGGTTCTCAGCTAAAAAAGCCTTGATTTCTTCGGCCAGCGCCATCGAGGAGTCAATGATGGCGACTTTTTTGCCGATTTTGTGCGCGATAATCGGTTTTAAAAGGGGGTAATGGGTGCAGCCGAGAATCAGGGCGTCGATCTGGCGGACTTTTAAGGGATGCAGGTATTTTTTCACGATCATTCGGGTTTCAGGCTTGTTTAGCCAGCCCTCTTCAACCAGCGGCACCAGAAGCGGGCAGGGGGTTGAATAAATCCGGGCTTCCGGGGCTTTCTCATGGATTTTTTTCTCATAGATGCCGCTTGTAATCGTGGCCCGGGTGCCGATAACGCCGATGGCCATCTTTTTTGATATCTCCAGGGACTGGTTGACCGCAGGGGTGATAACCTCATAGATGGGCATGTTGAATCGGGATAGAGCGGTATCTGTGGCTACACTGGAGGCGGTATTGCAGGCCATGACAACCAGCTTGGCCCCTTGGTCAAGCAAAAACCGGATGTTTTGCAGAGAATAGTCGACGACGGTTCGACTGCTTTTATTGCCGTACGGGGTTCGGGCGGTATCGCCGAAGTATACGATATCATAGCCCGGCAGCCGGTCCATAACCGCCCTTACCACTGTGAGGCCCCCGATGCCGGAGTCAAAAATCCCAATCATTAAAACACGCTGCTTTCATTGGTCATGCGGATCGGGTCATCCGGCCGGTCCAGCCCATCGAGTTGGCTCCGGACACAGGCTTTTAGCTGCTCCGCAGGTACATCCGGATTGATGCCGGCACATATCTCAGCCATAATCTGCCAATTGTAAGGATCGATCAGCACGCTTTCGATAAACGGCCAGGCTTTACACATTCGGGGTTTGACCGGATGGATCGTGCAGAGCTGGTCCCAGAAGATACAGTATCCGTCTTTTCTCTGGGTGAGCTGCAGGGTCTTTCCAGCGTATTGACAATAATTCGCAATCAACTCTCGGGGGGATATGTCTAAATAATCGGCGATATTGCTCACATCCCTGCCTGAAAGCCGGGTCCCCCCGAATCCGTAGCAGCAATTGCCGCACTGCCTGCATTCAAAAAAATCTTCCGGACACTTCAGCTCATACCGCATGGCGGCCTTCCAGCGCTTTTTTCAGGGTCACCTGATCCACATACTTCAATTCCCCCCCCATGGGCACGCCGGAGGCGATCCGTGTGACCCGGACATGATACCCGGCCAGCTGTTCGCGGATGTAGGCGGCCGTTGTTTCGCCTTCAACGTTGGTGCCCGTAGCGATGATAACTTCCCTTACGCCGCCTTTCGAAACCCGCCCGATTAACTCCCGGATTCGGATATCCTCGGGGCCGATGCCGTCCATCGGCGAGAGCAGGCCCTGCAGGACATGGTAATGCCCGTTAAACGATGCGCTTTTCTCAATCGCTATCATATCCACGGGATGCTCGACGACGCAAATCACCGCCCCATCCCTGGCGGGATCGCTGCAGATTTTACAGAGATCTTCGTCGCTCAAGGCGAAGCACTGCCGACAGAGCCGGACTTTCTCCTTCAGGTCTTTTAGGCTGTCTGCGAGCTCAACGACCTGGTCTTTTCGGGCTTGAAGCAGGTACATGGCCAGGCGTTCAGCAGATTTCTCCCCAATACCGGGCAGTTTCGACAGGTTCCGGATCAGCCGGGTAATGGATGCTGGGTACTGAATCATCGGTGCCGACCTATGTCAGGCCCGGAATATTCATTCCCCCGGTCAGCTTGTTCATCTCCTCGGAGACCATCTGCTGGGACTGGGACAGGGCGTCGTTGACAGCGGCAACAATTAGGTCCTGCAGCATTTCGACGTCTTCCGGGTCTACCACTTCTTTTTCAATGGAGATGGAAACGATTTGCTGGCGCCCATTGGCGACGGCCTTAACCATGCCGCCGCCGGCTGAGGCCTCTATTGTTTTGTCGGCCATCTCCTCCTGGAGTTTTTCCATTTTATTTTGAAGCTGCTGGGCTTGCTTCATCATTTTACCCATATTTTTCATAATGCGGCACTCCTCCTATAAAATTTTTACGTCAACGATTTTCCCCTGAAACAGTTTCATGGCGGCTTCCACCATGGGGTGGTTCAACGCCTCCTGTTTCAGGCGCTGGGCTTCTTTTTTATCCGTATGGCTGTTCGCTGTGGGTTGCGGCTTCCGGCCGGTGATGGAGATTTTCATTTTTCTGTTAAAATGCTGGCAGCAGACTTTTTCCAGGATCTCGCGGTTCTTGTCCCGGCAGACCCAATTCATATGAAACTGGTTCGGAGGCATCTCCACCTCTATCTGGTCGTCGCCGATGCCTTTTATGCGGCCCTCGGCCAGGCAGGCGCCCAGCGAAGGCTGAGTTTCCGAAACGGTTTTCAGGATGCACTGCCAGTGCTCCTCCGGGGTCTCCGGCACCGACTCGGGCGCGGGCGCCCCTTCAGCATTGTTTTCCTCGGGGGCTCGGCGCCCCTGGCCTTCCGTATCGGCTGCCGATTTTTTTTCCGTTTCATCCGCCGCTTGCAGCCTTTCTGTTTCATCCGTCGGCTCCGAAGGTTTCTCCGAAGGCGTAGCGGCCTTTTCGGCTTCAGGCGACGGATCAGGCGAGGGGTCCGGGCTGTCCGGCCGGGAAAACTCAGCCTGGGCCTGAGCCCCGCTGTTATGAAATTCGTGCCTTAACAGGTCCAGTTTTTCAATTAACGTGTCAAAAGAAAGCGCCGGTTTTATCTGAAGGATACGGAGAAAAGCCATTTCAAGGGCCAGTTTCGGCTGGTTCGAGTACTTTAGCGTAACCTCCTCCTTGAACAGCACGTCGAGAATCTGGTTCAGGTGGGTTGCCGGTACATCCGTTACCTGTTCCTGAATGGCCTGGATCTCATGTTTCGGAATATCAGCCAGGGTGTCCGCCCCCCCTCCCATCTTAACGACCAGCAGATTTCTGAAATGGGATACAATTTCGGCGAAAAGCTTCGTCATATGCTGGCCGCGCCGGTAGCAGCTGTCGATGCGCTCGAGCACCGTATCGGTTTTTCCCTGCAAAACCGCCTCCGAAATGGCGAAAAGGTCCCGCCGGTCAATGCCCCCCAGAACATCGAGGATCGCCTGGGTGTCTAAACTATCGAGGGCGCAGGCCATAATATGGTCCAGAAGGCTTAAGGCGTCGCGCACGCTGCCATCGTCCTTCTCCTTCC
>JAGXLR010000191.1 GCA_018334555.1 Desulfobacterales bacterium
TCTGCCGGGAGATTTTCTATGAGAATCAGGCTTCCATTAAGACCAAGAAGGAGGCCGTGGCGGTCAAAAATCTCGCCAATATTTTTAATACAACCCTGCGGCTGTCCAATGAAAAAGGCTTTCAGACCATGAGTTTGAGAGATTTGAGCCGGGCGTCGGGATTGAGCATGGGGGCGCTCTATTCCTATTTTACCAGCAAGGATGAGCTGCTCGAGATGATTCAAAACCAGGGCCATCGTCTGACCCGCAGGGTGCTCAGCCAACACATCGGGGCGGTATCCGAGGTGGACCAGAAACTGCGTGTCGCCATCCGGGCCCATCTGTATCTGACCGAAGTCATGCAACCCTGGTTTTACTTCTCCTTCATGGAAACCAAGAACCTGGGTAAAGCCCAGCAGAAAAAATCGATCGAGGGCGAACTCGCCTCCGAACAGATGTTTATCGATATCCTGAAGGAGGGGCTCGAGCAGGCGGTTTTTGAGCTGGACAATCCGGAGCTGACCGCTACAGTGGTCAAGGCCATGCTGCAGGACTGGTATGTCAAACGCTGGAAATACAGCAGACGCCGTATTTCTGTGGACGAATATGCTGATTTTGTTATTTTTGTCATCGAATCAATCGTGATGGCTTCGTAAAAGGAGTTCACAATGACAGTGGCCGATAAGCCGACCGAGATTCGGGAGGGGGAAGAGCTGGATCAAGAGGCGGTGGAAAAATTTTTGAAGCAGTCCATTGATGGGCTCTCCGGTTCGCTCGAGATCAAGCAGTTCCCCAGCGGGTTCTCCAACCTGACGTATTTTATCCGTGTGGGCGACCGCGAAATGGTGCTCCGGCGGCCGCCCTTCGGCCGCAAGGCCAAAACCGCCCATGACATGGGCCGTGAGTACAAGATACTCAATGCGCTGTATCCGGTCTTCCCCTATTGTCCCAAACCGCTGGTTTATACCGAAGATGAGCGCATTATGGGTTGCCCCTTCTATGTTATGGAACGGATTCAGGGGATTATACTGCGCAAGGATCTGCCGGATGACCTGACATTATCGCCTGAGGATGCCCGCCGGCTCTGTGAAAATATGATCGACCTGCATGTTCGTCTTCATTCGCTGGACTATGAAGCCATTGGCCTGGCGGATTTCGGCAAACCGCAGGGCTATGTCCGCCGACAGGTGGAGGGCTGGAGCAAACGGTATCGTGACGCCTGCACCCCGGATGTGCCGGATTTCGAGCCGGTGATGGCGTGGCTGGCCGCCAATCAGCCGAAGGATTTCGAGCGCCCCGCCATTATCCACAATGACTACAAGTTTGATAACCTTGTCTTAAACCCGGAGAATCCGCTCGAGATTATCGGCATCCTGGACTGGGAGATGGCCACCCTGGGGGACCCTTTGATGGATCTGGGCGCCTCACTGGCCTACTGGATCAACCGGGATGACCCGGAGGAGATGCATCTCATGCGGATGCTGCCGACCACATACGAGGGGATGATGACCCGCCGGGAGCTGGTGGATCGGTATGCCGAGAAATCCGGAATCGATATCGGCAGTTTCGATTTCTATTACTGCTTCGGGCTTTTTCGCCTGGCCGGCATCGCCCAGCAGATTTACTACAGGTATTATCACGGCCAGACAAAGGACAAACGGTTCATTCAGCTGGGCTTTGCCGTGGGCTTCCTTGAGAAGGCCGCCAACCGCGTCATCGAAGGCGGCGGAATCTGATCTGCCTATTCATCGATAAAGTCATGGACGGTAAGCAGGGCGTGCATCCTCACCCCGCAGGCCTCGATGTTTTCCCGGCCGTTTTGTTCGCATCGATCCAAGAGGGCGATAACGCCCAGGATCTCCAGGCCGAAGTCCCGGACCGCGTTAATCGCCTTGATGGTCGACCCCCCGGTGGTCACCACGTCTTCAATCACGATGACCGGATCGTCGGGCTCCATGTTGCCCTCGATGGGCAGCCGAAGGCCATGGGCTTTGGGCGTTTTACGGACGGAGAAGGCATCAATCGGGCGGCCGCGAAGCTGCGAGGTGTAGGCCACGGAAATGGCGATCGGGTCCGCGCCCATGGTCAAACCGCCGACGCCTTTTGGGGTCAGGCCGAGCGCCTGAATTTTATCATACATCAATGTGCCGATCCGGACGATGCCGGGCGGATAATAGGTGACGCCCTTCAGGTTGAAGTAAAATTTGCTCTTCTGGCCTGATGCCAGGGTGAATACCGGCTCTTTGGAATATTGAAACGACCGCTGCCGGATCAACCCAATCAGTTCGTCCCTTTCGGTCATGGGGGAAATCCTCTCTCGAAGTTTGTTAAAAGCGATTTATTCCGCCGCGGCGGTATTTTTGCAGAAAGGAACTTTTACGACAGGTTAAAGGCACTGAGGCATTAAGGCACTAAGTTTTTGATTTCTTTGACCTTATACCCTAAACCTTAAACTGTTAAGTTACTTAGAATCTGTCGTGATTTAACTAAATCCCTGATAATTGTCAACCTAACCAAATAGCATTTTTGAAAAGAATTTTGATGGTTTCGTAAAAAGTCCAATATCTGTGTTGCGCTTCCGTCCCTCGGAATCTCACGTACAGCTAAGCACTCTGCATTCCCCGGGATTTGCGCGCCTTGAGCTTGAACTTTTTTCTTTGCCATCCCAAAATCGACTTCCAAGGAACTCGACAATATTTAATATTATTTTAGATGCTTTCGCTGTTGTCATTCCGAGGAGCGAAAGTGACGAGGAATCTTGATTGGTTAAAGATTTCTCGCTACCGCTCGAAATGACAATGCGGATGTTTTTAGAGTTACTTTTCTGCAAAAATACCGCCGCGACGGAATAAATCGCTTTTTACGAAACTATCAATTTTATTTTAACAAGGAGCTTACAATGGAGAATCTCACTTATCAAACCAAAGATCACATCGGGTATCTCACATTAAACCGGCCCAATAATTACAATGCCTTTGACCGCCAGACCATCGAGGAGTTCGGTCAATTCTGGCGGGATCGCCGCTATGACGAGAGTGTCCGGGTGATCGTATTGGACGGCGGTGATGCCAAGGGATTCTGCGCTGGCTTGGATATGCAGACCTATGGTCCGGAAATGTTCAAACAGCAGCCGGTTGAAGCCTATAACGGCCAGGCCCGCATGGCGCGCCTCCTGCTCGCCATGCGGATGGCGCCGCAGCCCATCATCTCCTGCATCCACGGGGCGGCCTCCGGTTTCGGGTTTTCATTGGCCATGGCCTCAGATATTCGCATCCTTGCGGAGGACGCCCGTTTCAACGCCGCATATATCAATATCGGTCTGGGCGGCGCAGACATGGCCTCGAGCTATTTTCTGCCCCGGCTGATCGGCTCCGGCCGGGCGAACGAATTCTTGCTCACCGGCAACTGGATGAGTGCGGAAGAGGCCATGCAGCTGGGGTTTGGCAGCCGCCTGGTGCCCGGGGATAGAATGCTCGAAACCGCCCGGGAGCTCGCCCAGACCATGGCCAGTAAGACGCCGCTGGGTCTGCGCATGACCAAGGAGGCCATAAACGTCAACATTGATGCCGGTGGACTGGAGGCGTGCCTGCAGATGGAGGACCGGAACCAGATGATGGTGATGTATTCGCTGAAGCTGGCGGCGCCGGAACAATAGCGTTATGCCGAATTTTTTTGGGCGGCCGCTAAACGGTCCCGGTAGGCGTCAATTAGGGCTTCGGCCGTTTGTCGGCTGTCTATTCGGGTAGCGGCCCGCCGGAAAACAGAACTGGCCGCAAGCCCCCTGGAAAACCAGCCGAGCCGGCTTCGAAGCATGCGGCAGGCTTTTTTTTCGCCGAAAAGCGCGATCATTTGGTCCGTATACCGATACATCAGGTCGAAGCGTTCCATGGGGTCGACGCGCGGTATCGGCTCATGGTTGATGGCGGCCAGGGCTTGGCTAAAAAATCCGGGATTGCCGATAGCCGCCCGGCCGATCATGACGCCGTCGCAATGCGTCGATTCAAGCATCTTCAAGGCATCGGAGGGCCTTTTAATATCCCCGTTGCCGATCACCGGGATGGAAACGGCCGCTTTAATCCTTTCAATCAGCCCCCAGTCCGCCGAGCCTTTAAAGCCCTGAGCGGCGGTACGGGCATGGATAGAGACCGCGTCCACGCCGCAGCCTTCGGCAATGCGGGAGAGCTCAAGCGCCTGTTTTCCCGAAGCCTCCCATCCGGACCGCATTTTGATGGTCAAAGGGCGGCGTGTGGCTTTTCGCATGGCGGCAAGTATCCGCTGCGCCCGGTCCGGGTCTTTCATCAGCGCCGCCCCCGCCCCTGTTCGAATGACTTTTTTGACCGCACAGCCGAAGTTGACATCCACAATATCCGCGCCCATACCCTCAACCATGGCCGCCGCTTCAGCCATGATTTCCGGGTGCCGGCCGAATAACTGAACGGCCACCGGTCTTTCCGCATCGGCCATGACCAGCATCGCCCGGGTCTCTTCGGAGCCGTAATAAAGGCCGTTTGAACTGATCATTTCGCTGCAGACCAAGCCGCATCCGGCCTCACGGGCCAGAATGCGGAACGGCATATGCGTGATGCCCGCCATAGGGGCCAGGATTAGCTGGTTGGGGAGTTTGATATCGTCGATTCGCATGCGAAACGGTGGCTTTCAACCGGTTGAGAGATTTCTGAGGAGGGGTTGGCATAGCAGAACAGGCAGTTATGGCCGCATGGCTGGCGATGATAGGAGCCGATATCCGAAGAAACGCTGCATCCGCACCCCTGTTTGACCCGTTGGCCGCTGTCCTTTCGCAGAGAGATATTGCCGCCGAAAAGATCCATCAAAAGCCTGCCGGATATGCATTCGCTGGCCCGAATGCCGGAATCTGAGGGAAGGGCGGCCAGCACGTCCTTTTCGCAGCAGGTGAAAAGGGCGATGCCATGCCGGTTGAGCGTCGCCTCCATGCCCCGCAGCACGGCGACTTTTTTTGTCATTGGGGGCTCGTGGAAGGCAAAGCCCGGAATCGCCCGGAGCCGCTTTTTGATTTTCGGGTAATGATCCATGAAGCTCGTAATGCATCGCCTGATGCCCAGTCTGCCCATATACGCCGAGATTTGGGAAAAGTCCGAGAGGTTGTCAGTCTCCTGCCCGTTCGGGAGACGATAAAAGCATAGGGGATCAAACCGCCAGTTGATGCACCCGGGGCCAAACCGGTCGCAAAGCCGGCGGAGTGTTTCCAAACGGTCTTTAAGTGGGGGGATTTTGGGCTCAAGCCATGGGGATTCTGAGTTTACGGTGAAGTTGAAAAACAGGTGATACCCCATGGCCTGCAGCCTGTCCCCATATCCATGCGCCATAAAGCGTCGGAAATCCTTGGACCAGAAGACGATCGTATGGACATCTTCAGGTGTGGCCGCTACCCTTGTCACATGCTGGTTGAACGGGTTGGTGACATCAAAGTATCCGGCACGAATCCCCTGCATAAACCAGTCCATGTAAAACGCCGGGATGTCGGTTCGGCGGGAGGCGGAAATGATAATCGGCTTGGGCGGGGTTTGGCTCGGCATGGCGCTTATTTTTTCTTGTCGTGGTCCCAGAGGGCCACGACCTTGGCGTCTTTGTCGGTTTTCCGTTCATCCTTTGCCCC
>JAGXLR010000192.1 GCA_018334555.1 Desulfobacterales bacterium
TATGCGAGACATCATTTGACGCAGTAGATGCGGTGAAATTGGAAATCCCGGAGGGTTTCAAATTTTTTGATCAAAAAATAATTCAATATCCTGAAAATAAAATAAAAATTAAATTTTTAAAAAATTGAAACGCTCAATTTAGGTGTTAAAAACTAAAATGGCCGGGAGGATTTTTCCGCCCCGGCCGTTTTTTATAAAAAAAGCCGCGGGCAGTTTCGATCTGCCCGCGGCTTTTGGTTATTTGCTATGTTAATGAAATCCTATCGCCCAGGCAGACCCCTCGCGTAAAAATAATAGTAGTAATAGCTAAAAAACCGAAAATTGATTTTAACGTGTCTGCCAAGCATAAATGTTGATTCTACTTAAAAATTAGGATTGTTGTGATGCCTGTTGCCTGTATTTTATTAATCGATGTAGATTAAATTGACGAATCAATACGTCTCTGTCAAGAGTTTTTTTATTATCCCTACATACGGCTGCCAAAGTCGGCAGGCAGAAATTTGGCGGCATTTTTCTGCATTTCCACGAAATCGTCCTCATCCAGGCCCGCACCCGTCACCACTTGCCTGGCCGTGTTGGCATCAATCAGATCCTCCGGGGCATGGGAATCGGTGTTAACCACCATTTTCGCCCCGATTTTTTTGGCCATTCGGGCCACATGCCCGTTGGTGAGACAATGCCCTTTTCGCGCGGATATCTCGACCAACACGCCGCCCTCTTTTGCCGCGGCCATGCACGCCTCACTGATCAGTCCGGGATGGGCGAGAACATCCACCCCCGCCTTGATCGCCGCATCATTCGTACCGGGCGCCACCGGCTCGGCAATGGTTTCACCGTGGGCGATGACAATCTTTGCCCCGAGTTCACGGGATTTGGAGACGATCTCGCCGTACAGATCCGGCGGCACATGGGTGATTTCAATTCCTGGAATTACGCAGATGCGCATCACCCGGTTCAATGTCTCAGCAACACCCACAATTTTGGGGAGGATGAAGTCAATATTGGAAAAGTCCCCATGGTCGGTAATCCCGATAGCCGTCAGCCCCTTGTGTTCCGCCCTTCTTGCCAGTTCTGAGGGGATCAGTACGCCGTCGCTGAATATGGAGTGCGAATGCAGATCGATCATCTTTTACACTTTATATTTACCAAAATCATCGGGGGACAGATTCTTCAAATACTCTTCCCATTCCTTGCCCTGATCGCTGTTGTCGATGCTCTCGTATTCCCCGTCCTTGACTTTTAATCGCTCGACCACACGCTCATCGACAAAAATGGCGGCTTTGAGCCGCAACGCCAGGGCTATGGCATCGCTTGGCCGGGCATCCATGATGAACTCCGCATCTTCGGAATTGCAATAGATTTTGGCATAAAAGGTATTATCTTTTAAATCGCATACTTCTATCTTTGGAACCGTAACATTGACCGTGTCGATAAAGTTTTTGAACAGATCATGCGTCATGGGACGATCAAAAGAAATATTCTGAAGCACCGAGGCGATTGATGCGGCTTCCAGCAGTCCAATCCAGATCGGTATCGAAAAATCCTCATTGACCGCATTTAATAAAAGAATTGGGGCGTTGGATGACGGGTCCATGGCCAGGCCATGAACAGAAACCTCATGCAACATGTACATATCCTCCTTTGATTTGGCGGGAGGGGGACGCCATATTAACCGGAACCCCCCACAAGGAATTGGAAAATGCCTTTTCAATCCTTACCCGTATAATTTGTCCTTTTAAAGCCCTAATGTCAAGGTCGCAATCGGTTCCAAAGGAAAAGTTGACGATTCGGTTACCGCCCGTGCGTCCGCAGAGCTCGGTGGAGCCGTTATTAACAGCGCGGCCCTGCTTTTTTTGCATTTTACTCACCCCTTCGACCAGAACGTCTAAAGTTCGCCCCACCATGGCCCGCTGTTTCTTTTGGGTAATCGAGGCCTGTAAGGCAAATAGTTTTCGGAGCCGCCGATTTTTCTCAACAGCGTCGACTTTGTTTTTGAACCGTCGGGCCGGTGCATCCGGCCGGTCGGAGTATTCAAAGGCGAAAAGGCTTTCATATTCAACCTCTTGGATCAGCTCAAGGGTTTGATTGAAGTCCTGTTCGGTTTCTCCCGGAAATCCCGCGATGATATCGGTGGTCAACGCAATCTCCGGAACTGCCTGCCGCAGGCGGTATACTTTATCAAGATAGGCGGCGACGGTGTAGCGACGGTTCATTTTTTTCAATATCCGGTCGGATCCGGATTGGACCGGCAGATGGATATGGGGGCAGAGCTTTTCGAGGCTGACAAAAGCCTCGATCAGTTCCGGGGACAAATCCTTGGGATGTGAGGTGACAAACCGAATCCGCTCCAGTCCGTCAATCGCATGGACCCTCTCGAGCAGCTCGGCAAAGGTGCACAGCCCCTCCTTCATGCCGTAGGAGTTGACATTCTGGCCCAGCAGCGTAACCTCTTTCATGCCGGATTCGACCAAATCGGCAATTTCGGAGAGGATATCCGCCGGCGACCGGCTGATCTCGGGCCCGCGAACATACGGCACCACGCAATAGGTGCAGAAATTGTCGCACCCCCGCATAATCGTGACAAACTCTGAAACATCCGTCTGGTGATGCTTGAGAAGAATTTCCGAATCGGTCTTTTCGATATTTTCTGTCATGGAAATATCAACCAGCGATTCGCCCCGCGCCTCCCTTTCTTCGAGCAGTAACGGCAGGCGGCGGAATGCATGCGTTCCGACGACGACATCCACGTGGGGAAAACGCTCAAGAAGTCTTCTTCCCTGCTGTTGGGCCACACAGCCGGCGACGACAATCCTTGCACCGGGTTTTTTTTGCTTAAGCCCTGAAAACCGTCCAATAAAGCTCGCCATCTTCTGCACGGCCTTCTCCCTGATGGCACAGGTATTGACGATAATCAGATCTGCCTCGCCAATGTCACGGGTCTCGCAAAACCCCTCGGCCTTGAGAATCGCCATCAACTGCCCGGAGTCATACACATTCATCTGGCAGCCGATGGTGTGGATATAGACATGTTTTGGGTTATGCTCACTCATTATCTTCTTATTATCGATAAAGGTTCGATCAAATACTCCCGCCGAAGATCGGCCAGAAGCATACCCACTTCGTATTCACATCCAGGGGCCACATGCAGCGCGATACTGGCTGTATGCGGATCAATCGTTTCAACCACGGCGATACCGTCATAGGCCTCGAAAATAAACCGGATAAAGCATACCGCCTTTCTGTCCACGCGGTATACCTGACGCCGTGTGGATTTAACCCCCCTGTTTTTATGCATTCTAATAATATAACACGTCATTTTTCCTATGGGCAACAAAAAACAAGGAAACACCGGGTTTGGAAAAACCATTTTCCTAAATTGAAACGCTCAATTTGATGGCTTCGTAAAAAGTCCAATATCTGTGTTGCGCTGCATTCCTCGGAATTTCACGTACAGCTAAGTACGCTGCATTCCTCGGAATTTGCGCGCCTTGATCTTGAACTTTTTTCTTTGCCATCCCAAAACCGACTTTTTACGAGATTGTCAATTTAGGATTGTTTAAGCCCTTATATTAAGTTATACAACGGGATATGAGAAAACGGTTAAATTTTCTGAAGCCCGACGAAAAACGGGTCCGTCATATCCGGCGCAAGGCTGGATGCCATCGGATAACGGCGGCTGTTCTCGCCAACAGAGGCGTTTTAGAGGATAAAGATATCCACGAATATTTTAATCCCACCTTTAGCTCCATTCACAACGGATTCTCCATGATCGATATGGAGCGGGCGGTCCGCCGCATCCACAGGGCCCTTTCAAATCGGGAAAGGATCTTAATTTTTGGTGACTATGATGTCGACGGCATTACCTCGACAACCCTGCTTCGAGAGTTTTTGACCGCCATCGGGGCCGACGTCCGCTACTACATTCCGCATCGAATTGAGGAGGGCTACGGACTCAAGCCTTTTCATATTGCGAATGTAGTGAAAAAAAACGATATCCACCTTATTATTACGGTGGATTGCGGCTCCGGCAGCTACGAAGCCGTGCTCGAGGCCAATCGGCTGGGTATCGATACGATTATTACGGATCACCACGCAGTTTCTGATCCGCCGCCGCCCGCAGCTGCAGTCGTCAATCCGCAACGCCGCGATTGTACCGCAGGCGTGGAGTGCCTGGCCGGTGTGGGGGTCGCCTTCCTTTTGCTCGTCTGTCTGCGCAAGCATTTGAGAGAAGCCGGCTACTGGTCTGACGGTGAGGAGCCCAACCTTAAGTCGCTCTGCGATCTGGTCGCTCTGGGCACGGTGGCGGATATCGTCCCCCTTATCAATGAAAACCGGGTTCTGACCAAAATCGGGCTTGAGGTCATAAACAAAAATCCGCGCCCCGGCATCCGGGCATTGATTCAGGCCAGCGGTATCCGTAAGCCATTCATATCCGCAGAAGATATCGCCTTTCGGCTAGCGCCAAGACTCAATGCCGCAGGGCGGATGGATCACGCCAATCTGGGGGTCAGGCTTCTTGAGGCCGCCGATTTCGAGGAGGCAAAGGATCTCGCCGAATCCGTCAGCAGGCTGAATACCCAAAGACAGAATATTGAAAACCAGGTGCTCAAGCGGATTGGCATGTATCTTGAAGAAAAGCCGCAATTGCTCTCCCGGAAATCAATGGTGCTCGCAAGCGATGATTGGCATGAAGGGGTTTTGGGGATTGTTGCCTCTCGACTGGCAAGAAGCTATTGGCGGCCGGTGGTTCTTTTGACGTTTAAAAACGGAATGGGCAAAGGATCGGCAAGAAGCATTCCGTCTATCGATCTGTATCGGGCCATTTCCGCATGTGATAGTTGTTTGAGTGGTTTCGGGGGCCATCCCATGGCAGCCGGACTTAGCATGGCGCCCGGGCATTTGGAGGCGTTCAGGGAGGCGTTTGAATCCGCAGTATCGGAAATGGCACCGACGGAGGCGTTTGAGCCGTTTTTGGATATCGATTATGAGCTGAAGCTGGATATGATCTCCAATGGGTTGCTCGATGAACTTGAATCGCTCCAGCCCTTTGGACCGGAAAACGAGGAGCCCCTGTTTTGTGCCACAGACGTGGATATTGTCCATACCAGGGCCATAGGCCAGGGACACCGGCGGTTTATTTTAAAGCAGCGCCAAGCGAAATCCCAAAGGCCTGTGGAGGGTGTCTGGTTCCATATGCCGGAGGCATATCAAGCATCAGAGCGCTTTTCTCATCTGGTTTTTAAACTGAGGTGGAATTACTGGAACGGCGATAAACGCGTTCAGCTAATGATTGAAGAGGCTGCCATGCAATGAACGGGGCCATGGAGTTTTCCCTTGAAATCATTTAAGCTAAAGATTATGATGCGTTTTTAAAAAATAACCATTGACAGTTTCGTAAAAAGTCGATTTTGAGATGGCAAAGTAAAAAGTTCAGGATCAAGGCGCGCAAATCCCGAGGGATGGAAGCGCAACACAGATATTGGACTTCCAAGGAACTCGACAATATTTAATATTATCTTAGAAGCTTCCGCTGCTGTCATTCCGAGAAACGAAAGTGACGAGGAATCTTGACTGTTAAAGATTTCTCGCTACCGCTCGAAATGACAATG
>JAGXLR010000193.1 GCA_018334555.1 Desulfobacterales bacterium
GGACTGGTGGCTATTGGCGAATACCCCGTACGGCTGGTTTCACTATAAACCGGGCAATGGTGCCTGGGTTGACGGGTTTGAGTGCAGTTTTCAGTGTCCCTTATTTAATCTGGATGAATTCCCTGTCTTTGATACGGCGCTTCCTCCCGGGGTCTATACGATCTATTTCGGTGTTGATACGGATATGAATGGTTCATTGGATATGGACCAGGCCTGTTATGAGACGATAAAACTGAATATAGTAGACCCGGATGATGCGGAAACGATCTCCAATTCCCTGGGTATGGAGTTTGTCCGAATAGAGCCGGATACGTTTAATATGGGCAGTCCCCCGGACGAATACTTCCGCTATGAAGATGAAACCCGGCATGAGGTCACGTTAACGCAGGCGTATTACATGCAGAGCACCGAGGTCACCCAGGGCCAGTGGGAGGCGGTGATGGGGAACAACCCGTCTTATTTTAACGACTGCGGGGACGACTGCCCGGTGGAACGGGTCTCCTGGCAGGAGGCGCAGAATTTCATCGATAAACTCAATGCGAGGTGCGAAGGCACCTACCGGCTGCCTACGGAGGCCGAATGGGAGTATGCCTGCCGGGCGGGGAGCGAAACGGCATTTGCCAATGGTAAAATAACTGAGGAATATCTGGTGCCCGATGCCAATTTAAATGCCATGGGTTGGTACTCCTACAACTCAAACCGCAGCATCCATCCGGTGGCGCAAAAAAACGCCAATGCCTGGGGATTGTATGATATGCATGGCAATGTGTGTGAGTGGTGCCAGGATTGGTATGATACGTATCCGGCCAGGGCGGTGACGGATCCCAAAGGCCCTCCAGCCGGGGCCTATCGGGTATTTCGCGGCGGCAGCTGGCATGGCAGCGCCATCATCTGCCGCTCGGCGTATCGCGAGCATGGCGATCCAGGCAGTAGTGATAAAAAAATCGGGTTCCGGGTGGTCCGAGTCCTGGATAAATAGCATCGGAAACCGAATACCTGAAGTTACTTAAAAGGGGAATGGAACTTTTTCATTCCCCTTTGTTAATTCCGTGTGAACAGACAGGCTGACGAATCGCCCGGTTCAGGTAAGATCGGCCCCTTTGCCGTCGGGCAACAGGTTATGGAGAATCCAACATACACATCAAAAAAAGCGGCGCGGCCGTTGGTTTCGATTATCGTCAGGACAAAGGACCGTCCGAAGCGGCTTACAAACGCTTTGAATTCAATCGCCCGGCAGGACTATCCCAATATCGAGGTTGTGGTGGTCAATGACGGCGGCCAGGATGTGACCCCTATTGTTGAGGCCTGCCTCAGGAATCTTTCTTTTAACTATGTCTTTTTGGAAAACAGCCGGGGCCGGGCGGGAGCGGCGAACGCCGGCTTAAACGCGGCAAACGGGGATTATTTAAATTTTTTGGATGACGATGATGCGTTATATCCGGATCATGTCGCATCCCTGGTTTCCTGTATTCTGGAGACCGGCTGTTCTGTCGCCTATTCGAATGTTTTGAGCGTCTATTTTGACGGGGCCCCGGAGACGCCGGAGACGCCGGGGAGCCGGGTCAAGGAAGAGGAGGTCTTCAATCGGGCCTTTGATCCGATCCGACTGCTGGTTGAAAACTATCTCCCGATCATGAGCGTGCTTTTTTCAAAGGCGGTTCTGCTGGAGGCGGCGGGCTTCTGTGAGGCGCTGGACCTGTTTGAGGATTGGGACTTTTGGATAAGGGTGTCACAGCATTTTCATTTCTGCCATTTGGATAAAACTACCGGCGAGTATCGGATTTATGAAAATGACAGCATGGAGGGGCTGCATCGCCGGAAATACAGCTATGATGAATCGAGGGCCAAGGTTTATGACCGGGTGCTGCCATTATTAGACGGAAAGCGCCTGGTCGCGGCGTTTAATCTATTTCACCGGGAAATAGACGCGTTAAAAGACTTGCTGGGGCAATGCGAGGCGGACCGCAAGGCAAGGCTGGACAGCATAGAAGAGTTAACCGATCGGTTGACCGAATGCGAGAACGATCGGGCCGAGCGGCTCAAGGTTATCCGGCGGCTGGAAAAACAACAGCCAGCCAGTGGCGGGGAGACAGAACAGGCCTCACCCGATGTAAATGCGCCGGGTGTATCTATTATCATACCCACGCTAAACGGGGGGGAGGTTTTCAAGGCGTGTCTTGAGAGCATAAGCCGGCAAGCGTTTGCCGGGCCGACCCAGCTTATTGTTATTGACTCCGGCTCCACGGATAATACCCTGAAGTGGGCGGAGGCCTATGGCGCAGAGATCATCCGGATCCGCAGCAATGCGTTTCACCATGCGAGGACCAGGAATTTCGCATTGGCCCATGCGGTTTTTGATATGGTGATCTTTATGGTCCAGGATGCGGTGCCATACGGCAATCTATGGCTGGCCCATCTGGCCGCCGCATTGAAAGAAAACGATGTGGTCGCGGTGCATGCCGGGCATATCCCCCATGACGGGGCAAGCGTTTTCGCCCGTTTTGAAGCCGGGGCGCACAACCGGCAGATGGGGGATCAGCCGCAGATTCAGTCTATTCAGGCGCCCGAAAAATTCCCGGAAATGCCTTATGAACTCGCGTATCACAGCATCCGGCTGAACAATGTATGCGCTATTTACTATAAATCGGCACTCCTTGAATCGCCTTTTCCTGATGTGGACTATGCCGAGGACATGGCATGGGCAAAGGGGCAGCTTATCCGGGGCAATCAAATTATGTATCAACCCGCCGTTAGGGTTAAACATTCGCATGACCGCCCCGCCTTCTACCGGTTTAAAAGGGAAGTCGTGAATGCCCTGTATTGCGCCAGAATTATGGGGCGGGTGAAATCCGATTTATCCGGCGTGGGCATCAGGGATCTGGTCAACCTGACGGCTGCCTACCATACTTATATCAACCGGTATCGGGGGCTGATCGAAGGCCAATATGGCGCTTCGGATAAAAAGCATCATCCTGCGGATTGGATGGTTAAGCAGCTGGCGGCGGCCTATCCCATGAGGAATCGACTACGCTTTCTGCTCTCCCGCATCAGTCACAGAGCGATGGATGGCAATAAGGACGATATGCGATATCATTGGCTGCAATGGGGGAAGGATCACGTGGACAACTGCATGCATATCATACAACAGGACTATGCGGTTCGTGACGTCAGCGAACTGTTTGACGCTCTGGCGGTTTTATCGGCCAGCGTTTTGGGGAAGCTATACGGCGACGTATATGCCAGCCATGAATTAAAAAATGGCCATACCCCCCAAATGGCCGATTTTATGTCACCCTACGTCAGGGGTGTCTGAATGGGTGGAAGGATGGGTGATAGAGCACAATGAGAGTCTGCCATGTCAGCACATATGATAAAAGGGGCGGTGCCGGGCGGGCGGCCCTTCGTTTACATAAAGGGGCCGCTTTGCTTGGCGAGGATTCCAGGCTGCTCGTCCGGTTTAAAACGGTTGAGGACCCGACGATTTCGGCGGTTTGCGACAATCGCGGCGACTGCGGCAATGGGTTTGACGGTTTAAACGCCGAAGGCTTTTTTCTGCAAAAGGTGGTCCAGGAAAACTATATAAACGCCAATCGGACGGATTTGAGTGATACCCTTTTTTCTTTGCCTTACCCGGGATATGATTTGACCGGGCTGGAGGCAATAAGAAGGGCGGATGTCATAAATCTCCACTGGGTGGCCTTCTTTCAGTCCCCAATGACGCTGTCAGCACTTTTTTCCATGGGCAAGCCGGTCGTCTGGACTTTGCATGATATGGGGCCGTTTACCGGCGGCTGCCATTATTCGGCCGGATGCGATGGCTATTGCCGGGATTGTATGAATTGCCCCCAGCTTTTGGATGATCCCCATAATCTGCCCGCCGCGGTATTAAAGGATAAGCTCGAATCGTTTCAAACGCCCAATTTGACCATCGTCACCCCCAGCCGCTGGATGGCGAACTGCGCCGGACAGAGCCGGCTATTCAAAGATCGGCGGATCGAGGTGATACCAAACGGGTTGGCGACCGAAGGGATCGATCCGACTTCAAAATCGGAGGCCAAGCATGCCCTGGGGATTGACCCGGATACGATCACCCTGTCGTTCGGCGTCGAAAATGGCAGTGAAAAAAGAAAAGGGTTCCACAAGCTTGTCGAGGCCATCCGGTATTGCGCCAAAGACGCGAGGATGCGGGATCTTATCCAGGGGCAAAAGATCCGACTGATCTGCTTCGGCCACGCGCATCCCCGTATCGAGGAGACCGGAATCCCGGTAACGGCGTTGGGCTATCTGGATTCAGAGGCGGATGTGGTAACCGCCTACTGCGCCTCGGATTTATACCTGCAGCCATCGCTCGAGGACAATTTTCCAAACACCATACTCGAGTCGATGGGCTGTGCGACCCCGGTGCTCGCCTTTGATGTCGGCGGCATCAGCGAGATCATCTCGCATGATATCAACGGCCGGCTTTCACCGGCGGGCGACAGCCGCCATATGGGGGAGAGTATCATATCATTGAGCCTGTCGGCTGATCGGCGTCAGCAAATGGGGGAGAAGGCCCGCCAACGGATAGAAGCGGCGTATACATCAAGGGGGCAGGCAGAATCGTACCGGGATCTTTATCAGGAGCTAACGGGGCAGGAGCGGGCGAAAAATGCCTTCGATGGGCATACGGCGGAAGAAAAACCGCTTACAGGTGCGCCGACAGCGGCATGCAGCCATGCGGTGGGACCGCACACACAAGCGATCTATGATAAAATTTTGTATCAATCATTGAGACGCTTCGCCCTGGATACGTTCCAACAGTTAAACGAAAGTGAAAACGACCGCGCGGCAAGGAAGGAACAGATCGATCGGCTGACCCGTTTGGCAAAGCGCTATGAAAATGACAACCGCCTAAGACAGGATCAGATCGATGAGTTGACGGAAAGGCTCAAGGCATGCGAAAAGAAGAAGGCCGCCCGCCAGACACAAATCGATGAATTGCATTCACTGCTGGAAACCTGTGAATCGGATCGCAGGGCGCGTCTGGACCAGATCCATGAGCTCGAGGCCCTGCTAAGAGAATGCGAAAGTGACCGCGCGGCGCGTCTGGAAAATATGCATGCGCTTGAAGGCATAATAAACAGGCTCTCCGGGGAGATAGAACAAATGGGGTCAGAACTCCGGCTCACAAGGGATATTCTGGATCAACTGGAGCATACCTTTATCGTACAAAAAGCGAGGAAGCTTGGCTTGATCAAAGTCGGCAGGCCCCATGAGGATAAAAAACATCTTTCTGACAAAGGCCCTGACGTCTCTGAATGAAATTTTGAAAGGCGCTTGATTATTCTTTGGCACTTATAGCAGTCGATTTAACACCGGTAAGGTCCGGCGGGGAGAACGGGGGGGCCAAGGTTTTGGCCGTGGAACTCCTCAAAGGGCTGCCGGCAATCGCCGTAAATGACCGGTTCCTTTTATTGACCGCCTCATGGAACCATGAGGAGTTGGCTTCTTTAGAGGGTGCCCGCATGCAGCGGCTCTGCGTTATTGCTTCCAAACCGGCCGAAAATGCCGGCTGGAACTTTTTTCAGAG
>JAGXLR010000038.1 GCA_018334555.1 Desulfobacterales bacterium
GTTGATGGCTTCGTAAAAAGTCCAATATCTGTGTTGCGCTGCATCCCTCGGAATTTCACGTACAGCTAAGTACGCTGCATTCCT
Organism: Desulfobacterales bacterium; assembly: GCA_018334555.1. Taxonomy (GTDB): domain Bacteria; phylum Desulfobacterota; class Desulfobacteria; order Desulfobacterales; family Desulfosalsimonadaceae; genus M55B175. Next base: position 85 of record JAGXLR010000038.1, read on the forward strand.
CGGGATTTTGCGCGCCTTGATCTTGAACTTTTTACTTTGCCATCCTAAAATCGACTTTTTACGAGATTGTCAGAGTTACTTTTCTGCAAAAATACCGCCGCGGCGGAATAAATCGCTTTTTTCGAGGGCTTCAGTACTCTTTCGGCATTTCGTTTAGCTGGGCCAGCGTAAACACCGGGCCGTCCTTACAGACCAGTTTTTCACCGATATTGCAGTGCCCACACATGCCGATACCACATTTCATACGGTTTTCCAGGGACATTAATATATGATCATGCTTGAAGCCGAGATTATCAAGTACCGGTTGGGTAAACTTGATCATGATTGGCGGCCCACAGACAATGGCATAGGTATCATCATCGGCATTCGGCGATTCCTGCTCTGTCACGGCGGGTACAAACCCGGTATGATGTTTCCAGTCAGGATCATCCGTCCCGTCAACGGTAATGTGCATGTTTAGATCCTCGCGCTCTGCCCAAGACTCCAGTTCATCCTTGTAAAGCAGCATCCCCGGGGAACGCGCGCCGTAAATGACATGGATATCCTTGAATTTTTCGCGATTGGCCGGATCGATCATATGAACGATCGAGGAGCGAAGCGTGGTAAAAGCGAATCCGCCCCCGATGATCACGATATTCTTGCCTTCCAGGGTCTCCCAGGGAAAGGCGTTTCCCAGCGGTCCCCGGATCCCCATGATGTCCCCCTCCTTCATGGAGTGCAGGTAATTGGTGACCTTGCCGGTCTTAAACACGGTGAATTTGACAAACCCCTTTTCCGTGGGGGAGGAGGCAATACCGATCGGAATTTCCCCCATGCCCGGGATGGATAACTCGGCAAACTGGCCGGGCTGGTAGGCAAAACGCTCCTCGTCTTCCGGGTCAAGGAATACAAATTTAAATGTTTTTAAAGTCTTATCTTCGGTCTCGGTGAAGATTTCATCTATCCGGACCGGGTATGGATAATATGGATTCTGCACTGTCAACCCCCCTTAGCTACTATCTATGCTGATGTCACTTCACAAACGCAGGATTCAGGATCATAGCTGTTCATCATGTTGCATACCCTGCGTATATCAATATTGACGGGGCACATCCGGACGCAGCGGCCGCATCCCGTGCATTGGATACCGTTATCGTATTTATCAACATAGTATTTTAATTTATGCATGAACCGCTGGCGAACGCGATCAACCTTGTTGCCCCGGGGATTATGGCCGGAGGCGTGAAGGGTAAAGAGCGGAAACATGCAGGAGTCCCAGTTTCTGATCCGGACACCGGATTTGCCGCTGGTTTCATCCTGTATGTCAAAACACCAGCAGGTCGGGCAGACATAGGTACATGTGCCGCAGTTGATGCACGAGAAGGCGATTTCCTCCCAGAACGGGGCCTCATAAAGATCCAGCATTTTCTGGTTTTTCAGGTTGTCCGTGCCGACCCTGGAGGTCATCTTGGATTCTGCCTCGGCTTTCAGCTCTTCGATCCGGCTTTCGGCCGACGCCTCTGCCTCCGTGGTCCAGCCCGCCGCTGAAAAGAGTTTTTCGCCCTTTTCCGTTAGCAGTTTGCCCAGGTAATGATCGCCGTCATCTACGACCAGTGCGTCCAAGCCCTCTTCATTAAAAGGACCGGAGCCGGCACTGGTGCAGAAGCACGTAGGATGCGGATTATTGCAGGCCATTCCGATGAATGTGGACTTCTGGTATTCCTCCAGCCAATAGGGATCTTTGTATTCCGGCGTATCGAAATTGCGTTTGACCAAAATGAAGGAATAGGCGTCGCACGGGCGGATGCCGATAACCGCTTTGGGCGTTTTTTCCTTTACGTCTTCCTTTAATATGCCGTATTCTTCACTTTCCCTGTCCAGGGAGTACCTGAACAGAATTTCGGACTGCGGATAAACAATGGATTTTGGCGAAAGCCGGGTATTCTGGAAGTTGAAATCCGGCGCCTCATCTTTTTCCAGGGCTTTGAAATCATGGAAGAGATCGTTTTTGACCGGGGCAAAAACGCGGTACGCTTCTTTTAGTTTTTCAATGCCGCTTGTCCATTGGCTTTTATCAATTTGAACGATTTTCATTGTGTATAGCCTTTATCAAAATACGATTTTAGCAGTTTACGAATTTCTTCGATAATAAACCCCATTACTTGATAAAATCTTCCGGGTCATTGGGCCGATAGGTGTCCAGCGGCGGTCTTTCCTCGGTGGTCAAACCGGCTTCCCAGCCATAGAGTTCATAACAGTCTTTGTTGAGCTTTTTAGTAAACTCCCTGATCTTAATGCCCATGGGACAGACCCGTTCGCAGGCCCCGCAGTCGGTGCAGCGTCCGGCGCAGTGATAGGCCCTCAGCCAGTGAAACGTGCGGACATCGATGGGGTCCTGGCTTTTCCCGACCCATTGCGGATCGGACTCGTCCACGAAGCAAAGCGGGCAGTAGCAGAGCGGACAGGCGTTCCGGCAGGCGTAACAACGGATACAGCTGGAGATGAGATCCTCGAAGTAGTCCCATTTTTCATCGGGGCTCATGGCCTCGATTTCCCTGACCGATGCAAACATGTCCGTATCCGTCTGCTCTTCCACCGGATCGGCAATCATTTCATCGTATATGACGGGATTGCGGTGGCTGCAGTCAGCACAGTTCTGCTGCAGAACATCCGCCTTGTTAAAGTTCTTGGTATCGCCATTGACGGTTTTCACCGTAATGGCATCGCCGTCTTCCGCCACCTCGATGATATCGCCCTCAACCATTTTGGGGAGCTTATGCCGATCCACCATGCCCGTGCAGGGCACGCCGATAATATAGACCTGCTCCCGGTTTATTTTATTTTCAACGATATGGTTGGCGATATTTCGGGAGTCGCATCCCTTGGCCACGATGCCGACTTTATCCTCGCGATCCGTGAGATAATTGGCCAGATTTAGTCCGCAGTGGCTGTCCCAGATTAACGCTTCGGCTTCTTCGGCCGATTTGACGTAATGCGGCTGGTTCATCATGGGCACGCTTCCCCTTCGGAAGCCGATCACCATATCGACTTTGCCTTCCTTTAGGAGCCGTTTGGCGGCCTCTTGTATTTTTTCCGTATAGCTTGTCATTTTTAATCAACCTTGGGTTCGGTTTTCATATATTTTTTTGTGGTGTCCAGGGCTTTGACTTCATCGGTGATTTCTTTGACCACATCCACGAACTTGGTGGATTCAGCCGAGGAAACCCATGAAAATTGGAGCCGTCCGGGTTCAATGCCCGTATGTTCCAACAGGTTTTTCAACAGGGCGAATTTTCTTCTGGCATAGTAATTACCTTCCAGGTAATGGCATTCACCGGGATGTCACCCGGAAACCCATACGGCATCCGCCCCCTGCCGAAGACCCGCCAGGATGAATTTAGCACTCATGCGGCCGGTACATGGAATTCGGATGACCCGGATATTCGATGGATACTCCATCCGGCTGACACCGGCCAAGTCGGCGGCGCCATAGCTACACCAATTGCATAGGAAACTTAAAATTTTTGGTTCTTTATCAGACATCGGCACTGATCTCCTTGCTTATCCCGACCGACGCTGGATGCCGGGAAATTTTATTATTTGGGCTATACCGCTTCATCCATTTCAAAAATTTGCGACATAATCTGATCCGTATCAAAGCCTTTCAAATGAATGGCCCCGGATCGACAGGAGGCCGCGCAAAGGCCGCATCCTTTGCAAAGCGCGGGGTTGATCCGGGCTTTTCCGGCAAACCGGCCCTCTTCAATAAAAGATGGGGCGGAATACGGGCAGACGGAAATGCAAACCCCGCAGGCGGCACATTTCGTTGGGTCGACTTCGGCGATGGTCCCGCTGCTGTGTATGGACTCCTGCGAGAGCAGGGTGACTGCCCGGGAAACAGCGGCTTTGGCCTGTGCGATGGATTCATCGATGGGCTTCGGGTAATGGGCCATGCCGCACAGGAAAACGCCGTCGGTGGCGGACTCCGCAGGCCCCAGCTTGGCGTGTCGCTCAATGAAGAACCCGTCTTCATTCATCGGTATCTTGAAAAGGTTGGCGAAAGCTTCATCGGCGCTGGGTATAATGGCGGTCGCCAGGGTCAGCAGATCCACGTTCAATTCAATGGGGCGGTTCAAGATATGGTCGGTTACCGTTATTGACAGGCCGTCATCGTTTACCGCAACCTGCGGTTTGTCATCCAGGGCGTATCGGATAAAGATAACGCCCTCCTGCCTGGCCTGCTTGTAAAGATATTCCTTTTCCCCATAGGTCCGGATATCCCGGTACAGGATATAGACGTTCATTTCCGGATTCCGACGTTTGAGCTCGAGCGCATTCTCGATGGAATGGGTACAGCAGACCCGCGAACAATACATGCGGCCGGGTTCCCTGGAGCCGACGCACTGAATAAACGCGGCGCCGTTTATTTTTTCAAGCGCCGGATCATTTTCATTGAACTTTTTGTCCAGTTCCAGGCTGGTGAGGATCCGGGGATCTTCGCCGTAAGCGTATTCCGTCGGCGTATAAGGCGTGGCGCCGGTGGCGAGGATGACGGCGCCGTGCTCGAGTTTTTCCTCTTTGCCGTTTTCCGAAAGGGTCGTCTGGAAGTTGCCGACAAAGCCTTCCACATTCTGAATCCCGGTATTCAGATGGAGGCGGATATGGTCATGCCCCTGTACGGACGCCACCATTTCCTCAAGGTTTTCGGAAACCGATTCCCCCTTGGCCGTATGGTAAAGGTTTTTCGCCTGCCCGCCCAGGCAACCCGATTTTTCGATCAAATGGGTTTCAAATCCCTGGTCGGCCAGACTTTTGGCGGCAGCCATGCCTGAGATACCCCCGCCCACAACCATTGCCGCATGGTTCATCGGCAGCTCGCTTTCTTGGAGCGGCTCCATCCGGGCTACCTTGGCAACGGCCATGCGTACAAGATCCTTGGCTTTTTGGGTCGCCATCTCGGGATTGTTCTTGTGCACCCAGGAGTCCTGGTTCCGAATATTGGTCATTTCAAAGAGGTATTTATTCAGGCCCGCGTTGATGAGCGTTTCCTGAAATAGCGGCTCATGGGTTTTCGGTGTACAGGCGGCCACGACGATTCGGTTGAGTCCTTTTTCGGCGATGGTGGCCGACATATTGTCCTGGGTATCCTGGGAACAGGTAAAGAGGTTCTCATCGACAAACTCGACAAAGGGAAGTCCCCTGGTATACGCCACAACCTCTGGTACATCCACCACGCCGGCGATGTTGGTCCCGCAGCGACATATAAATACGCCGATTTTCGGACGCTCACCGGCAATATCGCGTTCCGGTACGACCTCTTTTTCTTTTGTCGTCGTATTTCGGGCATCCGCCAGGGACTCGGCCGCCGCAGCCGCGGCCGCGCTGGAATCAATGACGGACTGGGGAATATCCTTGGGCCCCTGGAATGCGCCGCAGGCAAATATTCCCTCCCTGGAGGTGGAAACCGGCGAGAAGGTCTTGGTGTCACAGAAATTGCCGGGGGTCAAGTCAATGTCCAGCTTCCGGGAGAGCTCAATAATCTCCTGCGGCATCTGCAGCCCGATTGAAAGCACAACGAGGTCGAAGTTTTCGGTCAGCGGATCACCGCTTTCGGTGACATAGCGAAGCTCCAGTTCATCGGTTTCGGGTACCGGCGCAATCGTATGGATGCGGCTGCGGACGAAGTTGACGCCGCTTTTGTTTTTGGCGTCCTCATAAAACTTTTCAAAATCCTTGCCCGGCGTCCGCATATCCATGAAAAAGATGGAGCAGTCAAGGTCGTCGCCGGCATGTTCCTTGGCGATGACGGCCTCCTTGATGGCATACATACAGCAGACCGATGAACAGTAGGCATTGTTGCAGCGGTTCATATCCCGCGAGCCCACGCACTGGAGCCAGGCGATTCTTTTGGGCGCCTGGTGATCGGAGAGCCTGACCAGATGGCCGCCGGTCGGCCCGGAAGCCGAAAGCATCCGCTCCATCTCCATAGAGGTGATCACGTTGGGGTGGTCATAATTGTAAAAATCCAGGTTGGCGGGATCGTAGGGCTCAAAGCCGGGGGCCAGGATGACCGAGCCCACATTTAACTCCACGGTTTCATCCGCCATGGTGTGGTCAATGGCATTTACCGGGCATATATCTTTGCATATCTGGCACCCGCCGGTTTTGAAATGCATGCATACATCCCGGTCAATGGCCGGCGTGTTGGGAACCGCCTGGGGATAGGGGACATAGATGGGCTTGCGGCCCCGCATGCCGACATCGTATTCAGACTTGATCATCTCCGGCTGGTGCGTGGTTATCAGCCTGTTGATTTTGTCCAGGGTGATGTGGCCGGTGGGGCAGAGAAATGCACAGGCACCGCAGCCCTGGCAGATATCGGTCTGCAGATGAAACGGGGTATCCACTTTCAAGTCCACGCCGCGGTTGGTCAGGGTAATGGCGCCGTTGCCCATTCTTTCGCAAACCCGCGTGCAAAGGCCGCAGAGGATACAGGTGTTGTCTTCGGCCTCAAAGCGCGGCTCTTCAATCCCATATTGTTTGGCCAGTTTCTGAATAACGGGGACTTCCGGGCATCTGGCCAGAAGCATTTCAACGATCAGTTTGCGCCCCTCATGCACGACCTCCGTATCCGTCTGGATCTCCATGCCTTCCCATATGGGGTAGTTGCAGGCGGTGACGAATTTTGTCCGGCGGCCGTCAAAGAGCTCGACCGTACAAAGCCGGCACATGCCAGCCGGCTCAAGGGCCTTATGGTTGCATAGCGTCGGAATATAGACCCCGTAGTTTTCGGCTACCTGGAGGAGATATTGGCCCTCCTCGCCTTGAACTGTCTGGCCGTTTAGCTTGAAAGTAATCATACCTGGCTTTATCCTCTTGATTGGCTATCGGATCATAATGGCGTCAAATTTACAGCTGTCATAGCAAATGCCGCATTTAATGCATTTTTCCTGATCGATTCGATGGGGCTTTTTCTTCTCCCCGCTGATTGCCCCCTGCGGGCATTTTTTGGCGCACAGGGTGCATCCGTTGCACGCCTCTTCATCAATTTCATAATGGAACAGCGGTTTGCAGACGCCGGCCGGACACTTTTTGTCCCGAATATGCGCCTCGTATTCATCCCGGAAGTATAAAATGGTGGTTAAGACCGGATTCGGTGCGGAGGTTCCCAGCCCGCAGAGGGAAAATTTCTGCATCATGGTGCCGATCTCTTCAAGCAGCTCGATATCGCCCGCTTTGCCTTCGCCCTCGCAGATCCGGTTCAAAATCGCCATCATCTGTTTGAGGCCTTCCCGGCAGGGGTTGCATTGGCCGCAGGATTCTTCGATTAAAAAATCGATAAAATAGCGGGCCACGTCCACCATGCAGGTCCCCTCGTCCATGACGATCATGCCGCCGGAGCCCATGATGGAGCCGAGTTTTGTCAGCTCGTCAAAATCAACGGGGGTATCCAGGAACTCTTCGGGGATACAGCCGCCTGAGGGCCCCCCGGTCTGAACCGCCTTGAATTTTTTCTTTTTGGGGATGCCCCCGCCGATGTCGAATATAATCTCTCTAAGGGTCGTTCCCATGGGAACTTCCACCAGGCCGGTATTGACGACTTTGCCGACCAGGGAGAAGATTTTGGTCCCCTTGCTATGGTCGGTCCCCATGGAGGCATACCACTGCGCCCCCTTGTTGATAATCAGCGGCACGTTGGCCCATGTCTCCACATTATTCAGGTTGGATGGGCTGTCGCGAAAGCCTTTCTCTGAAGTATGGATGTATTTGGCCTTCGGCCGTCCGGGGTTGCCTTCAAGGGAAGCCATTAAAGCGGTCGACTCGCCGCATACAAAGGCCCCGCCGCCCTTGCTGATGTATATATCAAAATCAAAACCGGAGCCCAGAATATTCTGGCCCAATAGCCCTATTTCCCGGGCATGCCCGAGCGCCCTCTGAAGATTGGCCACCGCCAGCGGGTATTCGTGGCGCACATAGACATAGCCCTCATTGGCGCCGATGGCAAAGGCGCCGATGATCAAGCCTTCGATGATGCAATGGGGGTTTCCTTCCAGCAGGCCCCTGTCCATATAAGCGCCCGGATCGCCTTCATCGGCGTTGCATATGACGTATCTGGGCCCCTCATGCTTTCTGCAGGTCGACCATTTAATGGCTGCTGGGAAACCGCCGCCGCCGCGACCCCGCAAATTGGCGTTTTTTACTTCGGCGATGATTTCCTCCGGCGTCATTTCAAAAAGGGCTTTTTTCAATGCCGAATAACCGCCGGTCGCCAGATAGCTGTCGATATTGTTGGGGTCGATCAGCCGGTTGTTGCCGAAGATCGACCTTGTCTGGCGCTTATAAAAAGGCACGTCCGCCTCTTTAACGATCAGCTCTTTTGTTGCGGGATCTTTATAGAGATACTTTTCCGCAGGCTCATTATTAACAAGGGTTTTTTCGATAATTTCGGGGATGTTTTCGCTTTTGACCCGGGGGTAAAAAAATCCGCCCGGATCAATGACCATTACCGGCCCCTGTTCGCAGAAACCGTGGCATCCGGTCAACCGGATTTCATACTTTTCCGACAGGCCGTGCTTTTTGAGTTCATCGGCAATCACGCCGCGGATGTCATCGGTTCCGTGAATGCTGCAGCCGGGACCGGCGCAGAGGGAGATCAATCCCTCGGGACCCTCTTTTTTGGACTGGAGTTCTTGGATGTGTCTATCCAGTGCCTCTTTATTGTCAAATTTAACCATGGCTTGCGTTCAACCTCCGAAACCAATGCCGTTAAGAGGCATTATCCTTGTAATCATCGATGATATTCAAAACACTGGAGCGATCCAGACCGCCGTGTATATCCTTGTTGATCATAATGACCGGCCCTGAGGCGCAGCATCCGAGGCACCGGACGGTTTCCAGCGTAAACATCCCGTCTTCAGTCGTCTCGTGCGGCTTGATGTTTAATCGGTCCTCCAGCGCCTCGATTATTCTTTCCGCCCCGCGGACATGGCAGGCCGTGCCGGTACAGACATTGACGATATATTTCCCTCTCGGCTCAAGGCTGATGGTTTTGTAAAAAGTCGCCATGCTATAAATGTGGCTTTGCCGAACGCCCAGTTTATCTGCAACTATCGGAACGCATTCGGGGGGGACGAAGTTGTAGAGCTCGTTGATATCCTGCAGGATCATTAACAGCGCTTCCTTATTGCTGTTATACCGATCGATGATATCATCTATCTTTTGCCAATCAATATCGATGGTTTGTTCCATGGCAGCGGATTCCTTTTTTGCCATCATAAGATCAATTCTTGCCAGACCGTCATCTTTCGATTATTTGCAGCCGTATTAGTTTGCCGGGATCGTCTGGGTTACCGGACAATTCTCGACGCAGGCCCCACAGCCGGTGCAAAGGTCCATGTCGACGCTTCTCGCGCGTTTTTTGACTCTGACTTTGAAATTACCGGGTTCGCCTTCGATGGCTTCCAGATCAGCGTATGTGATCAGTTCGATATTTAAATGCCGGCCGACCTCGACCAGTTTCGGTGAGATAATTCACATGGCGCAATCGTTGGTCGGGAAGGTCTTGTCCAGTTGGGCCATGGCCCCGCCAATCGAAGGGCTTTTCTCCAGAAGGTAGACATAATATCCGGAGTCAGCCAGGTCCAGTGCGGTTTGCATGCCTGATATGCCGCCGCCGACGACCAATACGGAACCGCTCGTTTTTTGCGCCATAAGACCCTCCTAATAAAAAATTAAAATAAAACCTAATCGTTGCCGGAATATTGTCAAAACTATTTGGATACGCAATTTTTTGAATAAGTAATCTTGATATCTATAATTTTTTATCTTGTCAATGAAATTTTAACCCAGTATGGTTGCAAATACCCGTAATTGGGGACTCAATGCCATTAAATGGCATTAACTGGGCGTCCCGCGCTTGTCATCCCGACAAGCGCCGGCGACGTGACAATCTCGTAAAAAGCGATTGATTGCGCTGGCGCCATTTTTGCAGAAAGTAACTCTGAAAAGCGTCCGCATTGTCATTTCGAGCGGCAGCGAGAAATCTTTAACAATCAAGATTCCTCGTCACTTTCGTTTCTCGGAATGACAGCAGCGGAAGCTTCTAAGATAATATTAAATATTGTCGAGCGGTAGCGAGAAATCTTTAACAATCAAGATTCCTCGTCACTTTCGTTTCTCGGAATGACAGCAGCGGAAGCTTCTAAGATAATATTAAATATTGTCGAGTTCCTTTGCGAACGGTATTGATTTCAGACTGATAAAACATTATGGCAGCCGATCCATCGGTTAAAACCAAAGTCATTGTTATTTGCGGCCCCACAGGTATTGGGAAAACGGAGCTGTCTTTATCGCTTGCCGAATATTTCCACGGGGGTATTATAAGTGCCGATTCCATGCAGGTCTATCGCTATATGGATATCGGTACTGCCAAGCCTTACGCCTCGGAAAGGCGTCGGGTGCCCCATTTTATGATCGATGTGGCGGATCCGGACGAGCCCTATGACGCCGCCAGGTATGCCGAAGAAGCCGGAGAATGGATTGCGGCGCTTGACAGACGGAAAATGGTTCCGTTTGTTGTCGGCGGTACGGGGTTATATATCAAAGCCTTGGCCCACGGTCTGTGCGGGGCCAACCCGTCATCGCCGGAAATCCGGGAAAGGCTGCGGCGTGAGGCTGAAATAAAGGGGCACCGTTTCCTTTATGAGCGCCTTGTCGCTAATGATCCGGAGGCGGCGCAGCGGATTCATCCCAATGACAGCTACCGGATCATCCGGGCCCTGGAAGTCCATGAGTCTTCCGGCCGGCCCATGTCCGCCTGCCAGAAGGCGCATGGATTCGCCGATGCGCCGTTTGATGTATTGAAGATCTGTTTAAACATCGAACGGCAGGCGCTTTATGAGCGAATCAATCGGCGGGTGGAGCAGATGGCGGCCGCCGGTCTTTTAGGCGAGGTCAAAAGCCTATTGAAAATGGGGTATTCTGCTGAATTAAAGCCCATGAAGGCCATCGGCTATCGACATATGGTCGACTTCATAGAGGGCAGGATCGGCTGGGAGGCGACAATCGATCTCATGAAAAGGGATACGCGTCGATATGCCAAACGCCAGTTGATATGGTTTAAAAAGGATCCGGCGATGGTATGGATGGCCCCGGATGATTTCTATGGGACTTGCTCGCGCATCGAAGATTTTTTGGCGTCGTCTTCCTGAAGGGCCGGCAGGCGGCCGGGGATAGGGCGGCGGTATTTTTTATCATTGCGTTTTTTTGAAAAAGGATTTAACAAAATTCCTTCAGCTTATGCCATAACCTGTGGCTTAGGCGCGAACTCGAATAAGTTGTCAAGCCTATCGGTTTGAGGGAGGTTGGGTATGTTTAAAATTGTTGATCGCAAAGAAATGGCCGACGGCAGTATCATCATGAATCAGATTGAGGCGCCGCGCATTGTGGCCAAAGCCAAGCCCGGTCAGTTCGTCATTCTCAAGGCCAATGAAACCGGGGAGCGGGTTCCCCTGACCATCTCGGATCTGGATGCGGAGAAGGGGACCATTGAAGTCATTTATATGGTGGTCGGCAAATCAACGGCGATGTTCAAAGCGTTAGATGTTGGCGATGCCTACCAGGACGTCATCGGCCCCCTGGGAAAGCCCACGGATATTGAAAAATTGGGGCATGTCGTCTGCGTCGGCGGCGGGACCGGAATAGCCGTTTTATTCCCCATTACCCGGGGATTTAAAAATGCAGGCAACCAAGTGACGAGTATTATCGGGGCCCGGACCAAGGATCTGTTGATCCTTGAAGACAAAATGAAGGGCGTCTCCGATAAGCTCCGCGTCTGCACGGATGACGGCTCCTACGGAACCAAGGGGTTTGTCACCGATGCGTTGAAGGATGTTCTCGAGAATAGCCGGGTGGACCTGGTTGTCGCCATCGGCCCGGTACCCATGATGAAGTTCGTCTCGGCCCTGACAAGGGAATATGATGTGAGAACCCTGGTAAGCCTTAATCCGATTATGATCGACGGCACGGGGATGTGTGGCTGCTGTCGGGTGACGGTGGGCGATGAGACGAAATTCGCATGCGTGGATGGGCCGGAATTTGACGGCCATCTTGTGGATTTTGACGGTTTGATTCAACGGCTTCGCGCCTATGAGGAGCAGGAGAAAGAGGCATACGACAATTACTGCGCGACGATGGGAAACCAATAAACAGACCGCTCTGATGGAGGGAACCAATGGCTGAAAAGTCAACTAAGAAAGAGAAAACCCCCCGCCAACCGATGCCCGAACAGGCACCGGAGGCGAGGCGGAGGAATTTTGAGGAGGTCCCGCTGGGTTATTCAGCAGAGACGGCGATGACCGAAGCCCAGCGATGTCTGCAATGCAAAAACCCCGCATGTGTAAAGGGGTGTCCGGTAAGCGTCGATATCCGAAGTTTTGTCGGGCTGGTTGCAGAGGGTAAATTCAGTGATGCCATTCATAAGATCTGGGAGAAAAACAGTCTGCCGGCTGTTTGCGGCCGGGTCTGCCCTCAGGAGATCCAGTGCGAAGGCGAGTGTGTACTGGGAAAAAAGGGCGAGCCCTTGGCGATAGGCAACCTCGAGCGGTTTGTCGCCGATTATGAGCGGACGCAGGGCAGCGGGGAGCTCCCGCCAAAAGCCGAACCGACGGGCAAAAAAGTGGCGGTGGTCGGATCGGGACCTTCCGGATTAACCGTTGCCGGGGATCTATTACTAAAGGGTCATGAGGTCACCCTGTTTGAAGCTTTTCATAAGACCGGAGGCGTTCTGGTATATGGAATTCCGGAATTTCGTCTGCCAAAAGATATCGTGGCCTCTGAAATCGCATCTTTAGAGAAGCAGGGGATGAAAATTGACTGTGATGCCGTAGTAGGAAAAACGGTCACCCTGGATGAGATTTTCGAAGACGGGTTTGACGCCGTTTATATAGGCGTCGGTGCCGGCCTGCCGCGTTTTTTGGACATTCCCGGGGAAAACCTGATAAACATCTATTCCGCCAATGAATACCTGACCCGTGCCAACCTGATGAAGGGCTACCGGTTCCCCGAATATGACACACCGATTGCCATGGGCAAGAACGTGGTGGTGCTAGGGGCCGGTAATGTGGCCATGGATTCCGCAAGAACGGCCATGCGCCTCGGAGCGGATAGCGTGCGCATCGTTTACCGTCGTTCCAGGGACGAGATGCCTGCCAGGGCTGCGGAGATTCACCATGCCGAGGAAGAAGGCATCGAGATGTATCTGCTGACCAACCCGCTGAGGTTCGACGGTGATGAGAAAGGCCGGGTGACCCGCATGGAATGTATCCAGATGGAGCTTGGAGAGCCGGATGAATCGGGCCGCAGACGGCCGGTGCCGATTGAAGGCGCCGAGTTTACAATGGACTGTGATCTGGTTGTGGTCGCCGTGGGCGCAGGCGCCAACCCGGTATTGACCCAGTCGGATCCCGAGATCGCCCTTACCAGGCGCGGCTATATCATTGCGGACGAGGAGACGGGAAAAACGACCAAGCCGGGCGTATGGGCCGGGGGCGATATCGTTACGGGCCAGGCGACCGTTATTCTGGCCATGGGTGCGGGCAGGAGTGCGGCGGATTCGATCCATAAATACTTGACATGGGGGTGGTGACCATTAGGTGTTTAGGTATTAGGTGTTTAGGTATTAGGCGTTGGGTATTGGGTATTGGGTGTTAGGTTTTGACAATCTCGTAAAAATCGGTTTATTCCGCTGGTGCGGTATTTTTACAGAAAGTAACGCTAAAAAACATCCGCATTGTCATTTCGAGCGGCAGCGAGAAATCTTTAACAAACAAGATTCCTCGTCGCTTTCGCTCCTCGGAAGGACAGAGAGTTAAGCTTCTGGAATAATAATATATATTTTCAAGTTACTTAGAAGTAACCCCCGGGCCGCAAGCCCGGGGCCGAGCCTAAAAATAACTTTATACCCTCTTTCCTCTTTCCCCTTTCCCCTGTCATGTGGCCTCGTATTCGTTGTCAAGGACGCCGATTTTAATCGCGTATCGGACCAGACTCGCGATATTAAGGATTTCAAGTTTTTCCATAAGGTTGGAGCGATGCTTGGCCACTGTCTTGGGACTGATGTGAATCAGTTTGGCGATTTCTTCGGTGGAATTTCCGGCAATGAGCAGCCGGAAGACCTCCTTTTCTCGTTTGGTGAGAAGGTTATACTTGTTATGGACCGGGGCCTCGTCGGTTTGTTTGATAAAATGGTCAATAATATCGGTTTTAATTTCGGAGCTCAGGTAATAATTCCCCTGGTTAACGGTATTTATCGCCTGGACGAGTTCAGAGAACGGGGCTGTTTTTAAAATATAGCCCCGGGCTCCGCCTTGCAGGGTCTGACGCACGTGGGCTTGTTTAATGCTGTTACTCATCACCATCAGGTTGGTTTTCGCCGAAGCCGTTTTAACAAGTTTGGCGATGTCAAGGCGCGATATTGCGGGCAGGCTGAGATCCATGAGCAGGATGTCGGGCTTTTTCGATTTGACGAGCGTCAGGGTTTCCTGGCTGTTGCCCGCTACCCCGACGACTTCAAAAAAGTCCTCGCGATCCAGCAGGAACTTCAGCCCCTCTCTTACCATCAAATGATGATCGGCGATCAAGATTTTGGTATTCTTCATAGATTATCAATCCTTTGCTCAATACTTGGTTTGGCAGCGGCCGTTCAGAAGGTGACAGGTCTGCCCGTCCGGTAGGCCGTAGCCCGGCATGCGGCGATCAGCTGCCCGCCCCCATCGGTCACGGTAATATCGAAGTTGCTGATTTTGTTTGAACTGTTGATTTCTTTCGCCTCAGCTATCAACCGGGATCCGTCCTCGGGCGATGCCATATAGGTGACATTGACGTTTAACGCCACTGCAATACGCCCCCTGGTCTGGCTTGCCGTTTCAAACGCTTCGTCGATCAGGGAAAAGATCGCCCCGCCATGCGCCCGTTGATAAATATTGTTCATTTGAGACGGATCATAAACCATTTCTACCCGGGCGTAGCCCTCCTCCAATGCAGCCAGTGACATGTTCAGGCACCTGGCAAACGGTTCATTTTTAACTGCGTTATATATGGCTTTTTTAAGCTCGTCGTCCATAAGTAATCGTAATCACGACATTCGATCCCAGAAATTTTTGGCTTGCTCGCCCATGGTCTTCTTTTCGGGCGCGTTTCCGCTGTTTTGGCCGAAGCCGGATCCGCTTCCGGTCAATCGGGCGATCCGTTTTTCAAGGGGCGGATGGGTTGAAAAAAGATTCATCATGCTTTTGCCCGAAAGCGGATTGGCGATAAACATGTGGGCCGTGGCGGGTTCGGCCTGCATGGGAATCTGCTTGGAATAGGCGCCTAGCTTTTCAAGCGCGCTTGCCAGCCCCTCACTGTTTCCGGTAATCTCGGCCGATGTGCGGTCTGCCAGGTATTCCCGGGATCGTGAAATGCCCATCTGGATAAGCATGGCGGCCAGGGGGGCGATTATTGACATAACCAACAGGCCGATAATGCCGCCGCCCTCGTCGTCATCCCCCCCGCCGAGGCCGCCGAAGATGGCCGACCACCGGGCAAGCGTGGCCAGCATCATGACAGCGCCGGCCATTGTGGCGGCAATCGTCTGTATCAGCATGTCCCGGTTTTTTATGTGGCCGAGCTCGTGGGCGAGGACCCCGGCGAGTTCATCCCGGTTCATGTACTGAATTAACCCTTGAGTGACTGCAACAACCGCATTTTCAGGGTTCCGGCCCGTGGCAAACGCATTGGGCGACTGCTGGGGAATGATATAGAGTTTGGGCATCGGAAGGCCGGCTTTGGATGTCAAGTCTTCAACAAGGCTGTAAAGCTCCGGCGCATCCTGCCGGTTGACAGGCTTGGCGCGGTACATTTTCAGCACCATTTTGTCCGAGTACCAGTAGGAAAAGAAATTAAACCCCCCGGCAATCAGCAGTGCGAATATCATCCCCGGCGTACCGCCGATCATTCTGCCGACCCACATGATGACAACGGTCAGAAGGCTCAGCAGAACGGTTGTTCGAATACGGCTTCCCATTGATAGAACCCCCTTAAGCTAAAATGTAATTTAATTACTAAAGATAAAACAGATTTGTTGGAAAACAAGGGCCGGGCGGCTTTTCCATGCCTTTTTCAGGCAGAATCAGATGCCTGCTTCTGATTTTTTCAGCCGGGGGATGAAATCCGTTGCCAGACTTCCGATATATAAATATTCGTCGGTTTCGGTGATGCCGGTATTCAGCGGAACGGCGGGATCCGGATGCTGCAGGTTTTGCGTGACATCCCCGCTTTTGTTGATGGCAATGATATGGCCATAGGCTTCTGCCTTTGGCCTTAAACCCTGGGGGATGCGCTGGATCATTTTCCGGATGAGCGGATTGTCGGAGAGTTTGTCGAGAAGCGGATTGCGCGGAGAAACCAGGGCAACCCAGAACCGGCCCGCCTGACCCGGCGAAATGTTGTCCGGAAATGCCGGGAGGGCTTCGATGATCGGTTCAAAGGCGCCTTTTTCGGGGCCCTCCAGCCAGTAGCGGACAACGCGGTATGAGCCGGTTTCATTGACCAGCACGAATCGTTGGTCGGGGCTTACGGCCACCCCGTTGGCGAAGTTAAGGCCGTCGATAAGGGTTTGCGTCTCTGCGGTCTCCGGGTCGTATACCAGCAGGCGCCCGTGGCCGCCATGTTCCATTATGTCTACAAGACTCGCCTCCAGGGTGCCGCCAAAGTCCTGGGGCGCAAATTTCGTGGACGCATCCGAAAAATAGATTTTTCCATCCGCGGCAACATCCACATCATCCGCATACCGGATCGCCTGGCCGTTGGCTTCGGTGGCAAGCGTTTTGACCCTTCCCTGCGGGTCAACGGATAAAAGCCCCCGATCGCCATCGGCGACAATCAAATTCCCATGGGCGTCGAAATCCATCCCCAGCGGTCGGCCGCCGGTGTCGGCCCATTTTTCAGGAGAGGCGTCCTCGCTTTTTAGCCTGACGATCACCCCCTCGTGGGTGGGGGCATAAATCCAGCCCCGGTCATTTATGGCGATATCTTCGGGCCCATGCAGGCCGCCCAGCGGCAGCTTTTCAAAACCGGCAAGCCGCGAGTTCGCTTCAAAGGCTCCGGTGTAGCCGGGATTCGGTGGGGCCTTCCAGGATACTGGATCGATGGGTACCGGCCATGTTAAAAGATAAATGACCAGAAGAAGAACCAAAACACCGATTCCGGTAAACAGTTTTTTTGTCATCGTCCCCCCTCATGGAACCTGTAAACAGGCGGCTAAGCCGCGGAATCCGCTTCCTGCTCATAGGACCAGTCGCCCCAGACCTGTTCGACGATTTTGAGTAAAAGCGGATAGACGATCTCTTCAGCCACCCGACCATATAGAAGATCCAGGTGGTTGGCGTTTTCAATGATAAAGTCGATCACCTGACTCTGCTTTTCCGGAATGTCAATGCGCTCGATATCCCTTGGCGACTCGATATGATAGATTTTTTTGCGCTTATGCGGGTAGGACTTGCTGTAATAGACGTTGTCGGGCGTCGCAAGGGGGTCCTTATCCCCCCAGATATGAAACAGGGGGATGTCTTTGGCGAAGTAGTTCAGATGGGTCGAATAGTTGAACCGGCTTTGATCCATGCGCTTGAAGCCCTCCCCGTTATAGATGGCTTTGAGAAACTGGAACCCCAGTCCGAGGGGGACGGATTCGATCGCATGCTGGATGTAGGTCTTGGTGAAAAAGCTGCTCGAGGTATGGTTCTCCGGACACATCAGGAAGTTGAGATCCCCCACATTGGTTTTTAGCAAATGGTTGGTGGCATGGCTCAACCCCGGCATTTGCGACAGAAACAGCATGGCCTCCTTGACCGGGACCTGTCGCATTCGGAAGATGCGGGCCAGGTGGTTCAGCCAGAGGGCAGTCGGATAAAAGGCATGGGAATACCGGTTGAAAAATTTGGGCGCGCCCATGGAAATAATGCCGCGAACCTGCCGCAGGTTTTCAGCGGCGACATCGGCCGGCGGCAGCAGCTGATTGAGCATGGCCTTTTGTTCAACGGAGAGGTCGTCTATGTGGTTTAAATGCTTGCGGACACTCCAGTTCAAGACCATATTTTCGGCAATAATGCCGCCCATGCTGTGGCCGATAAGGATCGACGGCTTTTTCTTGCTGCGGCTATTGATAAACCGGAGAACGGTGGGCAGGTCATAATCGATTAATGTATCCACGGTATACCATGGGTCGAATTTTCCCTGATTGATGCCCATTCCCCTGGGATCGAATAGATAGACCCAGTGCCCCTGATCAGCCATATCTTTGGCCAGCGACTGTTTGTTGGAAAGGTTATAGCAGTTGCTGTTATTCACAAACCCCGGCACCAGGATAACCGAGGGCCGGTTGTCGCCTGCGGTGACCGCTTCAATACTGACGATCCGCCGGAATTTGATTTCTTTTCCCTCATCGGTGTAGTCCCGGTAATAAACGAATTCGTAATCGCCCCGGCCGTTTTCCGCGTTCTCCTCTATTTCGCTGTCAAAATAGGCGGGCAAGGGGTTGTTTTTAAGCGTTTCTTTGAGGATACGCCGGCGTGTGGCTTCCTCAAGGATGGCGGAGAAAAAATACCCCGGAATCTTGCATCGGTTCAATGCCAGGTATTTTAACTGGCTGCGGGTAAGAATAATGACATTTTCCGTCAGCCGGAGATTTCCCGCTTCAAGTTCGCCCAGGAGGATGCCTTTGATATCGCTTCGGGGCACCCGGATCCCCGTTACCTGGAGGAATATGTGATACAGCGTCAGCGCCAGTTTACTGGCCGCCCGTGCTCGGATCTCCTCCCGGGATTTTAACAATTCCTTTGAAACGGGAATGCCCAGCCGCAGCTGCCCCTCGTAAATTCTGCTATAAAAGTCGTAGGTAAAGTTGATCCAACGCGTAATCAAATCATTGGTCAAAAAACGAACGGCCGTTTTTTTCATGTGCTGTATACGGTTGGAAACAATACCCAGTGAAAAGTCCTCTTTGAAACCTTTAAAAAACAGTGGGCTCGGTACAGGCTGCTGATTGGGCGGACTAAGATTCGTCGTTTCCTTATCCGTCTCGTTTTTTACAATCATTTTTTACCCTATCCCGATATAGTATAAATTTATTTTACTATCTATCTCTGAAAATCTTATCTAAGCCCATCTAACAGGAACAGTAAAAGAAAGTCAATAATAATCTGACATTAACGTCAATTGTTAACCTATGGACTCAAGAATAGGGTGGCCTCTATTTGATCCGTATGTTAAGAGGGGAAAGGTGAAAGGTACAAGGTACAAGGTATAAGGGGAAAGGTATAAGGGGAAAGGAGAATCGGCCATGACGCGAGCCGCCTATGTCGGTGCGGTGGATCAGGGAACCACCAGCACCCGGTTTTTTGTATTTGACCATCACGGAAAAATCGTTTCCCGCGCCCAACTGGAACACCGGCAGATTTACCCCAGGCCCGGCTGGGTGGAGCATGATCCCATTGAGATCCGGGATAAGGCTTATGAAGTGATTCGGCAGGGCCTTAAGTCGGCGGGGATTCGTCCCGGCGAACTGGCGGCCGTCGGCATCACGAACCAGCGGGAGACAACCGTACTATGGAACCCAAAAACCGGCGAGCCCTATTATAATGCGATTGTATGGCAGGATACCCGCACCGACCCCATCTGCAGCCGTCTGGCGGTGAACGGGGAGATGGGATGCTTCCGTTCCCGTGTGGGCCTGCCGCTTTCCACCTATTTTTCAGGGCCGAAGATAAAGTGGCTGGTGGAGACGGTGGATGGTTTGGACTCGGCTATGGAGAAAGGCGCGGTCATGTTCGGCAACATGGACGCATGGTTGATCTGGTGGCTTTCCGGCGGACCGGACGGCGGGCTTCATGTTACCGATGTGTCAAACGGGAGCCGAACCATGCTCATGAACATTGAAACGCTGAAATGGGACACGGAAATGCTCGCCGCCATGGATATCCCGGAAAAAATCCTGCCCGAGATTCATTCCTCCAGTGAAGTTTACGGGTATACGACACCGGAAGGGGTCTTTGGCGAGAAAATTCCGCTTGCCGGAATTTTGGGCGACCAGCAGGCCGCGCTTTTCGGGCAGGCCTGTTTTACGCCGGGAGAAGCCAAGAATACCTACGGTACGGGCTGTTTTCTACTGATGAATACCGGCGAGCAGATGGTGCATTCCACCCATGGGCTGCTTACCACGCCTGCCTATCGGATCGGAGGGGAGCCGCCGGTATATGCCCTGGAGGGTTCAATTGCCATTGCCGGCTCCCTTGTCCAGTGGGTCCGGGACAACCTGGGGCTGATATCCGCCTCGGAGGAGATCGAGGCGCTGGCCCGGACCGTTGACGACAACGGCGGGGCCTATTTCGTTCCCGCCTTTTCCGGGCTGTTCGCCCCACACTGGCGACGCGAGGCCAGGGGGGTGATTACCGGTCTTACCCATTATATCAACAAGGGGCATATCGCCCGTGCCGTTTTGGAGGCCAGCGCCTTTCAGACCAAGGAGATTTTCGAGGCCATGGAAAAGGATTCCGGCATCCGGTTGACCGCCTTGAAGGTCGACGGCGGGATGGTGAATAACGAGCTTTTAATGCAGTTCCAGTCGGATATTCTGGGGCTGCCCGTGATTTGCCCCAAAAACCGGGAAACCACCGTCCTCGGTGCCGCCTACGCGGCCGGGCTTGCGGTCCGATTCTGGTCGGATCTCCAGGAGCTGCGTCAGCATTGGGAAATCGATCACCAATGGGACAGCCGGATGGCCGAACAGGAACGGACGGCCCTTTATGACGGCTGGCATAAGGCGGTCTACAAAAGCTATGCCTGATGGTAGTTAGGGAAAAGGAGGGAAAGGTAAAAAAAAAGGGAAAGGGTGGCATTTTTAAAATTTGACAGCAAATGGCATCCCTGTTATTGACTTCAGATTTTAAAATTTCTATTATTTGGGAAAAAACAAATTTTATTTAAATAAACACTGTTTAATGCTGAAAGCCGACAGGATTCATTTCGAGCGGCAGCGAGAAATCTTGAACAATCAAGATTTCTCGTCGCTTTCGCTCCTCGGAATGACAGAGAGCTAAGCTTCTGGAATATTAATATATATTTTCAAGTTACTTAGAAGCGGTTTATTCCGCAGTCGCGGCATTTTTTGCAGAAAGTCACCCAAAAAAAGGATGGGGCTGATGCTGACGGCATGGGATCGGCGGCATGAGTTTCAGCAATGCCTGAGCATACGGAAAAGTTTCAAATCAATGCGCCCGGCCGGTTTTATGTGACCGGGGCGTGTATCGGGTGCACGCTTTGCGGGCAAATCGCACCGGATAATTTCAGGGAAAATATGGATGAATCGCTGGCCATCAGCCACAGCTATGTGTACAGACAGCCGGCAAGCGAGGCGGAGGCTAGATTATGCGAGGAAGCCATGTATACGTGCCCGGCCAATGCCATACGCGATGACGGGCCGGTAAAATAAGCTCAGAGCTTGAGGAGCCTACATTAAAAGGAGGGGCAACAGTGAAACAGATCGTCAGCATCAGTCTGGGGTCAAGTTCGGATGATTATGAATTTGAGACCGAGTTTCTCGGGCAGCAAATGAACATCAAACGCCTGGGTACCGACGGCGACCCGGATAAAGCCGCTGAATATCTCAGGGACTGGGATAAGGCGGCGGACGCCATCGGCCTGGGCGGCATTAACTTCGGGTATGCGATTGGTTCCAACCGACTGGTAGACCGGCAGAAAAGAAAAATCAATAAGCTGCGCGCCCAAATCCACTCTCCGATCACCACCGGCGAGACGCTGCGCCGGGTGTCTTTTGAATGGGCGATTCGTCATCTCCAGTTCAAGTTCGGCAATAACTATTTCAATCATCGTAAAACGCTCTTCATGTCGGGGCTGATCAATTACAACATTGCCAAAGTCATTTCCGAATATACGGACAACCTCAGTTTCGCCGACCCGGTTTATGAGAACGGCATTCCCAAATTTCTAAACTCCCTTGATGAGCTGCACACCTATGCCAAGGGCATTCATGATGTCTTGGAGTGGGTGCCCACCAAGCGGCTCGCCCGATCCGCCGTCCCCATGAAAAAATGGAACGCGTATATTGTTTGTAAAGCCGTTCAAAACAGCCAGGTGCTGGTCGTGCCCTCCTACAATTTTTACGACTACCTGAAGAATTGCACCTTAGAGGAGCTGGGCGGAAAAATCGTGATTACGGCCAACGCCTACCCGGATCGGATTAGGTTCCTCCAGGAGCGGGGTGTGGATGCCCTGTTCGACTGTACACCGAAAATTCTTGAGCAGGTGGTGGGCTTTAATATCCTGGAGGGGATTATCGCCGTAGCATTGGGTAAATCGCTCGATGAGATCAGCGACGACGATTTGCTCGAGGTCATCAGTGAGCAGCGCATGGATCCCCGGGTGATCTATCCGCAGGGCGAGTTCCGCCGGGTCAACCGGTTTGCATTCGTGATCCACCCCCTCTCCCAGGAGCAGCTCAAAAAGGACCCGAATATCCAGCTGGCCTCCCGGTATGCCCCGTCGTTTTTTATGGATGCCGTGGAAAAGGCCATTGCCTATTCCCCTGCTTTCGTATATTCAAAGATGACCGGTATCAAGTCCCCCACCGGGGTCGAGGCCGAAGGATGGCTGATCACTGTGGGCGGAACCCCCAAGCAGATGCTCTCCCACAATGCCGAATTTACCTATAAGCGCCTTCTTCAGGCGGCAAAGCTGGCCAAGCGCATGGGTGCCCAGA
>JAGXLR010000194.1 GCA_018334555.1 Desulfobacterales bacterium
GGATGGCAAAGTAAAAAGTTCAAGATCAAGGCGCGCAAAATCCCGAGGAATGCAGCGTACTTAGCTGTACGTGAAATTCCGAGGGATGCAGCGCAACACAGATATTGGACTTTTTACGAAGCCATCAAACTTGAAAATCGCTGAATTTAGGGGGCAAGTAAAATGGCTTCCGAACCATTCCGAGCATATGCCTCATTATCATCTTGATTTTACAGTAAAGTTAGGATAAAGAGGTAAATAGCATGAGAAAATTCAGCCTATCCACCTCGACATTTTACAGCCAGCAGACCCGGTGTGTCGGCGACCTGTATCTACCGAAGGCGGCTAAACCGCCGCCGGTTGTCATCATGGCCCACGGGTTCGGCGCTGAGCGGACGTTCGGCCTGGCCGATTATGCCGAAAAATTCGTCGAAAACGGCCTTGCCGTCTATACATTCGATTACCGGTGCTTTGGCGACAGCGACGGCTCCCCCAGGAATCTGGTTGACCCGAAGCGGCATTTGCAGGATTGGCAGGCTGCGATCCGGCATGTACGGTCGCTCGAAGAGATTAATCCGGACCGAATCGCGCTGTGGGGAAGCTCTTTCAGCGGCGGCCATGTCATTGTGACGGCCGCCGGGGATCCGAAAATATCGGCCATTATTGCCCAGGTGCCGTTCGTCAATGCTATCTCCACCAGCCTGAAGCTGGGCCCCAAACATCTGATCAGGGCGCTGCCGCACGGAATCCGTGACCTCAGCCGCATCCTCACCTTTAGAGCCCCCCACTACATCAAGGTCATCGGTAAACCGGAGGAATTTGCCGTCATGAACACACCGGAGTCCTACGCAGGCTATTTGGCCCTCATTCCCGAGGACTCGGAGTGGCAAAACGGCTGCCCGGCCCGGATTTTTCTGAAATTCGCCGCCTATCGGCCCATTGCCTACGCAAAGCGGGTTAAATGCCCGGCCCTTGTAATGATTGGGACGTATGACTCGCTGATCGACGCGGCGGATGTAAAAAAAACAGCCAACAAGATGCCCAACAGCCGGCTGGTCGAATATCCGCTGGGGCATTTTGACCTATATAAGGGGGATGCGTTTGTTGATGCGGTTGAAAAACAGACGGATTTTCTATTAACGCATCTGAGAGGCTAGTAAAAAACCAGTGCCTATCCAGGCGTTTGGAGGCCCGCCATGACCGAAGCCAAACTTTGGCATAAGTCCTATGCGCCAGGTGTAAAAACGCACCTGACGTATGAAAAACTCACCGTTTCCGCCGCCCTTACCCGTTCCGCCCAGAATTTTCCCGACCATACCGCCTTGAACTACATGGGGAAAAGGGTTTCTTTTGCTGAACTCGACCGCCTCGTCAATGCGTTCGTCCGGGCTTTAAGCGACTTCGGCATCCAGCCGGGGGATAAAGTGGCCGTCTGCCTGCCGAACATCCCCGAGGCGGTGATCGCCAATTACGCGATTTTCAGGCTTGGCGCGGTTGCGGTCCAGAACAACCCGTTGTATACCGAGCGCGAGCTGGCCTATCAGCTCAATGATTCGGACTCAAGACTCCTGGTTACCCTGTCACTTCTTCTGCCGAGAATCGAAAAGATCCGAAGCCAGACAAAAATCGAAAAGATCATCGCCTGCAACCTGAATGCCTCCCTCCCCTTCCCGTTAAAACAGCTATTTCCGCTGGCCAAACGCGAAATGTACCGGAAAATCCCCAAAGCAGAGGATGTTTTTGAGTTCGGAGGCGTCATATCCCGTTACCCGGATATGCCATTGGAAGAGTCGAGTCACTGGGAGGAGGTGGGGGCGCTGCTCTATACCGGCGGCACCACCGGACAAAGCAAGGGCGTGATGCTTACCCATGCCAACTTGAGCTCAAATGTCCAGCAGTTCGCGGCCTGGTTCCCGGAGCTAAACCCCGGCGAGGAGCGGTTGGTGGGAAACTTCCCGTTCTTTCACTCCGCCGGATTTACCGCCATCCAGAACTGCTGCCTCTGGATGGCCTGGGAAATCATTTTGGTTCCCCGGCCGGATGCGCAAATCAACATTAAAATGATCAAAAAATACAAGCCCACCTTTCTTCCGGGGGTGCCCACCATTTTCGTGGGGCTTCTGGCCGAGCCCGAATTTCGCAAAATGGATCTTTCCTCGATCAAGGGCTTTTTCTCCGGCGCCGCGCCGCTGGCCGCCGACACCATCCGCGATTTAAAAGATTTAACCGGCGCAGACTTGTGCGAGGTCTACGGATCCACTGAGAATTCACCGATTGCCACCGTCACCCCGTGGGGCGGCAAAATCAAACCCGGCACCGTTGGATGCCCCGTGCCGGATACGGATATCAAGCTGATGGATATTGAAACCGGGGAAACGGAGGTGCCGGCAGGCGAACCCGGCGAAATCGCCATCAAGGGGCCCCAGGTGATGAAGGGCTACTACAAAAAACCCGACGAGACCCAGGCCGTCCTGAAGGACGGGTGGTTTTACAGCGGCGATATCGGCAGTTTTGGCGAAGACGGCTATCTGAGCATCGTGGACCGCAAAAAGGACATGATTATCGCCGGCGGCTACAACATCTATCCGATTGAGCTCGACAATGTCCTGTTCGACCATCCGAAGATTCTAGAAGCCTGCACCATCGGTAAACCCGACAAGTACCGGGGCGAGACCGTCAAGGCGTTTATCGTGCTCAAAAAGGGGGAGACGCTGACCGAGGCGGAGGTTATCCAGTACTGCAAAGAACAGCTGGCGCCCTACAAGGTGCCGAAACAGGTCGAATTCATCGATGAGCTGCCGAAAAGTGCGGTCGGCAAAATACTTAGGAGAAAACTCCGGGAGGTGGAGATTCAAAAATCCGGGGAGGCGGCCTAGTCAATATCGGCCGGGCCCTCAGGTTCCCGCCGCCGCCACCGAAAAAAGCGGGGGAATCACCTGATATCCGATAGCGGCGGTTTTGCCGGCCATATCCCTTGCCATGTCAATAGCCGATTCCAGGCTATCGGCCGGGATAAACCCGATTTTGCGCGCGGTTTCCGGTTCTTTGGCCCCGGCCAGGATCACCCCGTTTACATGCCGCATGGCCATGCCGCTCCACATCCAGTTGATCAGCGCATGGGTGCCGTGATAGGCATAACCATTGCGATATTTCTCAAGATATTTTTGATTGTGGGCATAGGATTCGGAAAGCGCGCTCCAACAGACTTCCGGGTCGGTATAATCCGCCAGATCCCTTTCCCAGAAATCGATATAGGAGGGGTGATGCCCGGCATGGAACTTTTCAAACCCGGGGTTGAGGGCGATGATGACTCCGTTTTCCTTGACCAGCGGACGCCCCCTGTAAAGGCCGCGCAGGTATCCCAAAACCAGCCCGCGCAAAAGGATCGGGTTAAACACCGAAAACACGCTGTAGGGGCTTAGATTCGGCACGCCAAAGATCAGGATATCCACCGGCGAATCCACCTGAACGTTCTGCTGCGCATAGACTTTTTCCAGGGTCAGGGGGTGGATCCGCTCAATTGCCCCGGCATGCGCGTCAACCAAGCGGTAATCCGAACGCAGCCGATTCCTGATCCATCGCTTCATGCCCTGCGGGGATACGGACGCCGCCCTGAAGAGAGCGCCGCGCGAGGTTTTTCCCGGTCCCGCATCGGCGTCCGGCCCGATCGGGGACAGCAGGCCGGAGAGCATCGCCGGCCAGACCCGGTTGTTGATCACGGTTTCAATCTGAAAGACGTTGCATTTTTCCGCCACCCTTTCGCCCATTTCAGCCAGCGCCAGATGCATGGGGCTTTTTTCCGGCTCCATGATGGAGTCCACGCCGTTCCACTGCATCGGCGTATGATGATGGCGGATGCTTTGCCATGCGCCGAGCCCAACGAGGATGCTTTTCCAGCCGCCGTTCATGGAGGTGAAATTCACGTTGACATAGATCGTGATATCGGACTCCTTGACCGCCCGGTGGATGACCACCTCCCGCCCGGACTCGGTCGAACCCAGGTCGACGAGCCGCTCGGGCAGAGTGGCATCATGGCATTCGATTCGTTCCGGACCGAGCCGCCGGACGACCCGGCGCCCCAGAACCGCCGACAACTCTTTTAATGTAAACTTCCGGTGAAGCCCGTTGGCGCAGATCAGCCGGATTTTCTTCCTGGACACCCCGATTTTGGCAAGCCGACGGAGCAGCTCCTGGATGATCAATCCCCGGGGGTCATTTCGCATAAGCGGGATCGGCAGACACGGGTCGTCAAAGGCAATGGTGACCGTGCTGTTCTTATTGAGCTGTTTCTCCAACGGCTCTGCGCCGACGGGGTGATCAAGGGCGCGGCGGATGGTCTGTACCGGATCGGCAACTCCGGGAAGCGGCGGTTTGGCATAAAACATCCGGGTATCCTCCGGAAACGTCTCGACCCGGATGTCATCCCCGTAAAATATAAGCTCCTGAATCCCGCGGGCCATGGGTTGGTCCTTTCGGTAAGATTGGTTTTAGGTATTATATAGAAAACTGCCGATTTTGTAAAAAGCTCTTTTCTACCGCCATAGCAGTATTTTTTAAGAAAGCAATTCAAAAAAGTGTCTAAAAGCCGTCCATCCCGTCATTTCGAGCCCTCCCCTTTGTCATTTCGAGCGTAAGCGAGAAATCTTTAACAAACAAGATTCCTCGTCACTTTCGTTCCTCGGAATGACAAAAGGCAGGGGCTGGCGCTCCCGAACCGTGAACTGTGAACTGTGAACCCTGAAACCTGAACCGTGAGCCTCCTGGCTGCCATCATGACTTGACGTTGAAACTTTTTTTACCTAAGGTATGCCTTCATTAAAAGGCCAATAGGAATATTTTATCAATGGATATCCCCTCATTCCAATTAAATGATGCATATAAGCAGTCGAGAGCCGACCAGGATAAACTCATCACGCCGGAAGAGACGGTAAGGCGGGTTAAGGAAAATTTCAGCCGCCTGGATCTGGACATCCTGGCGGAAACCGTCCGAATCGACACCGGGCGGCTGGATATCCCCGTATTTTTCAGTGTTTGCGGCGCGGATGCCGCCCGGCTGACCGGAACCGCCAAACAGATGGGCAAAGGCGCCACCCCGGCGCAGGCCGAAGCCAGCGCCGTCATGGAACTGGTTGAACGCTTTTCCGTCTACAGCTTTAAAGGCAATCCCAACAATTTTATTGCTGATACGTATGAAAATGTAAGGGATCAGGCGATCCCTTTTGAACTGATCGCCCGTTCAGTGCACGATGAGGCTGTGGACAACGAAATCTCCAGGGAAATATTTTCCGATCTGCCCTTAAAATGGACATGGGGGTATGATTTGACGAACAACCGGCAAATCATGGTGCCGTTTGACTGGTTTTTTGCCATAAATGCGTTTAACGGCACCTCTGCCGGCAATTGCCCGGAGGAAGCCATCTGCCAGGGCATCTGTGAAATAGTGGAACGGCACGTCTCCGCCCTGATCTGCCGGCAAAAAATACCGGTCCCGGCGATAAACCCGCAATCCGCGACCGATCCCGTGGTTGTCGATATGCTGGACAAATTTCGCAAA
>JAGXLR010000001.1 GCA_018334555.1 Desulfobacterales bacterium
TGATGGCTTCGTAAAAAGTCCAATATCTGTGTTGCGCTTCCATCCCTCGGAATTTCACGTACAGCTAAGTACGCTGCATTCCTCGGGATTTGCGACGCCTTGATCTTGAACTTTTTACTTTGCCATCTCTAAACTAACTTTTTACGAGACTGTCAGGTTTAATGGCTTCGTAAAATGGGCGGAGCCGTTCGTTTTTAATGCCGAACCGACGGCTAAATGATGGAAAGCCTGCTGACTCCAGCCCTGGAGCGAACAGGCTTTCCCTCGGTTTTACCCATTTTGAAACGGCCAAATAGAATCGCCCGGCTAGTTGCTTCGGACGCGCTCCTCGGCTTCCGCGAGGATTTTATCGATATCCTTTTTGGCTTCGGGCGGCACGCGCTTGCTGGGGCCTTCGTAGTTCTCCATCAAATCGCGGGTTTTCTTGAGCACCCGGTCCTTCATGGTGGTCCGGCCCTGGGCATCCCAATCCTCGTAACTGTTCCTGTCCATAAGCGTCGGCTGGTAATGCTTGCGGAACCACTTCATGGTGTGATCCTCATACAGATAGTGGCCGCCGGGCCCCACATTGCAGATCTGCTCGACCGCCATGGTCTCCTCGTTTACATCAAGGCCACCGGTGATCAGCCGGCTCATCCCGATGATCTCGTCATCTAACACCGTCTGGTGGATATCCCCGGTCATACCGGATTCGGTATAGCCGTTGTCGTGGACAAAATTTGCGCCCGAGAGCATGGCCATATGGATCGATAGTGCCGCCTCCATGCCGGACTGAAGTTCCAGGCACTTGGTATCCGTACATCCGGCGGTCGAATACATAGGCAGTCCGACAAATTGAAGCATCTCGGTTAGACCGGCGCTCAAAATGCTCAGTTCCGGGGCCCCATAGGAATAGATGGTATGGCGCATATCCAAAATGGACTGAACGCCGCCAATGATAATGCAGGTACCCGGATTCATGAGCTGGGATACGACGACGCCCACCATGGATTCGGACATGGCCACCACCAGCTGTCCGGCATGCGTGGCCGGCACCGTACCGCCGCCGATGGCGCATGGGCTGTAAACCTGCGGGATTCGGTGCTCCGCATTGTACATACACTTATCAATGGCGTGGTAATCGCTGACCAACGGAGAAATGGGCTCGCCGTAGCTGATATAGTTGGGCCGTTTCTTGAATGCCTCTTCGCCGCCGGCCATCACGATGCCCACCCGGTGCTCATCCCGCACGCCATCTCTTGTAAACGCCCAGTTCATAACGATTTTACGCGTATTCTGGATCATGTCCGCGAACTCATAGATGTCTGCCAGGCCGTTGGTCACATCATTGATGGAGCCCAGCGACTGGACGTATCCGATATTGGGCAGGGCGTCACAGACGCGCGCGACGGTAGTGGCATCTTTTCTGAGATACGGACGACGCTCCAGGGAGTACGGATCGATGAAATTGGGCGGCGTGGGACCGGGGCCGAAATAACCGCGGCCTTTTTCCACATAGCACATTTCCTCATTGCCGTCCCAGGAGTATAGGGTTGTGGTGGGCGGCAGCGTGGACAATGCCTGCCGGACAATTTCCGGCGGAATGCGCACGCGAATCCCGTCCACCTGGCACCGGTTCTTGGCCAGCAATTCCCGGGCGCCCTCATGATGGACATCCGCCCCCGTATCATTCAATGTTTTAATGACCCCGTTGAAAATGCGCTCTTTCTGGTCCTCCGACATCATGGAGAACTGCATGGTGTCATTGGCAATATAGTTGGTTACTTTATCGTGAATCATATGGACTCTCCTTATATCTCCTGCCCATACCGCCGCATCGGGAACGGTATGGCCATTGTAAAGGCATTGGGTTATTTGGAATGGCGTTTTTCCGCATCATCTATGATCTTTTTGAGATCTTTTCTAATCCCGTCGTCAATGGGCTCGGGTTCATACTCATCAAGGATGCGCTGGGTTTCTTCATTGACCCGGTCCAGCATGGTCTTTTTTCCGTTGTCGCACCATGTCTCCCAGTCAGAGCGATCCTGCAGCTTTGGAAAATACCATTCCCGCCAATGCTCGTATGTGTGGTCTTTGGTGACATACTCCCCGCCCGGGCCGGCCTCGTCGATAAGTTGCAGGGCCAAATACTCCGGATCCGTATTAATGCCCTTTCCGATTTGACGGACCAGACCGATAATCTCCTCGTTCATGACCAGGCTCTCCAGCGAGGCATTGACACCCGAGTCAATATAGCCCACATCGTGAACCAGGTTGGCGCCGGACAGGAAGGCATTTAGCACGGAAAGCGTGGATTCGGCGGCCGCCTGTTCATCCACCGCTTTGGAATCCGTGCATCCGCCTGTGGAAAACATGAGCAAGCCCAGCCATTTGGAAATATCCGTGTTGGCGGCAGAAGCCAGCGAAAGCTCCGGTGCGCCATAGGAATAGGTCGTCGTACGCATGTCCATAACCGTGGTCACACCACCCATAATAAGCGGCATACCGGGTTTTTTGAGATAGCAAAGCACGGTTGCCAGAAGCGTCTCGGCAAGGGACTGCACCAGCATCCCCGGGATGGTTGCCGGCGCCGTCGCCCCGGAGCTGGGGCACGGCGTATACATGGCCGGAATCCCTTTTTCCGCTGCAAAAAGCAATTTTTCCACGGCGGTCCGATCGTTGGTAAGCGGTGAGATGGGCTCGATATAGGCCACAAACATCGGGTTCAAGCGGAACTCCTCTTCACCTCCCTGGAACAGGCAGGCCATCTTCCAGATGTCTTCGAGCCCTTCGCCGTCGACGCTGGTCACGACCATCGGCTTGGTGCAGCCTTCGAGCATCGCCATAAACTGATGGCGGTCATAGGTCAGCGGGTTCGGGGCATCACCGACGATGCCGTGGGACATAAAAAAATCATAATTGGGGAGATAATCGACAAAGCGCGCCGCATTGACGATATCCTTATACAGGGTCCGCCGGCGCTCGCCGGTCTCCCGGTCATAGGTAAACGGCAGATCCGATCCGGTGCCGAAATAAACGTGATCCTTCTGCAGAGCTACGGAGCGCTTGCCGTTTCTGCCTTTGAGGGTAATCTTGTTGGGATAGGTTTTTAAAGCCCTTTCAACAAGCGAGACCGGCACACGAACCCGGTTCCCCCGGACGACCGCGTCGCTGTTTTTAAACAGCTCAATGGCCTCGTCCTGAAAAACATCCGCTCCGCATCGCTCCAATACTTCAAGCGCTGAAAAATATATTTTTTCAATCTGCTGATCCGTCAACACCCGAAATTGCGGTGTTTTCTGGATCGTCTGGTTCATCTTTTCCATTGGTTGACTCCTTCGCCCGAATTTTTATGAATAAAGGCCTCAGCAGGTATTTAAGGCTTATAATGGTCGTCAGCTGGATACTAAGCCCCTGCTTTTTTTATAAATGCCGGTGCGGGCGGGATCCGCCTGCCGCACCGGCGTCTTGATTGAAACCCTTTGGGAGCTACCGGATTACAGCCCCAGTTCCGCCTTACCCTTGTCCACGGAACTGGCTGCATTGGCCCCGTAAAGATCGGCGCCGATTTCCTTGGCATATTCCTCGGTAACGGGCGCCCCGCCGACCATGATCTTTACCTGGTCCCTTACCCCGGCTTCCTTCAGGGCGTTAATGGTCTCACCCATCTTCGGCATGGTCGTGGTCAAAAGCGCCGACATGCCCAGCAGCTGGGGTTTATGCTCCTTGACGGCATCCACGAACACCTGGGGCTTTAAATCAATGCCCAGGTTAACGACCTTGAACCCGGCCCCCTCGAACATCATGCCGACGAGGTTCTTTCCGATGTCATGAAGGTCGCCCTCAACGGTGCCGATCACGAGCGTGCCGGCCTGCTTGGTATCACTCTCTGCCAAAGCGGGCCGGAGATGCTCCATCCCGGCACTCATGGCCTTTGCCGAACGCAGGACCTCCGGGATAAACATATCCCCCGCCTTAAACCGTTGACCGACAACGTCCATACCGGCGATAAGCCCTTTATTCAAAAGCTCTTCCGCTGCCACACCCCCATCCAGGGATTCCTTTGTCATTTTATCGACCTCTTCCACCTTACCGGCGATCAATGCCTCTGCTATTTTCCCTAAATCTTCAGCCATGTGATTTCCTCCTTCTCCTATTAAATTGCTTTAGTATTGACGTATTACGAAACTGATAGACTTGCGGTTAGGGTTTGCGAAAGTGAAATACCCCCCATGCCAGATAGCCCTTGTTGCCGCCGTCCACCCAGTGGCGCAGGCCTTTTTTCATATTGTCGATATACTCCTGGCTGATTTTGTGCTTGACCTCGTCTTCCCGTTTTTCCAGCTCCTCCAGGATACGGGCGTAGCTTTTTGTCAGATGCGGGGTCAGCTCCTCAAAATCCACGACCTCAAAACCGATCTTTTTGGCATGTTGCTGATAAAAACCCGGTGATCCCAGGCTCGTCAGATGGATCCGATCATAGATCGGCTGCAATACATCCTCCGGACAGTCATCGGCCTGCATGGGATCGGTAAATATCATCTCACCGCCGGGTTTCAAGACCCGTTTGGCCTCCTCCAGAACTTTTTCACGGTTGTCGCTGTGCAGAATCGCATCCTGGGACCAGACGATATCAAAGGATTCATCAGGAAAGGGGATGGTGTCAAAGCTTCCGTCAACGACCTCGATCATATGATCCAGCCCCTGTTCCGCGTTCATTTTACGAGCGCGCGCATTCTCAGTTTCACTTAAATTTAAAACCACGACCTCCCAGCCGTAGGTTTTGGCCAGATACCGGGCGGAACCTGAAAACCCGCCGCCGAGATCAATGATCCGGGCCTTGCGGTTCAAAAATGCCGAACGGGATGCCATATAGTTTATAGTACGACGACTCGCATCAAAGACGGAGTCGTCGTCCGACTCGTAAATACCCAGATGCAGGTCCTCCCCACCCCATATAGTATAATAAAAGGTATGGGCATCGTCACTATCATAATAATGTTTGGTCGTCTGTACGGTCTCTGTGTACTCCTGGTTGGTCATATTCGCCTCCTTCATTTTATTTAACAATTTATAAAATTTGCATTTTAAACTATGCGGAACAGGTATCGGATCCGCGGGTAATGTTTTTATATGTTTGGGTTTTGCCTAATAATTATTTTTTTTTATCTATAGCTTTATATATTTTTTTCTAACTTCGATTGTAATAAATTGATTATACTAATTTAAAATTTATTATCTGTCAACAAATTTCTCCGAAACTCAATTATATGTTCAAATATTCACAGGTTTGTAACGATTAAAATGTTCTTGACAAGGGGGTTTGAGGTATATTAATTGTCCCTATTTGTTCGCTCGGAGATTTCAAAAATGCATGTAATCCCAACGAATTATCATTTTAATTGGATTTTCAGAGAGTTATTGATCAAAAAGTAGCTTTCCGTCGACTATGTTTCTAATAAAAATAGATATAAAACCCCTCAAGCGGAGAGGCGGCACTGAACCGATCGCCCGGACGCCTCCAGAAAATATCAACTTAAAAATTAAGAAATGGATTTATTTTTATTTAAAAAAGAATAACTTTAATATATACCCGGACTAAAGAAAATCAAAAAAACACAGCCCCCAAACACTAATAAACAGGTTGAAATTATGGCAGATATTTTTCCTTTTCGCGGCATCCGATATAATATTGAAATTGTCGGGGATCTGGCCCACGTGGCCACCCCTCCTTATGATGTCATCTCTGATGAAGAGCAGGACATGTATTATGAGCGCCACCCCAACAACATCATTCGCCTGGATAAGGGAAAAGAAACGGCAACCGATGACGATCAGGACAACCCATATACACGGGCGGCCGAATATTTTAAAAACTGGATCTCAGAAGGCATTCTGCTGAAGGATAAGGCCCCCTGCCTCTATTTGACCAGTGTGGAATTCACCATCAACGGCCAGACGTTTACCCGCTTCGGTTTAATCGCCCGGGCCAGGCTCGAGCCTTTTGAGAAAGGCGTTATCCTTCCCCATGAAGAGACCTATTCCAAGATCAAATCCGAACGTCTGGAGCTGATGAAGGCCTGCCACGCGAATTTCAGCCATATTTTTTCCATATTTACCGATAAGGACGACATTATGGGGAGGCTAAAATCCGCCGTGTCAGGCTCAAAGCCGGAGACCGAATTCACCGATGACGCCGGACATCATCATCAAATGTGGTGTATTGCCGATCCGAAGATCCACGAAGCGGTGACGGAAAGCCTGAAAAAACGTCGGCTATTTATCGCTGACGGCCACCACCGCTATGAAACCGCCCTGACATACAGGGACTGGCTGGCTGAGAACTCACCGGATTTCAGCCCGGAACATCCGGCCAACTTTATTATGATGTATCTGTGCTCAATTGAAGATCCGGGATTGATTATTCTGCCCACCCACCGCCTATTGACAAGCGTCTCAGCGGCCCAACGGAACACTTTTGTATCCAAGGCGAACCAGCACTTTGACGTTCAAACATTCGCATTCGGCGACAATAACCCGGACCAGGAAAAATCCCAGGCCCGTTCAAAGCTCCTCACTACTATGAGGGCCGAAACGGATAAGCATATCATCGGCGGGTATATAAAAGGTTACCCGGAGTTCTATGCATTCACCCTCAAGCCCGATGTGATGAGACAAAAATTTAACAGCGAAATCGAGGAGCCCCTGAGAGAGCTTGACGTCACGGTATTA
Organism: Desulfobacterales bacterium; assembly: GCA_018334555.1. GTDB lineage: Bacteria > Desulfobacterota > Desulfobacteria > Desulfobacterales > Desulfosalsimonadaceae > M55B175. The sequence goes on from JAGXLR010000001.1 coordinate 6,712, forward strand.
ACGCGCATTATTCTGACGGAGCTGCTGGAATTTGACCATAAGGATCTCGATGACGAGACCCTGATCAGTTATACCAGCGATGCGGTAGAGGCAATAGAGGCGGTCGATGGTGGGGAATACGACATGGCCTTTATTTTAAACCCGCCATCCAATGAACAGGTCCGTGACATTGCCGATGCGGGATACACCATGCCGCGCAAAACGACCTTCTATTACCCCAAGGCGATTACCGGTCAAGTCATGAACAGTTTGGACGACTAAGAGGAGGCTTCCCATCGAAACCATTCAAGCCCTTTCACAAGCTATTGCCCGGTCAGAAAAACTCCACCGGAAGGGGAAGAAGATTGCACTGGTGCCGACGATGGGATTCTTTCATGAGGGCCATCTCGCTCTAATGCGCAGGGGCCGAGAGATTTCAGACGATCTGGTCATCAGTCTGTTTGTCAATCCGACGCAGTTCGGCCCCAATGAGGACTATGAGACCTATCCCCGCGATACGGACCGGGACCTGGCATTGGCTGAAACGGTCGGTGTGGATGCTGTTTTTATCCCGTCGGTAGATGACATGTATCCGGAGGGATTTCAGACATATGTGGATCAGACGGATTTGCCGAAACATCTCTGCGGCTTAAACCGTCCCGGCCACTTTCGGGGCGTACTGACGGTTGTTGCCAAGCTTTTCAATATCATCCGGCCGGACACCGCCCTGTTTGGAGAAAAAGATTACCAGCAGCTGGCCGTAATTCGTCAAATGGTGCGGGATCTCAATTTTAATATCGATATTATCGGGGTCCCGACCGTTAGGGAAGCTGACGGCCTTGCCATGAGCTCACGAAATATTCACCTTGCGCCCAAACAGCGCGAAGCGGCGCGCAGCCTTTACAAAGCCCTTCAGTCCGCGCAGGAGAGGCTAAGCAAAGGGGAAAACAGGGCCGATCGGCTGATCCGTGCGGCAACGGATAGGATCCAACAGTATCGGGACGCATCCATTGATTATATTAAAATCAGCGACTTGCAAAACCTGGAGGATGTCTGTACGATTGACCGCCGCGTACTTATGGCGCTTGCGGTCAAAATTGGGGGCACCCGGCTGATTGACCATACCATACTCGATCCTGAGGCCTGAGCACAGCCTCCGCCGGTTTGGCCGCCCTCCACAGGAAGATGACACATGAATGGCAGACTATTGTGATCAAATTCAATCAAAGGAGATTATTATGAGTGGAAATCGCGTATTATTTACATCCGAATCCGTCACTGAAGGACATCCGGATAAAGTGGCCGATGCCATATCCGATTCCGTTCTTGACGCTATCATCGGACAGGACAAAAAATGCCGAGTGGCTTGCGAAACGTTGGTAACCACGGGATTGGCGTTCATTGCCGGGGAAATTACAACCGAATGCTACGTGGATTTCCCCCAGGTCGTTCGTGAGACCATCCGGGACATCGGATACAGCTCATCCCGAATGGGATTTGACTGGGAGACCTGCGGTGTGGTCACCAGCATTGATCACCAGTCCCCGGATATCGCCCAAGGCGTAAATGAGGGCCAAGGGCTCTACAAAGAGCAGGGAGCCGGGGACCAAGGGCTGATGTTCGGATTTGCTTCCGATGAAACGCCGGAGCTGATGCCCATGCCGATTATATTTGCCCACAAACTCACCAAACGCCTGGCCCAGGTCCGAAAACACGGATCAGTCGACTTTCTGCGCCCGGATGGCAAATCCCAGGTCACCATTGAATACGAAGGCGGCCTGCCGAAACGGGTGGATACGGTCGTTGTCTCCACCCAGCATAAAGGTGACGTCAGCTACGAAGAGGTGCGAGAGGCGGTTATCGAAGAAGTGATCAAAAAGATTATCCCCAAGGAGATGATTGACGGGGATACCCGCTATTTTATCAATCCGACCGGCCGGTTTGAGGTCGGCGGCCCCATGGGGGACTGCGGCGTTACGGGACGAAAAATCATCGTGGACACCTACGGCGGCCAGGGAAGCCACGGCGGCGGATGCTTTTCCGGAAAAGATCCCACAAAAGTGGATCGAAGCGCTTCCTACATGGCCCGCCACGTGGCCAAAAACATCGTTGCCGCCGGCCTGGCCAAAAAGTGTGAGGTCCAGCTGGCCTATGCCATCGGGGTCGCCGAGCCGGTTTCGATTCTGGTCGACTTTTTGAATACAGGAAATATCCCTGAAGAAAAAGCGACTGATATCATCAACGAGGTTTTCGATTTACGCCCGGGGGCGATAATCGAATATCTGGATCTTCTTAGGCCCATATATAAAAAGACCGCCGCTTATGGCCACTTTGGCCGCAAGGACCCGGATTTTACCTGGGAGCACACCAACAAGGCGGAGGAAATAAAGGCTAAAGCCGGCATCTAAATCTCTGGACGCATACCGCCGGGGCATTCCCCGGCGGTTATTCGATCTATTGCCCATCCATAAATGGATAGTTTGACCAATTTCTGTGGCAGACTCAAATGGGGCAGACTCAAATTTTGATGGCTTCGCAAAAAGTCCAATCCCTCGGAATCTCACGTACAGCTAAGTACCCTGCATTCCGCGGGATTTTGCGCGCCCCCGGATCTTAACTGGGGCTTGAACTTCTTACGCGATTCTCCTTTTTTATTTTTCCGCACAGTTGGGCGCCATCACGACGATAACGCGGCATTTTTTCAAAAATGCCAGGTGCTCAACCGATCCCCTCAACCGGGCGGCGGCGGTACCACTGATGACGATATTGGACGCCCCCGGCGGATGCACTTTGATCCCCTTGACCACGAGCGGATTGCCGCCGACCCGCTCACTGTCTTCAATATCCGACATACCTGAGACATAATCACACATGCCAAAGGCCACCACATTCTCCCGGCTGGCATAGGCCGGCCCATAGACCTCCATACCGTCTTCATCGAGCACTTTAAAACACATGGCCGGCGTAACCGCCAACCCCCTCGCATCCAGAACCAGACCCGTATATTCCGAGGCATCCGTCGTCGTTTCCGACTGGTCGTATTCGATTTTCTCGAGCCGGGTGATGGTATCCGGGAGCACCATCCGCGCAAAGTCTCCGGTCAAGGAAAACTCAAGGGTGATTTCCACAGGACCGGTGGACAAAAATTCGGTCTGAACCACTTCAGCGTGCTTCAATAAATTCTCGAATTCAGCCAAAAGCCTGTCATCCGTGCCCAAAAAATCAGCCACCGACCCTGTGGGGGTCAGCTGAAGGGATTTGGCCGCGCCTAAAAGACGGCGATAGGCCTTCTGCCGGGCCTTCGCCATTGCATGAAACGGGGCGTGATGGTTGTCTCCAAAACCGGGAGCTTCGCCGCTTCCCACCGCCCGGAGGGTTTGTCGGGTCCAGTTTATCCAGGCCTTTTTCTGGTTTGCCCCCGACGGTGTCGTCTGCAAACTATTCGGGCCCTTATGCGGAACAGAGATAACATCCTGTGCATTTGGTGTGCCTGTTACCGTGAGGAGAAGGACCAAGAAAGCCCCCCATATGATGCCCCACTGCTTCATATATTCTCCATTCATGGCCTATCCGGATGCCCTTCGATGGCACTGAGGCGCTTCATCCAGTTTTGATGGCTTCGTAAAATACCTTACACCCGATGCCCTATTGCGTTAAGTGGCTTACGCCTCGTCGCATTAAGGCCCAACAGCCGCCCCATAATCGGATGAAACGACCCATTCGGCATATTGATATACCCTGTCGAAAGCCTCCTCGATTTCCCGGGTCTGCGGGAGAAAAGCGTAGAGTCGCTCGATATAGCCTTTTTCCATCATGGCTTCCATCGTCGGAACGAAATTTAGATCATAAACCCAGCTGATTTGAAGCAGTTTAAAATCATTCAAAGTTTTTAAATCCGGCATTTGAACGATTTTACGTTCACAGACGGCCTTCAGGGCCAAGTCAGAATAGTGGTTATTATCCGAAAGTCCAAGTGATACGCTATCAGTAGAGGATTTTGTCTGGAGTTCACAGTATTCACCGAACACCTTCCAGATGTCCAGCTTATCCGCATCCCGAAGCAGCTGCATGAAAAAACGTTCCCGGCCCTTGACATGATCGGGAATTTTAAGCGCGTTGTGGTATTCAATGGCCCTCAAAACGAGTTCGATCTCGTCTTGGGCAAGGCCGTCCAGAAGTGAATGGGTCTTGATCTCGGAGACGCTTAAAGCGGCATGATTTTCCGAGTCCGCATCTTTAAATGTTTGATAAACCTGGTACTGTTTAAAACGCCCGATGTCATGGAACAAAGCCATAACCTCGGCAAGCACCGCCTCGTGTTCGGAAATTTTTAATTTATTCGCCAGCATTCGGGCGTTGCGGCATACCCGGCGGGTATGGTCCCGTTTCAGCTGGATGGGCTGATTATCCTTGTCGCTATCCGAATAGAAATCATCCACATAATCAAAGAACCGTTTTTTTAACTCATCAAGCAAAATTATCCCCGTCATCCCTCCAAAACTGCTTCTTCAATCATATCCGCGAGCCCGGCGACCTGTTCGAAACCAAAACGCCTGACCGACCCGGAGATATCCGCGTCCGTTACGACAGCGATAACCGAGCCAACGCTTTGATACAGGGGCGGCGCATTGGTATCCGCGCGATAGACCTCGATCTTCGGAAAATGCCCTGTCTTAAACCCTTCGGCGATAACCAGATCGACATCGTCAAAATATTTTGCCAGCTCTTCAAGGCCGGCTGAGGATTCGGCCTGTGGCGGCTGACGGCGTTTGATCATAGCAAGTAGGGCGTCCGCATAGATCACGGCGGTGTCCGCCCCCGCCTCATAATGGCGCCGGCTATCCTTGCCTTCTTTGTCAACCTCCGGAAAATGGTGCGAATGCTTGACGGTACCGATGCGATAGCCCCGGCGCCTGAGCTCCGGGACCAGATTCTCGATAAGCGTCGTCTTACCGGAACCCGAATAGCCGATAACGGCAATCAATCGATTCATGAAATCTTATCATCCTCAGACCCGAATGCGCCAATTATTTCTGCTTTTAAAAAATAAATCAAATGGTACCATAAATCCAGCATAAACAGCTTGTCAAGGTAAATAGCAGTCTCCATAACCGACCGGACATTTCATTTGCTATGAACACCGGATATTTTTAGCTGCTATTGACACCGTATTTATCCATCCTTGACTTCACTACCGATATCAATTATCAATGACCCGATTAATTTAATGAGCGAACAGGCGAGCCTTTCCATTAACATGTCCGTGAAAATAATGAATGTCCGAACTTTGGCCCGTTTGGGCATACTTCTGTCCTTAATTGCCCTTATCGGGTGTCCGGCCGGCGACACGTCATTGTCCCGTATCCTTGACCGCAACGAGATTACCGTTATCACTGACAACAGCGCCCATGGTTACTACATTTACCAGGAACAGGCGATGGGGTTTGAATACGATCTGGCAAAGGCATTCGCTGATTATTTGGGGGTCGATCTCAGGGTGATCACGCCCGGGTGGGATAATATGCTCCCCGCCTTAAAATCCGATCAGGGCGACTTCATTGCCTCCGGCCTCACCCGGACGTCGAGGCGCGAGTCTCAGGTGGACTTTTCCACCGGCTATATGACGGTTCAGCAACAGGTGGTGGTGCGCAAAGGCAATCGGCGTATTGATGGCATCCAGGATTTAAACGGCCAAACCGTCCACATCCGAAGCCATACCTCATATAACGAACGCTTGCTGCATTTGAAAGACCGGGGCGTTGAATTAAAAATACGGCTCCATGACAATATCCCCACCGAAGAATTTTTAAGGCAGATTCAGGAAGGGGAGATCCCACTAACCGTTGCGGATTCAAATATTATACGGCTTAACCGCCGGTACTATCCGGATATCGTCTCGGCATTCCCGATCTCAGAAAAACAGGAGCTCGGATGGGCGGTCAAAACCGGAGACCAGGCGTTACTTAAAAAGATTAACGAGTTTTTCCGCCATATCAAAAAAACCGGCGCCTATGCCAAAATATACAACCGCTATTATGCAGGCACAGAAATTTTTGACTACGTGGACATAAAAAAATTCCATCACCGGCTAAATACCCGGCTGCCAAAATATGAGGCCACCATCCGGGAGACGTCGAAAAAATACAATTTCGATTGGCGCATGATCGCCGCATTGATTTACCAGGAATCGCATTTTGACCCCCGGGCAAAAAGTTATACCGGCGCTACGGGTTTAATGCAGTTGACCCGTATAACCGCGGATGAGATGGGAGTAAAAGACCGGCTTGACCCTGTTGCCAATATCAAAGGCGGCACCCGATATCTCAACCGCCTTTTTCAGAGGTTTGATGAAGTCGGGGGCCGGGATCGAATCAAATTCGCGCTGGCGAGCTATAACGTCGGCTATGGTCATGTCAGGGATGCGCAAATGATTTCAAAGGATCAGAATCTGGATCCCAATGCCTGGAAGAGCATGAAAAAGGCGCTTCCGATGCTTAGATATCCGAAGTACTATCAGCGGACAAAATACGGATATGCCCGCGGCACGGAACCGGTCCGCTATGTCAAACGGATCTACAAATACTATGATATCCTGAGGATGAAGACCGGCGTGGCGGCCGCCGATTTACCGCCATATCCGCCCCAGTCGCCGCCAAGGCCGGAATATAATTAAACCTAAATTGAGCGTTTCTATTTTTTGAAGGTTTAATTTTTATTTTATTTTCAGGATATTGAATCATTTTTTAATCAAAAAATTTGAAACCCTCCGGGATTTCCAATTTCACCGCATCTACTGCGTCAAATGATGTCTCGCATAGACAACTATCGCTCGTCATCATTTTCCTTGTATCTGCGGTAAACTTAAAAATCGCTCAATTTAGGTTAAATTATGGTAATATTAAGGAACAGATACAAAACGGCAACGGCCCTTTTGGCGCTTGGGACGATACTTTTGTGCGGCGCCGCCGTGTTTTTAATCCACTGCCGTTTATCGTCTTCAAAAAAAGCTGCGGCACTTTCCTCCGCCCATAAAACGGGCACGGAGGCGAGCGCTCCCCCCATAAAAAAAACGGCCGATGGCTGTTGGGAAAGCAGACAAAAAATCTATTTTAACATCCCCGCCCATATCCTTATAACGTCTCCGGATGTGAGCGAAAAGCTCGCGCATAGGGCCATCTACAGGGCATGGGCGGAATTCGAACGTCTGGGCCGGATTTTTAATCCGTTTGACCCGGCGGCGGAGGTCGCCAGAATCAATCGAAACAGCGGCGGCGGCGGGGTGCCTGTTTCAGCCGACCTTTATAGGGCGCTTAAAATTTCCCGAAACCTCTGGGATAAGAGCAACGGATGCTTTGATCCCACTTTTCTCCCGATCAAACGGCTCTGGCACCATGCCGAGGAAATACAGGAGATCCCCTCTGAGCGTAAAATTCTTAAAACCCTTCGTCATACAGGATTTGAAAACGTGGGGATCGAATCCGAAAAAAGAAATCGGGTCCGAATCGAGAATCCGCCGATCCGTTTCGATTTCGGCGGCATCGCCAAAGGCTATGCGGTCGATCAGGTACGGCAGCTATTGAAAAAAAACGGCATATCGGACGGTCTCGTCCAATTGGGCGGAGAGGTCGCGGCATTCGGCCGCAATAGGGGCTCCCCGTGGCGGATCGGCATCGAGCATCCCAAAAAAAATATGGTACAGCCCTGGGGGGTTATAAGCCGCAACGGCCAAATCCGGGTTTCCACCAGCGGCAACTACCGGCAGCCCCTACGAATTCAGGGGCAAACCTTTTATCACATTTTCAGCCCCGAGACCGGCAAACCGGTTTCAGAAAAAGTCTTAGGCGTAACCACCCTCAGCGTCACCGGAACCCGCTCAAACGCCCTGCTTGACGGCGCGGCCACGGCCATCACCGTTATGGGCGCACGAAACGGCGTAGAATTTGCCGATAAAATGGGCATCGAGGCCTTAATCCTGACCCGGGGCCATGACCAGACGATCAGGGAAACCATGACCCCGGGATTTCCGGATTTTCCCGGGCGGTAACGGGAAGCCGTCAAGCCGTAATAGGCTATTCGACATATATTTCCACGGCGCCATAGCGAAGTTTTTCCGTATTGAAATCCAAGTCGCCGTTTACAACCGTATCGACCCCGAAATAGACCGTATATTTGCCGGGCGGCAGGGGGGTTTCCAGCACGGTAAACTCTCCCAGGCTGAACAAAGGGCCTTGATAGCTGGTTGTATCAGGTCCACCCACCCATGCGTCCTCTGTTAGCTGATAATGAAACCACCCATATGGGGTATCGGCCAACAGCCACCAATCAGCCTCAATGTTGGCAAAGCTCCCGGGGAATAATTCGACCGATAGGGAAACATTGTCGGTTGACGCTGCGGTTATAGGCCCATCCGATCCATTGGCCTTTATACCGGGAACAATTTCTGAATCACAGACATCGCCGACACCATCGCCGTCGCTGTCAACCTTGTCCGGATCATCGACCGCTTGCATCCTGACGGTGACGCTCTGAGAATCCGTCTTTTGTTCGTTGTCTTCGACTGTCAACCGGATATCCACGCTACCCTCGGCATTCGGTGCGACAAACGTCAATGTGTCCCCGGTCTCGGCACTCACTGTGGACTCGATGACATCGGTGATGGCCGTCAAACCCCCAAACACGGTCCAGGAATACGAGGCAATGCCGCCGTCCTCATCATGGGATGCCGAACCATCGATGGTTACACAGTCTCCGCCATTGACGCTTTGATAGTCATTGTCAACTACGGCATGGGGGGCAATATTTGTGGAATTGATGCAGATTTCCACAATGTCGGTATCCTGATCATTCTCCGCGTCCGTAACCGTCAATTCGAACGTCAAACAAGAACTTTCCCCCATAACGTTAGGGGCGGTAAATGTCGCAGTTTCCGTATTGGCACCGGAAAGTGTGACTTCCGGCGATCCGTCAGTCTGTTGCCACGCATAGGCCAGCGGCCGGCCCAACGGGTCGGCAGAGCCCAAGCCGTCAAGGCTGACTTGCCGGCCTTCTTCATAATCTTTATTCGAACCGGCATCCGCTTCCGGAGGTTGAGCCTTTAATTCGGCTTCACTGATAAAATACGCATCAACGGATTTATTGGTATTTAAAGTGATGGTCGTCGAGCCGGTACTGCCAGATAAATCCCCCTCCCATCGGTCGAATTGATAACCCTCGTCGGGCTTGGCTTCTATACTAAGCTCAGCGTCTTTCTCGTAAGTTTGACTGTCTGCCTGTACTACCCCACCTACCCAGATTTCGCCTTCCCCCGCTTTGACGGACACGGTCAAAGTTTTTTTGCTGCACGCGGCTCAGCCAGCAGCACTTTTGGGAATCATGGAAAAAAACAGGATTAACGCAATGCCTGCCGCCAGTCCAAAACGGAAAAAAATTTGAAAACATGCGCCCTTTGCCATAACAACCGCCTCCTCCTTGGTTTGGTTAAACCTAAATTGAGCGTTTCAATTTTTTGAAGATTTAATTTCTATTTTATTTTTAGGATATTGGATCATTTTTTAAATCAAAAAATTTGAAACCCTCCGGGATTTCCAATTTCACCGCATCTACTGCGTCAAATGATGCCTCGCATAGGCGCCTATAGCTCGACATCATTTTCCTTGTATCTGCGGCAAACTTGAAAATCGCTCAATTTAGGTTAAAAAAAGCCAGATTATCCTAATGGACAGTGTTTCGCTTTGTCAATCAGAAAGGCAATTTCGGGATATTACTCAAAAAACGGTAAGTTATGGGATATCACCCAAAAAAATGGCGGCTAGAAAAAGGCGGATAAATTGGACAGGTTCATTTCTAAAGACAGGGCCCGGCGATCAATTCCCATGGCAAGTCCCAGAAACTGGGGAAGATAGAGGATGGGGAGATGCAGATCCCTATGCGCGGACCGAGAAATCCGGCCCTGATAGCCTTCAAGGTTCACCTGGCACATGGGGCAAACGGTGACGATGGCGTCCGCCCCCCGGGCGCCCGAAAGGATTGCCGCGACCATCTTTTGGGCGACCTCCGGTTTGATATTCATCAATGAGGCGCCGCAGCATTTGGTGGCCATATGCCAACCATGAACCCCGGCACCGGTCGCCAGAATCAATGGCTCCATGGAAGTGGGGGCCTCCGGATCGTCAAAGACCACATAGGGACGCAGGCACTGACAGCCGTAATAGGGCGCGACCAGATAGCGGGCCATTGTCGTGTGGATATGCTCAGCTAACCCCATGGCGCCGATATCGTTTGACAGGACATCCAGCAGATGCCGGACCCGTTTTTGCCCCTGCAGTTTGAGGCCTTCGGGTTCGAGCACTTGATTGACCCTTGCCAGCAGGTCGGGATCCTTGCGCGTTTCCTCGGCGGCCCGCCTCAAGTTGAGATAACAGGCGCTGCACGGAACCAGGATGTCCCCGATCGACGTCCCCATGGACTCGGCAATGGCCAGGCTCCTTGCCGGCAGGGCGATGGACAACAGCTCGCTCTGCGCCTCGGCCGCAGACGCGCCGCAGCAGGTCCAGCCATCGATTTCCACCAGCTCAATACCCAAAACATCAAAAAGCGCACGCGTGGAGATGTCGTATTCCATGGCTGTCCCCTCAAGCGAGCATCCCGGATAATACAAATATTTCATTGCTGATTCTCCAGTTTCTCCACGCGCTGAAAAAATTGGTCAAGCGGGTATTCGGGTTTGCGCTTGTTCGGCAGCATAGAAATTTTTTTCTTCCGAAGCAGGCGGATGCCCAAGGGCGTAAATTTGATCGGAATCGCCGGATTTTTCATTAGGATAAAGTACCGACGCATGAACTCGACCTCGTTGATCCGGCCGTGACGGCGGACGCTGTCCAGAAAGCTTCCATAGAACCGGGCATTCGGCCGGTATCCGGCGACATCCTTTTTGGCACCCAACTGCTTCAGAAGGTTCATGGCGTCAGTCAACGGCAGGCCCCGCGGGCATCTCAGGGTACAATAATAGCAGGCCGAGCATAGGGCGAAGGTTTTGCTATGAAATATTTCCTCGGTCTGCCCCATGAGCACGAGCCGCCAAAGCCTGCGGGGCGTAAAATCCATTAAGTGGGCGTTTCTGCAGGAGGCGGTACAGGTACCGCACTGGATGCATGCGCAGAGTTTCTCCTGAAGCGGTCCCAGAAGGTCCTCCGCCTTTTCCTCAGGGTAAACGGTAGGGCTGCCTGTCGCAGATAACATGATACGCGTTGCTCCTTCTATACAAATCTCCGGCTCACACGGGCCCCATTGCGGCATCGATCATTTCAAACATCTCGGTTTCCGAGCCCTCGGCCAGGACCGTGGCGCTGTTCGGACAGATGGCTGCGCACGCGCCGCATCCCTGGCATTTCAACGGATTCACTTCAATCCGGCCGAATTCGGGGTCGATTTCCCGGGCACCGTAAGGGCAGGCCGATATACATAGTTGACAGCCGGAGCAGAGACTATGCCGAACCACGGCAATTTTCCTGCCCGCAGTCAAGTATTGACGGTTAATCATCCGAACCGCCCGCATGGCAGCGGCCTCCGCCGAAGCCATGCTCTCATCAATTAAGCGCGGCGAAAGCGCCAGACCGCATGCGAAAACTCCGGCCGCCAGGGATTCCACCGGCCGCCATTTAAAATCCGCCTCCTTGAAAAAACCGTGTTCATCCACTTCAGCCCTCAGCTTCGACATCAAGTCCCCGGGCAACACAGGGGTGATGCCGGTGGCAAGAATCAGCAGGTCCGCCTCGATTTCCACGCTTTGTCCGATGATCGGATCGTTGGCCCTTATGCGGAGCCGGGATGCGCCGTCCCCGTTTTGCCCGGGCACGACCACTTCGGGTTTGGCCTCTGGGGTATACGGAAAAAAAATAATCCCCTTCCGGCGGGCTTGGGTATAATAGGTCTCATAGAAGCCGGGGGTCATCATGTCCCGGTAGAGGATATATACGGATAGGTCTGGATTTTGCTCCTTTAAATACATGGCATGCTTCAATGATGAGAGGCAGCAGACACGGCTGCAATAGTTTCTGGGGGGTTCGCGGCAATCCACGCACTGGATCATGGCCACTGAAGAGAGCGCCGCCGGGTCAATCCGCCCCTCCGACCGGGCGGTTTCAAACGCCTTCTGCGTCATGACGGCGGGGCTTTTCCCATATCCGTAGCTTTCGGTGGCCCCCTCGACGCCGCCGGTGGCCAGGAGGACCGCCCCATGATGCCCGGTTTGGGCGTTTTTTCCTTCACCGATGGTGCTCTGAAACCGGCCGACCGAGCCCCGAATATCCGCAACGGTCGAGTTCAAATGCACATGGATCAAGGAATTGTCATTTACCCGGGAGACGGTGGTTTGAAGCCGTTCGGCCACATCCGCCCCGTCGATGGTCCGGCCCAGCCAATTAAGGTTGCCGCCAAGCTGCTCGGCCTTTTCCACCAGATCGACCCGGAAACCGTGTCCGGCAATGGCTAGAGCGGCGGTCATCCCGGCAATTCCGCCGCCGATAATCAGCGCGGATTGATAGACAGGAATTTTTTCAGCCGGCCCCCAATGGATCCCTTTTAACCCGGCAATAGCGAGTTTCAGGCAGCGCTCCACATAGCCGGTGTTATACGGCGTCTGCTCTTTTGCGGGGGCACCGCCGGCAAACCAATCGGAGGGAAAGACATCTTTTATCTGAACCGCTGCTTCCGGCAGTCCGGCGGCATCGGCGATTTCAAGCCGTCTGTGGGCATATGCATTCGCCGCACAAGTCGCCAGCAGAATGCGGTTGACGGGTTTGTCCTTTAACTCTTCCAGCATTTTTGCCCATCCGTCGGGGCTGCAAAGTCCGTCCACCTCAAGACATTGGGAAACCGCCGGCTCCGTTTGTATCCGGTCAAGAAGGACGTCCATATCGATCAGCGCTTTGAGCCGGTCCCCGCAGACACATAGAATAACCAGTATATTCGGCTCTTCCCGGTTGATATCCCGGTCCCGCCCATCATCTGCTGACTCGACCGTTTCCAGACTGCCGCCGCTCTTGTGTATGGCTTTAGAGGCGCCGCAGGCCGCCGCCCCCGCCCGTATCACCGCATCATTGATATCGGTTAAGCCGGAGACCGCCCCGCCGAGGAAAACACCAGGGGCTGAAGTCTCTGTGAGGGAGAAGGGCCGGGGGGCGAGATACCCCCACGGGTTTAGCTCCAGTCCCAGCATTTCCGAAAATTTTTCGGCGTCCTCGGCCGGCCGTTGGCCGACGGACAAAACCACGAGATCGAAGAGGGCTTCACGGGCGCCATCCATATCCACATATCGGATGGCCAGGCGCGCCCCATCCTCTGAACACGCAACGGAATGCACCCGGCAGCGCTGAAACCGAACACCCGAGCGTTTGGCATCGTCCAGGTATTGTTGAAACGGTTTTTCAAACACCCGCAAATCCATATGGAAGATAACGGTTTCCACCTGCCCCCCGCCTATTTCCCGGGCCAGCATCGCCTCTTTGACAGCCGACATGCAGCAGATGCTGGAGCAGAAATCCGAATCGGTCTGCAGATCCCTTGAGCCCACGCACTGGATCCAGGCGATTTTGTTGACGGGCCGCCGATCCGACGGCCTTACCAGCCGCCCCCCGAAAGGGCCGGTGCCGCTGATCAGCCGTTCAAACGCCAGGTGGGTGACGACATCCGGGTATAGCCCATAGCCGAAAATATCCTTTCCCTCTGCCGGATTAAAATACCGACAGCCGGTGGCAATGATGACGGCCCCCACGCTCAACTCGCGCTGCCGGCCCTTTCCGCTTTCCTCATAGAACCGATAGATTTGGGGCAAAAGAAAATCCTCCGAAAAGGGCTTAACCAGATAATCCGCCGCCCCCGCCTTAATGGACTCAACCGCGCTCTGGACGGCTGCGCAAGCGGTGGTCATCACGACCTGCAACGACGGCTGAACCGCCAGGGCCTCTTTCAATACATCCACGCCTTCCATATCCGGCATCTTGATATCCAAAAGCACCAGGTGGAAGGCCTCGGATTTCAACTTTTCCAGGGCGGCCTCCCCGGATTCGGCCGTATCCACGAGAAACCCCTCCCCGGCCATGAGCGTCTGCAGTTGCTCCCGAACGCTCGATGCCTCATCAGCCACAAGGATTTTAAACTTTTTCCGATCCGCGGCTGCCATTCGAATCGCGCCGGTCGGACAAACCGAGACGCATTCGCCGCAGTGGGTGCATGCCGAAAGATCAATCACATGGGTGCCGGGCAGCGCCTGCGGCGCCGGCTGATATATGGCCTTTCGGGTCGATAATCCGGCATTGAATGTATCCTTGACTTCAACGGGGCAGGCCTCGGCGCATTGGCCGCACCCCATGCACCGGTTCGGGTCCACCAAAGTGGGATGCTGGTGCAGCGTGGCGCAAAAGTTGCCCGCCTCGCCAGAGATATCCATAACCTCGGCGGATGCAAGAATCTCAATGTTGCCATGAAAAAGCCCCCGCCTCAAACATTGCTGACTGGCCTGGTCCGGCTCCACCGCGGGCAGCAGTTTGCACATCCCGCAGCGGTTGGTGGGAAACTGGTGATCCAGCTGCTCGAGTATCCCGCCGATATGCGGGGCTTTGTCCACCAAAAATACATGGTAGCCGGTCTCTGCCAGATCGATTGCCGACCGGAGGCCGCTGATGCCTGCCCCAATGACCAGTGCGGATCCGGATTTTTCTGCCATTACAATGCCTCCGTCATGAGCCTAAACCGACGATTTCGTCGAACTCTTCTTCTTTGAAAATCGTAAGCGGCGGCGGCTCATCCGCGCTGCGCCCGGCCTGGTAGTCAAATGCGGCCTGGGTGCGGTGCGCCACCATGCGGAAGAGCTGGGTCAAAGGAATATCGTTTGGGCAGGCATTGGCACACTGGCCGCACCCCACGCAGGCCGTGCCCATGTGCACGAGCCGGGTGATATGATAAAAAATCGTATCCGTAGGCATTTTGAGCGCGCCCTTTCGCTCGCTCCACTTCAGGTATTGGAGGGGGTCATGGTCAAACACGTCCGTGGTGAAA
This sequence comes from Desulfobacterales bacterium, assembly GCA_018334555.1. Lineage (GTDB taxonomy): Bacteria > Desulfobacterota > Desulfobacteria > Desulfobacterales > Desulfosalsimonadaceae > M55B175. Next base: position 21,745 of record JAGXLR010000001.1, read on the forward strand.
ACGCATTCCCGGCAATAGCAAGCCGGACAGGCCACCCGACAGTTATAGCAGTTGACGCATCCGGAGAGATATTCGGATAGCTTTTCGATCGTGTTGACTGCGGCGGCCGTTTCCTCAAACACCTGGTCCCGCTTTTCAGTTCGCTCTTTTATCAACGATTGCACCACCTGCTCCCGTTGTTCCGGGGCTTTTGCGCCCCTGGCGCCGATGTTATCAAGGACCTCTTTTCCGCGCTCCGTACGGGCCTGCAAAAAAAGCCCCTCATCCAGCGATATCCCGTAGAGCCCGAGGATAATATCGGCCCCCTCGGGGATCGGCTGCTCGCACATCCGGCAGGCCGGGCTGATTTCAACCGTATTTGACGGTTCGGCACCCGAAAGCCTGGCCCTGCAAAAGGCTTCGCTTGCCGGTCCCTCGTTTTCTTCCAGAAAGGCCTGATAGCAACGATTGGAAAAGGCGCCCAGACAGTCCATACCGATAATGAGGACCGGTTCACTGGCGCTCTGATGCAGCTTGACCAGCTCGATATGGGCACGGATCTCACAGGGGCGCAATACGGCCGCAATGTTTGCATCCAGCCCCTTGCGGGTCAATTGGGAGATGTTCTTGGCCGAATTAACGGCAAAGGCGGGCGCCAGGGGATCGGCGTCATCCAAAAGCACCGGGCGGGATACCAGCGACGGCATTACGGCATCTTTCGTTGGCAGCTGCCGGGGGACCAGCATGGCGCTGACAGATTCCAGCCCGAGCACCGATTTTAAAAATTGACGGATATCCGTGAGGCGATCCCCCCCCTGCCTGTCGATTTTGTACCAGTCAGTCATTCATCCACTCCGTTGTCCACAAACTAAACCACCGTTTGATGCTTGCATGCATTGGGTCCGATCCTCTTTACCTGCGCCACCATTTCCTTGATGGTATCCGCGAATTCGATCCCGTCACTGGCCCCGATCCATGTCAGCCGCAGCCTTTCGGGTTCGATCCCAAAGACGGAGAGGACCTCCTTTAAAAGCCGCATCCGGCGACGCGCCTTTAGGTTGCCGTTGATGTAATGGCAGTCGCCCGGATGACAGCCGCTGACCAGAACCGCGTCCGCCCCCTCGAGAAACGCCTTGATGATATATTTGGGGTCCACCATGCCGGTGCACATCACCCGGATCAGCCGGACGTTCGGCGGATAGACCAACCGCGATGTGCCAGCCAGGTCGGCCGCGGTATATGTACACCAGTTGCAGACGAACGCGATAATGGTGGGCTCGAATTCTTCTTCCATGGGGCCTCCTCAACCGAGTTCTATTAAATCATTGATCGATTGCATAAATAGCATTAAACAACCCATCAAGCTCCGACATGACCTGTTTTTCCCTGAAATGCCGGATTTGCGCCGCCCCGCTGGGACAGATGGCCGCACAGCTGCCGCAGCCTTTGCAGACCGCCTCGTTTACGACCGCGATCTTCCGACGGCCGTCAAACTCAATGGCCGAATAGGGACAAACCGCCATACACATCTGACATCCGGCGCAAAGATCGGGATCGATCCAGGAGATGGCCGAAGGTATCTGGACTTTACCGCGAGTGGCAAGGGACAGCGCCTTTGCGGCGGCACCGGAAGCCTGGGCGACGCTGTCGGTAATATCCTTAGGCCCTTGGCAGGCGCCCGCAATAAATACACCGCCGGTTGCCGTATCCAGCGGCCCCAGTTTGGGATGCGCCTCCAGAAAAAAACCATCAGCGCCCACGCTTACCCCAAACGTCCGTCCAACCTGCAGAGCATCCGGCCGGGCTTCTATGGCTGCACAGAGAATCACCATATCCACCGGCACCCGTACAGGGCGGCCGAGCAGCGTATCCTCGGCAACGGCGATGAGCCTGCCCGACTCCTCCGGTGTTCTCGCCTCATCGGTAATTTCAGCGACCCTGCCCCGGATAAACCGGGTGCCCTCCTCCTGGCACCGGCGATAGAACTCCTCATAGCCCTTGCCGAAGCACCGCTGGTCAATATAGAAATCGTAAACCCGGGTATCGCGGCCCACTTTGTCCTTGATCAGATGGGCAAATTTCAGGGCATACATACAGCAGACGCGGGAGCAGTACTCGTGATAGTTGACGTCCCGGCTGCCGACACAGTGGAGAATGGCCACGCTCTCCGGTGGCCGGGTAAACTTACCGTCGCCGTCGCGCATAAGAATCTCACCGCCGGTGGGCCCGGTCGCATTGGTGAGCCGCTCAAACTCCAGGCCCGTATAGACATTCGGATATTTGCCGTATCCGTATGGCACCATCGGGCTTGGATCCATCTGGTCATAGCCCGTGGCGATAATAATGCTGCCAACCCTTATTTCGCGTATCTCCTCCTCCATCCGATGATCGATGGCGTTTGCCTGACAAACGTTCACACACTGCATGCATTCACAGCATCCACCGCAGTTCAAGCACCGACCGGCCTCCTTCCGGGCATCGGCCTCAAGAAAGCCTGAGTTGACCTCTTCGAAGGAATGGGTGCGACTCGCGGCTTCCCGGCGTTCGGGCGCACGCCTTGGCATCGGCGCCGTATCTTCTGATACCGGCATCCATTCAGTACCCGGTGCCGGTTTTTCCGACAGGTTTGCCGCATATGCCGCCAGATCCTCCCCACTTATATATCGATCAATGGCTTCCACGGCCCGGTGGGCCTCGGCAACCGCTTCTATCACTGAAGCCGGGCCAGTAACCGCATCCCCGCCGGCAAAAACATACGGTATGGAGGTCTGAAGGGTTTCAGGCGCAACCATAATGGTACCGCGTCTCGATGTCTCAAGTTCCGTGGCCGGCTGCTGGTCCGCCAGCCCGGTGATTTGGCCGATCGCCGGGATAACGAGATCACACGGCATTTCAAACTCCGAGCCTTCAATGGGGAGCGGTCGACGACGGCCGGTTTGATCCGGGGGGCCCAATTCCGTGCGGATACACTCAAACGCCGCCGCCCGCCCATTTTCTTCGATGATTCGAACCGGGGCGGTCAGGTAGGATATATGGACGCCCTCTGCTTCGGCACACTCGATCTCTTCGTCATAGGCAGGCATTTCACGCCGGGACCGTCTATATACCACGGTAACCGACTGCGCCCCCAGGCGTCTGGCTGAACGGGCGGCATCAACGGCCGCGTTCCCGCCGCCCACCACCACCACCGACTTGCCCGTCTCCGGAGCCTTTCCCAGGTTTATCCGGCGGAGAAACGCCGTTGCCTCCATTATGCCCGCGCCGATATCCTCCCCCGGAATTCCCATCCGCAGGGGAAGATGGGCACCGGTTCCCATAAATACGGCGGAAAAGCCTTCCGCCTTGAGGCTGTTAAAGGTGATATCTTTACCCAGCCAGATTTTGCACCGGGTTTGGATGCCGGTTTTCAAAAGATAGTCGATCTCCCGGTCCAGAACGGCCGGAGGAAGCCGATACTCGGGGATACCCAGCCGAAGCATGCCGCCCAAAACCGCTTCGCCTTCAAAAACGGTGACCTGGTAGCCCTTTAGCCGCAGGTAATAGGCAGCGGTCAGGCCCGCCGGCCCGGAGCCGATAACCGCGATTTTCTCCGGTCGATCCTTGATTTCCGGAACGGGCAGTTCGGAAAAATCTACCTGATCCACGGCAAAACGCTTCAATTCCCGAATGGCGATCGGGCTGTCGACTTCGGCCCGCCGGCATGACGCCTCACATGGATGCGGACAGACCCGACCCAACACGCCGGGCAGCGGCAGCCGCTCCATTATCAACCGGACGGCCTCCCTGTATTTGCCCTGCCCGATCAACTGGACATAGCCCTGGACATTGACGCCCGCCGGACAGCTGATGGTACAGGGCGGCCGGTCCATCTTCTCAATCACATAGGTAATCGGCACCGCCTGAGGAAAAGAGCGATAGATGGCCTTGCGCTGAGAAAGCCCTTCATCCCATTGACTTGGCATTGAGACCGGACAAACGTCCATACATTCCCCGCAGCCCGTGCAAACCCCTTCGAGGACATACCTGGGCTTGCGGCGTACGGTAACCGTGTAGTTGCCGATATATCCCTCGACCTCCCGGACTTCGGAATATGACAGAAGCTCAATGTTTTCGTTCTGGGCCACCTCCACCATCTTCGGGGTACCGATACAGGCCGCACAGTCAAGCGTCGGAAAGGTCTTGTCAAACTGCAGCATGTGCCCGCCGATGGTGGTATCCTTTTCCACCAGGTAGACCTTATGGCCCGCATTGCCAAGATCAAGGGCCGCCTGCATACCGGCGATGCCTCCGCCTACCACCATCATATCCGGATGAACTGCAACTTCTCGGGTTTGCAGGGGATAATGGAACTGTACCCGGCTGACCGCGGCCGCCGCCAGGGTCTTGGCCTTCTGTGTCGCGACATCCGGGTCTTTGGTCACCCAGGAGACCTGTTCCCGCATCGAGGCCATCTGAAAATAATACGGATTCAACCCCGCCCGTTGACAGGCCCCCTGAAAGGTTTTTTCGTGTAAACGGGGGGAGCAGGAGGCCACCACCACCCGGTTTAGCCCATATTCACGGATATCGTTCTCAATGAGTTCCTGGCCGGGGTCCGAACACATGAACCTGTAGTCCCGGGAAACCGTGACATTTCTCAAGTGGCGCACATATTCGGCGACTTCTTCAACCCGTACGTTTGCCGCGATGTTCATTCCGCAATGGCAAATATAGAAACCGATTCTAAGGCTCATCAAAGCCCCCTGGCAGAGCGGGTGGTGATAACAGAATTGTAATTTTAAGCATATGCCATAAATTTTTACCGGTCAATAACAGATCCACCGCCCCCCTATCCTTAAACAGTTTTACGATAAATCAGGAATGCAATTCTTTTGCCAGGTTTAAACCTGAGGGCGTTTAAGCAGCCTCAGGGGAAAAAGGGGAAAGGGGCCCAGCCCTTTGCGTGCCGATTTTTTTTACAGGGTGAAAAAAATACGGGCGGATAGCGGATACCGCATGGGGATGGCATCTTTTGTTTTTGAGGGCCACCAGATCGGATAAAGTGCCGGGGGGTGTATCCCTGTTTGCAATCAAATGCCCTGTTTATAGAGAAAAAATAATGTTCACGGCTATTGACAGTGTTTTAAATTTTTAGTATCTAAAATGTAACTTTGTTTCCATAAACCTTTGACAATTCCGAGATTATGCCGCCTTATCCATACCAGACGCACCCCTGGAGGAAAAAATGCAGTTGAAACGTAGACTCGAAGCCGGAGAATTTACTCTTCTTGCTGAAATCGAACCCCCTAAAGGCGTTAATATTTCCCCCATGATAGACAACGCCGCCAAGGTAAAAGAGGATATCACCGCGTTTGTCATCCCGGAGATGAGCAATGCCGTTATGCGGATGAGCGCTCTGGGATCGGCGATGATGCTGCAGAACAAGCGGATGGAGACGATCATGCAGGTGTGCTGCCGGGACCGGAATCGAATTGCCCTGCAGGCGGACCTTCTGTCCGCCTATGCCTGCGGCATCGAAAATATAATGGCGGTCACCGGCGAGGATCCCAGCTACGGAGACCACCACCAGGCGGCGGCGGTATATGACATCACCATCGATGACCTGCTTACCGCAGTTACCGAGCTGCAGGCGGGAAGGGATATGGCCGGCATCGAGCTGGACGGCAAGCCGGATTTTTTCATGGGGGCGACTGCCAATGCCGGACTCTCCGGTAATGAGCTGGATCGGGAGGCTGACGCAGCCAAACGAAAAATCGATGCCGGCGTCCGCTTCTTAATCACTCCCCCCGTCTTCGTGCCGGATGCCATTGAGCCCTTTGTCAAAAAACTGGCCGACCGGGATGTTTTTGTTATTCCTACGGTTGTATTGTTGAAATCCGTGGGCATGGCCCGTTACATGGCCCGAAACATGCCCAACGTGCATATTCCGGATGAGCTGATCCAGAAAATCCAGAAAGCTCCGGATAAAACGAAAGAATGCACCCACGTTGCCGTCGAAACCGTCAGGGCGCTTAAGGCCGCTCGGTTCAGCGGCGCCCTGATTGCCACCATAGGTTGGGAGCACAAACTCCCCGACATTATTCACGGGATCAAATAAAGCAGGAGTATCTTTGATGACACAGCATACGGCAAATGAAAAAGGCGGGCAAACATTCGGATCGGCAATGGTGGTTGGCGGCGGCATCGCCGGCATGCAGTCCGCCCTCGATCTGGCCAACGCCGGATACTATGTGTATCTGCTTGAGAAGTCTTCAGCCATTGGCGGAATGATGTCCCAGCTGGACAAGACATTCCCCACAAATGACTGTGCCATGTGAATCATCTCGCCGAAACTGGTCGAGGTCGGCCGGCACTTGAACATTGAGCTTAGAACCGGAACAGAGCTCATGGGCCTGGAAGGCGAGCCGGGCCATTTCACCGCCCGGGTGCACCAGGAGCCCAGATATATAGACACATCAAAGTGCACCAGCTGTGGGGAATGCACCGAGGTTTGCCCCATCGAGATTCCCAATGAATACGACCAGGGGCTCACCACCCGCAAGGCCATTTACAAAAAATATGCCCAGGCCATTCCAGGCGCCTATGCCATCAGCAAGCGGGGCACGGCGCCCTGCAAAGCCACCTGCCCCGCCCATGTCAGCATCCAGGGCTACATCGCCCTTATCAGGGAAAAAAGATATGAAGAGGCCCTCAGGCTATTCAAACAGGACCACCCGTTTCCCGGCATTTGCGGCCGGGTCTGCCATCATCCGTGTGAGGACATCTGCACCCGGGGCGACTACGACGAACCCCTGGCCATCCGGGAGCTTCACCGGTTTTTGGCGGACTGGGAAAACAGCCAGGACAGCCTGTACGTGCCGGAGATCCCGGAAGAGCGGGATGAAACAATCGCCGTCATCGGCTCCGGTCCGGCCGGACTTGCCGCCGCCTATTTCTTGAGGCGCGAGGGCTATTCGGTCACTATTTTCGAAAAACTCCCGGTAAAAGGCGGCATGATGGCCGTTGGAATACCGGAATACCGGCTGCCGCGGGACATTCTGGCAAACGAGATAGGCGTCATCGAAAAGATGGGGGTCACTATAAAAACCGGGGTCTCCTTTGGCGGCGACATTACCCTGGACAGCCTGCAGGCCGATGGGTATGCCGCCGTTTTTCTGGGCATCGGCCTGCACGGTGGCCGCCGCTTGGGCGTGGAAAACGAGGATGCGGCGGGCGTTCTCCAGGGCGTTGATTTTTTGCGGGCCACGGCCATGGGTGAAGAAACTGCCGTTGGCAAGGATGTCCTCGTGATCGGGGGCGGTAATGTGGCTATTGATGTTGCGCTCACCGCCAAACGCAAAGGGGCGGAGAACGTAAAAATGGTTTGCCTGGAAACCCGCGAGGAGATGCCGGCCTGGGCGCATGAAATCCGGGAAGCCCTGGAGAGTAATATCGAAATTATCAACAGTTTCGGCCCCAAGTCCTTTTTTATTGACAAGAACAACCGGTTTTCAGGCATAGAGTTTAAAACCTGCACGGCCGTTTTTGATGAAAATGGCCGTTTTTCGCCAAAATACGATGAGAATGCCTGCCAGTCCTATTTCGGCGATACGGTAATCATCGCTATCGGCCAAAAGGCGGAGCTTTCCGGCATTACCGATCAGAATATCCCCGTTTCCAAAGCCGGCGGCCTGGAGGCCGACCCCGTAACCCTCCAAACACCCATTGAATGGGTATTCGCCGGCGGAGATGTGTTCTACGGGCCCAAATCCGTAGTCGAAGCCGTCGCCTGCGGGAAAGAGGCCGCGGAAAGCATCTGCCGATACATCGACGGTAAGGATCTTTACGAGGGCCGTGAGAAAGACTGGACGTATGAAAAGCCGGATGCCATTGATGAGCCCCATAAACCGCGCGTACCGGTCCGTTGTCTTGAGCCGGAGGCCCGGGAGTGCAACTTCCTTGAGGTATCCTTCGGATACGATGAGTCCGAAGCCCAAATTGAAGCCGACCGGTGCCTGAAATGCGGCATCTGCTCGGAGTGCTACCGATGCGTGGACGCCTGCCTGGCAGGGGCCATCGACCATACGCAAACAGCCGTTGATGAAGATCTGGAGGTGGGCTCGGTTGTTCTCTCTGCCGGCAACGAGGTTTTCGATCCGTCCACGCTGGAGGATACCTATCGTTATAAGAGCCACCCAAACGTGATCACCAGCCTTGAATTCGAACGGTTTTTAAGCGCATCAGGCCCTACGATGGGCCATTTGGTGAGGCCATCGGACCATAAGGAGCCGAAAAAAATTGCCTGGCTCCAATGCATCGGATCAAGGGATACCAATCGCTGCGGCAACGGTTACTGCTCATCGGTCTGCTGCATGTATGCCATAAAAGAGGCCATGATCGCCAAAGAGCATGCCAAGGAGGAACTGGACGCGGTTATCTTCAACATGGATATCCGGACATTCGGCAAGGATTATGAGAAGTATTATCTAAGGGCCAAGGAGGAAATCGGCGTCCGGTTTGAAAAAGCGCGGGTCCATACCATTAATGAAGCCGAAACCCCCGGAAGCCTGATCCTTCGCTTTGCCAAAGAAAACGGCGAGCTGGTAAAAGAGGAATTCGACATGGTGGTCCTCTCCGTCGGCATGCAGGTGTCGCCCGCCACCATTGAAAATGCCAGACGGCTGGATATCGAGCTGGATCAGTACAACTTTGCCGTCACCTCCCCCTTTGAACCGGTATCCACCAGCCGGCCGGGCGTTTTTGCCTGTGGGACCTTCCAGGGGCCAAAGGATATTCCGAGCTCCGTTACCGAAGCCAGCGCTGCCGCCTGTGCCGCCGGCAGAGATCTGGCCGCTGCCCGGGGGACAAGGACGAAGACGGTCGAAATACCGGAAGAAAAGGATGTTGAAGGCGAAGAACCGCGGATCGGGGTTTTTGTCTGCGACTGCGGCATCAATATTGCCGGTGTTGTCGATGTCCCGGCGGTTCGGGAGTATGCCGCCACCCTGCCGCACGTGGTCTACGCGGGCGAGAATCTCTTCACCTGCAGTCAGGACGCCCAGGACAAGATGAAAGAAACCCTGGTGGAGAATAATATCAACCGCGTCGTGGTCTCCTCCTGCACCCCGAAAACCCACGAGCCGATATTCATGGATACCCTGGAAAAATGCGGACTGAACAAATATCTTTTTGAAATGGCCAATATCCGGAACCAGGACTCCTGGGTGCACCCGGATGACCCGGAAAAAGCCACGCAAAAGGCCAAGGAGCTGGTTCGCATGTCGGTTGCCCGGGCTGCCTCCTTGAGGCCCCTCAAGGAACGCCAAATCCCTGTCACCCGAAGGGCATTGATAATCGGCGGGGGGGTGGCCGGAATGAACGCCGCCCTGGGCATCGCCGACCAGGGATATGACGTGGTGCTGATAGAAAAGGAGTCGGCACTCGGCGGTCTTTGCAACCGGCTGACAAAAACCATAGAAGGCGCTGATATTCAATCCTATGTCTCAGAACTGGGCGAGCGTGTAAAAAACCACAGCCATATCCAGGTTCTGACCAATTCCCTGATCGTCGACTTCTCAGGCTTTAAGGGCAACTTCACCACCGAGGTGCTCGTCGGCCCCGGGATGTATGAACGAAAAATCGACCACGGCGTCGTAATCGTGGCCACCGGCGCCAACGAATATCGGCCCAAGGAGTACCTGTATGGGGAAAATCCCCATGTCCTCACCCAGATTGAATTGGCTGAAAAGCTCGAAGACGGGGATCTCGGGGATCCTGACCGGGTCGTGATGATTCAATGCGTGGGCTCCAGGAACGAAGAGAATCCCGGCTGCTCCCGGGTCTGCTGCCAAAGCGCCATAAAAAACGCCATCCATATCAAAAAATTAAACCCGGACGCCCAGGTCTACATCCTTTACCGCGATATCCGGACCTATGGACGCCTCGAGGACTACTATACGGAAGCCAGAAAACTGGGGGTCATCTTCTCCCGTTTTGATCCGGAGGCCCCGCCTGAGGTCGCCTCGACTGACGAGGGGGTATCCGTTACGTTCCATGATCCCATTCTGGATCGGGATATCGCTGTGGATGCCGATATCCTGGCATTGAGCACCGGAATGCGGGCAGCCGACACCGAAGAGCTCGCCTCGATCATGAAACTGGGCAGAAATTCGGAGGACTACTTCATTGAAGCCCATGCCAAGCTTCGCCCAATAGACCTGGAGACGGAAGGGATTTTTGTCTGCGGCACCGCCCACAGCCCCCAGCTGATTTCCGAGTCCATCGCCCAGGCTTTGGCCGCCGCCGCCCGGGCAACGACCTTTCTTATCCAGCCACACCTCACCCTGTCTGCGGTAACGGCCAAAGTGGACCCGGATAAATGCACGGCCTGTCTGATATGTGTTCGCACCTGCCCCTATGGAGTGCCGCGGATTAATGAGGACGGGGTCAGTGAAATCGACGACGCCCTTTGCCAGGGATGCGGCGCATGCGCCGCGGAATGCCCGGCCAAGGCGATTGAACTATCCTGGTATGAAGACGAGCAACTATTAAGCAAAGTGGACGCATTATTGGAGGACATCCCATGAGTGAAGTATTCGAACCCATCATTCTCGCATTCTGCTGCAACTACTGAGGATACTCAGCTGCGGACCTGGCAGGTTCGATGCGACTGACTTACCCGACCAGCCTCCGGATCATCCGGGTGCCATGCTCCGGAAAGGTAGATATTATTCATATCCTTCGGGCATTTGAGAAAGGCGCCGATGGCGTTTGCGTGATTGGCTGCAGGGAGGGCGAGTGTCATTTCAAAACAGGGAACTTTCGTGCCCGCAGACATGTGGAACAGGCCCAAACAGTGCTCGATACCATTGGTATAGGCGGCGAGCGGGCGATGATGTACAACCTCTCTTCAGGGGACGGCCCTTTATTCGCCAAGTACGCCGAAGAGATCTATGAAAAAATCAAGGCGCTGGGGCCGAATCCAATCAGAAGGCAAAAAAAGCATGCGGCATAAAATAGATTATAAATAGTGAGGTCATCCATGATTATCGCCGAAAAGAAGCCCATCGAAGAAATTATCGGATATGTCGATGACTGCGGCAAGCTCCTGATCCTGGGATGCAATGAATGCGTCACCGTCTGTGAAGCAGGGGGGAAAAAAGAAGTCGGTATTCTGGCCTCGGCCCTTCGGATGTATTTCTTAAACCAGGGCAGGGAGGTTAAAATAGACGAGATTACCCTGGAGCGGCAGTGTGACCACGAATACCTGGAGGAGATCCGGGATGTCGCCGACCAGTATGACGCCATCGTCTCCCTTGCCTGCGGCGTGGGGGTCCAGTTTGTGGCGGAAAAATACCATTCCCAGCGCGTCTATCCGGGGGTTAACACCTGTTTTCTGGGGGCTACGGAAGAACGCGGCCGATGGAGCGAGCGCTGCCAAGCCTGCGGCACCTGCATTCTGGCCTATACAGGCGGCATATGCCCGATCGCGCGCTGCGCCAAACGGCTTTTAAACGGCCCCTGCGGCGGCTCCAGCAACGGAAAATGTGAGGTCAATCCCGAACTGGACTGTGCCTGGCAGCTGATCATTGACCGATTGAAAGCCTTGGGCAGACTTGAGGATTACGAAAAACTTCTGGAAATAAAGGACTGGTCTACAGACAGGGCCGGCGGCCCCCGTAAAGTTGTCAGGGAGGATCTACAAATATGAGCGATACAGCGCGGAGCAAACTGCAACGGATTCTATCGGAAGGCCACTTGGCTGTGACATCGGAGTGCGGCCCCCCACGCGGCAGCGATCCCGAAGCCATCAAAGAAAAAGCGGAAATGATCAAAGACTATGTGGATGCGGTAAATGTCACGGACAACCAGACATCCGTCACCCGGCTATGCAGCATGGCGGCCTGTATTCATTTAAAGCTCATGGGGGTTGAACCGGTGCTGCAAATGGTCACCCGGGACCGCAACAGGATTGCCATTCAAAGCGATATCCTGGGGGCAGCCTCCTTTGACATCCCGAACATGCTCTGCCTCTCCGGCGATCACCAGAGCTTCGGCGACTGTCCGCAGGGGCAGAATGTCCATGACATCGACTCCATGCAGCTGGTTCAGACCGTCCGCATGATGCGCGACGAGGGGAAATTTTTGGGCGGAGCGGAAATCAAGCGCCCCCCCAATATGTTCGTGGGCGCTGCCGCCAATCCGTTCGCCGACCCGTTTGAGATCCGGGTGCCGCGGCTGGCTAAAAAAGTAGCGGCCGGCACGGAGTTTATCCAAACCCAGTGCATCTACAACCTGGATAAGTTTGAAGAATGGATGAAGGGCGTTTGCGACCGCGGCCTTCATGAAAAGGTCCACATCCTGGCCGGCGTCACCCCGTTTAAGTCCGCCGGCATGGCCAAATTCATGAAAAAGCGGGTGCCGGGCATGGACGTTCCCGATGAGGTGGTCAAGCGCATGTCCGATACCCCAAAGGAAAAGCAGCCCGAAGAAGGCATCAATATTTGTGTGGAGAGCATTGAACGGTTGAAATCCGTGGAAGGCGTTCACGGGTTTCATATCATGGCCATCGAGTGGGAGGGCAAGGTTCCGGAAATCGTTGAACGCGCCGGATTGTATCCGCGCCCGAAAATTGATTGATTCATTTGTTGAGATTATATACAATATATTTAACATAGATAGCCCGAAGTAACCATCCCAGACATCTGGAGCCAAAAGGAGGAAATAGAGATGTCCGATAAAAAAACAATTCTTGTGGTTGATGATGAGCCGGATTTCGTCTCGATCGTGAAAAAAAATCTCGAAAAGGCCGGATTTGATGTGGAAGTCGCCTATGACGGCGTTGAGGGCATGGATAAGGTTAAAGCGAATCCGCCGGATGCAATTGTCCTGGATGTGATGATGCCTGAAAAGGATGGTTATAAGGTATGCTCCGAATTAAAGAGGGATGAGCAGTACGCGGATATCCCGATTCTCCTGTTGACGGCCGTCGCCGATCATGTCTCCTCCACCCGGTACTCCCATTATGACGGCATGAGCACGGAGGCCGATGACTACCTACCCAAGCCCGCATCGGCGGATGATATTCTGGATTCCGTGAAAAGCCTGCTGGGCATGACATAATATTCGTTCGGCATGCCTGATTTTTACCTAAATTGAAACGCTCGATTTAGGTTTTAGAAATCAGGCGGCAATGGTTGACGCCGCTGGAGGAATGATCGCCTCTTTAGCTCCAGCGGCTTTATTTTTTTAATAAAAAGATCGCACAAATGGGTACCGGATCAACTATGAAGGCGCCTCCCGATCGTGCCGGAAAATCCCTATGTCCCATATAGACGACCAATTGCACCGCGTTTTTTGTATTATCAGCGACCACCGGGTCTTTGCATCCAAATCACCGACCGTCTTTAACCGCGTGATGACAAAAATCGGTCTCAATGCGACGTATGTCCCGTTTCGGGTCGAAGCCAAACACCTCGGCGAGGCGGTGCGAAGCCTCAAAATATTGAATATCGCCGGCGCCAATATCGCCGTGCCGTATAAAGAGGCCATGATCCCCTACATTGATGCCCTCTCGGAAAGCGCCAACATTATCGGCGCCATCAATACCATCGCCATTAACGGAGGCCAGTTAAAGGGCTACAACACTAACGCCATCGGCATCATGGAGGCCCTGGAGGAGACCGCCTTTAACCCGGCGGGCAAAAAAGCGCTTATTCTGGGTGCCGGCGGGGCGGCAAAGGCTGTCGCCTTTGTATTGAAATGGCTAAAAGCGGAACAGATATTCATTGCCGGTCGAAACACCGCCAAAACCAAAAACGTCGCCGGCCGTGTCCGGGGGACCCCCATGTCACTCGAGGATTTGGCCAATAATCCGGTCCCTGCCCATCTCATCGTCAATGCCACCACGGTTTCGAGTCGGGCAGAATCCCGGGAGATGGCTGAACTGGTCGAAAAGATGGATGTTCCGGGCTGCGAACTGGTCTTTGACCTAAACTACGGCCGAGCGCCGAACATATGGGAAACGCTGGCGAAAGGCGCCAACATCCGGTTCATGGACGGTCTGCCCACCCTTATCCATCAGGCGCGAAACAGCCTGTCCCTCTGGACCGGTGTCGACGTAAATCCGGAGGATTTTAAAAATGCGCTGACCGGCCGGGTTTTATCCTAACCGGCCTCCCCCCTGCCGGCCCCCGACTCCAACGGTAGAAAAACCGTAAATACCGAGCCTTTGCCGGGTTGGCTGTCGAGTTCGATTTTTCCGCCCATACTATCCACCAGCCCTTTAACAATGGGCAGCCCAAGGCCGGTTCCGGTAATATGTCGGGTATTTTCGTCTTTCACCCGGTAAAAGCGCTCAAAAATTTTGGCCCGGTGTTTTTCATCAATACCGAATCCGGTATCCGAGACGGTCACTTTTATCTGATGATCCACGGTTTCCACAGAGACTGTTATCTCTCCGCCCTCGGGGGTATAATTAATGGCATTCGTCACCAGATTGCCGAATATGCTCTCCAGTGCCATGGGATCGGCCGTGATCTCCGGGATATCCTCCGCGCCTCCCTGAAAAAAAAGCGACTGGCCGTTTGCCGTGGCCCGGCTGTCCAAAAAATCAACGATGCTTGAGAGCAACTCGGTCACCTGGACCGGCTTCTTGTTTTCCGTGAGCGAGCCGGACTCGATCCGGGAGAGATCCAGCAAATCGCTGATCAGTGAAATCAACGCATTGGTCTTCTCCTTGGCGCGTGTAATAAGATCATGATCCACCTCTGCCCCCTCGAGCGCCATGTCTTTCAAAACCGTGGCCAGTTGTTCATGGATGGTTGACAGGGGGGAGCGGAGCTCGTGGGAGACTTTGGCCACAAACTCGGATTTCAGCTGATCAAGCATTTTAAGGCTGGTAATGTTGGAAAGGGTGACCACTGCCCCCATGCATTCGTTCTTTTCATTCATCACGGGGCGCCCCCGGGAGAGCAGGTATTTATTCTCGGAGACGCACAATTCATAGGTGGGGACCTCCCCCTCGATTCCGCGGCTGCCAGTGGAAATTTCCCGGACAAAGCTGCAGAACCCCTCATCGGCCACGCAGGCATCGATCAACGCGCCGGCTTCGGGATCCGAGGACAGCTCGAGGCTTTGCATAAAAGCCGGGTTCTTTAGCACCACTTCGCCCGCCGTATTGGTGACGACGACCCCGATGGGAAGCGATTCGATAATCGTCCGTGTCCGGCTTTTTTCCCGGTCCAGATCGATTAGGGTCCGCTCCCGTTCGGCCTGCAGCTTTTCAGCCTCCCGGGAAAGCCGGATTTTTTCGATGGCCCGGTTGACGACAATCTTTAAATGATCCGGCTCAAAGGGTTTCGGAATAAAATCATATGCCCCCTGTTTCATGGCATTGATGGCGGTTTCAATCGTGGCATAGCCGGTAATGATAATAACCACAATCCGCTCATCGATCTCCCGGATGCGCTGGTGGAGCTCCATACCGTCCATTCCCGGCATCTTCAAATCCAGAATGGCAATTGAGACCGCTTCGCGCTTTAAAATATCAAGGCCCTCTTTACCATTCTGAGCCGTGGTCACTTCACATCCCATGCGGCTCAATACCCGCTCCACGCCTTCCCGGATACTGCGCTCGTCATCAACCACCAAAATTTTATATTCAGCCAACGATTCAGCCAATTTTTTCGTCTTTCCTTGTCTGTTCCATCACAGGAAGTTCAATATGAAACAGGGTCCCCTCACCGCCCTTGCTTTCCGCCCGGATGGTGCCGCCATGGCTCTCAAGAATGCCATATACCATGCTCAACCCCAGGCCGGTGCCCTTGCCCTGTTCCTTGGTGGTATAAAACGGCTCAAATATATGGGGCAGCACATCATCGGGGATGCCCGGGCCCGTATCAGAGATTTCGATGCAGATCCTGTTTTTCTCCGCCGCATGCCAGGTTTTAATACTCAAAACGCCGTTTCCCTCCAATGCGTCCGCCCCGTTTAAAATAATATTCATAAATACATGGTTTAACTGTTGGGCATCCCCGCTTATGGGGGGAAGGCTCTCGGCCAGCGCCTTCTCTATCTTGATATTGTGAAATATCGATTGGTTCTCTAACAAAAAAATGGTGCGGCTGATGATCTCGTTGATATCCTGGGGCTTCATCTCCTGATCGGTCTGACGGGCGAACTCGAGCAGCTCCTTGACCGTTTCCTTGGCCCGCTCCGCATCCTCCAGGACCCGGGTGAGGTCCGCCGTGGCCTCCTCGGGCAGATCATATTCATCCATCACAAGCTTTGTATACAGAATGATCCCGCCCAGGGGGTTGTTCAACTGATGGGCCACGCCCGCGGCCATTTTCCCGAGCGACGCCATCTTTTCCGCCTGGAGCAGCTGTACCTGGGTATTTTCCAATTCCTTCTGCATTCGGATTTCATCCCGGCGGTCATGGAAGAATCCGATTGTCGCCACCTTATTGCCGTTGGCATCATAGACGATGGAGGCGTTCAGGCTGATGGGGATGAGGTCCCCATTCTTGTGCTGTCCGTTAATATGGTAGCCTTTCAACTTGCCAACGCCGCCGTAGGCCTCGGAAAGCAGCATCCGCATCACCTCCCTGGCCCCATCGCCCGGATAGACATCCCGGATGGTTATCTCATTCAAGGCCTCTTCAACCGCATAGCCGAGGATTTGCTCGGCGGCCTCGTTGAAAATTAGTATCCGGCCGGAGGGATCCGAGGCGATCACGGCATCCACCGCACTGTGCAGCAGATTACGAAGGAAGGCATTTGACTGCAGCCTTTTTTCTTCCATGTTTTTTAACGCCGGCAAATCAAAATCCAGCATCACCAACGCCTCCACCTTATCCCCTTTATATATGGGATAGGAAAACAGGCACATGGTTTCATCGAAATCCCTTGAATCGTTCCAGTGATCATATCGGAGTGAGGATTTGCCGGTGCGCATGACTTCATCAGCCGGACAAGTGGCGCATGGCTGCTTTCGGCCAAATAAGGCCTCATGGCAGGACCGGCCGACTAAATCCCGGGAATTACCCTGTATGGCCGTGTCATTTGCGGCTAAAATTTTATAGTCGGGCGATACGATAAAAATTCTCCGGTTGAATGCATCAATCGCATCCAGAAGATAGGCCTTCTCGCTTTCCGTGCGGTCGGCTACCATAGCGGATTTCCTAACTGTTGGGGTTGTCTGACGAGATGAAAATATCCTATGAAACCGCGTTAGTCAAGCAGAACCCTGTCCAGAAAAAGCGCCGGTACGTTCCTGCAGATGCCCAAAGCGGCTGTCTGCACAAAATATTTCTGTTGCAAGGGCTTTTAAATAAATGATATCCGAAGTGACGGGAACTGTTATGGATCAAACAGATGGCGATCAATATGATGCGCTTGGGAAAACTGCAGAAATTCTCATTTATCCTCTATGATATGGGCTGGCGATTGGCCTTACCGCTGCTCAGGTTAAACCCCCGTCTAAAAGACGGATATGCGGCGCGTATATTGAAAGTTTTGCCGAAGGGACCGATCGATATCTGGATTCAGGCGGCATCGGCCGGAGAGGCCTACCTCGCCGTCTCTCTGATAAAAGCCCTGCCGACGGACAGGGAATTGGATATACTGGTCAGCACCAATACCCGCCAGGGGATGGGGATTCTGGAAAAAGCCGGGGCCGAGCTAAAGGCCCAGGGTTCTCGACTCAATGTGGGGCTCTCATTTTTTCCATTTGACAAGCCGTCCATAATGGAAACGGCTGTCCGCAAAATTGCCCCACGGGTGATGGTATTGCTGGAGACCGAATTATGGCCCGGCCTTTTGTTCGCACTGCACAAATACGGGTGCCGGATCCTTATTATCAATGCCCGGATGACGACTAAAAGTTTAAAGCGGTACCGGATGCTGCCCAACCTTTGGAAGAAACTGGCGCCTGAGCGGGTACTAGCCATATCAAGGGCTGACGCGGATCGATTCGCCGAACTTTTCGGCGCCAAAACCGTCGGGATCATGCCGAACATAAAATTTGATCGGGTAAGCCTCGATGGTTCGCCTGATGACAAAGCCGGCAGGCTCCACGGACTGCTCCCCGAAGACTGCGGCTTCCTGGTTTTAGGCTCCATCCGGCAGGAAGAAGAATCCGATATCATAGCCATGATCGAGAAAATCAGAAGCCGTTTCCCGGATCTTATTATCGGGCTTTTCCCCCGGCATATGCACAGACTGACTGCCTGGCGGCAGAATCTCCAGAAAATACAGAAGAACTGGACATACCGCTCCGCCCTTTCCACCGAACCGATTAAGCCGGGGGCCATCGTATTGTGGGACGCCTTTGGGGAGTTGAACGCGGCCTACGCCATAGCTACAGCTGTTTTTGTCGGCGGCAGCCTGGCGCCATTAGGGGGGCAGAATTTTCTGGAACCGTTAATCCACGGGATAATTCCGGTCATCGGGCCGTCATGGGAAAACTTCGCCTGGGTCGAAGAAGGCCTTTTCTCCCTGGGGCTGGTACGAAAAACCAAAAACTGGCAGACGGCGGCTGCGGAGTTGATCGATTGGATTGAGAACCCGGCGCCCCGGGATCAGATCCGGGACATGGCCGCCGATTATGTAAAAAAAAGACAGGGAGGTACAGAGCAGGCATGCCGGCTGCTCATGCAGACGCTTGCCTCCCAACCATCGGATAAGCCGTAATGGAAGATAAACCGAACTGCTATGGCATTATTCCGGCCAGATACGCTTCGACCCGTTTTCCCGGCAAGCCCTTGGCTGACATCTGCGGGAAACCCATGTTCTGGCACGTATACCATCGGGCCAAACAGTGCGAGGATATCTCAGAGGTCTACCTGGCCACAGACGACGAACGGATCGCCGAGGCGGCAAAGCATCTGGAGGTGCCGGTCACTATAACCCGATCCGACCATGCCAGCGGCACGGACCGGGTATTTGAAGCCGCGAGAAGACTAAATATCCATAGCAACGATGTGGTGATCAATATTCAGGGCGATGAGCCGGTGCTAAGCCCCATGATACTGACTGAATTGATCCGGCCTTTCGCGAATGCGGAAGTCTGCGTTACCACGCCGGTCCGCCCCATTGATCCGGAAAGCGCCCAAAGCCCGGACCGCGTAAAGGTCGTATTTTCATCCGAAAACGAGGCTTTATATTTCTCCCGCGCCCGGATTCCCTATGCCAGGCAGGCCGGAAAAGAAAAGTTTTACGGTCATATCGGCATGTACGCATTCCGGATGTCCGTACTGGCAAAATTCGTTTCGCTGCCACCGGGGCGGATTGAAACCATAGAAAAACTCGAGCAGCTGCGTCTGCTGGAAAACAGCATTCCCATCCATATCGTCGTTACGGATCATGAAAGCCTGAGCGTGGACCGGCCGGAAGACCTTGAAACGGTTGTCCGCTATCTCGGCTGCAGCCAAAATCAAAAACCCAATCATACCTGAAGGAAAAAATATGGCGTTTCATCGGATCAACGATTTTTTCAACAGCAAAAAAGTCCGCTCCGTATTTCTCAAACTGAGATACCCGTTGTTTATCGTGCTGCTGGTGCTTTTGCTGACGCAGCTGACGCCCCGTTGGTTCGTTCCGGGTCTGATCGTCTCGATATTGGGGGAAATATTGCAGGTATGGTGTTTTTCAACCATTAAAACCAAAAAACGGCTCACCCGGGTCGGCCCCTACATGCTCATGCGCAATCCCATGTATATCGGTCGATTCTTTCTCATATTCGGCGTTTTGATGATGACCGGCAATATCTGGATACTCATCGGGTTTACCCTCCTCTACTACTTCTATATGGTCAACCGGGTCAGGCGGGAGGAAGAGACCCTGGGGAAAATATTCGGTGAGGCCTATGAAGACTATTGCCGGACGGTAAATCGCTATATGCCCAGCTTAAAAAAGATCGAGCCCAAAAATTTGCTCGCCGTCTCATCGGAGAGTTTTTTTCAAAACAATGCCCATTGGAACATACTTCTGGTCCTATTCTGCTATATCATCCTGTTCTGTGCGACGTTTATCCGGCCGATGGCATAGGCTTAAGAAATTGATTGATATAGTCCGTCAACCCTTCCCGGTCACTGCCGAAATCCATCTCTATCCCGATCACAGCCAGGTCTACCGGCGTTCTTATCCGCCCCTGGATTCGGGCATAATCTTTTTGTGTGGTAACGACGCAGTCGACTGAAACCGCCTCGGCGCGTTTGAAAATCCGACGGAGATCCGCCCCGGAATATCCATAATGATCCGGAAATTCAAAAAAATCAACTAACTCTTTGGACACGTCCGTAACCATACGTCTAAATTCCGTGTTCCGGGCGATCCCTGAAAACCCCAGAATACGCTTATTTTGGAACGATCCGAAATCATATGGGTCAAGGCCGGCGGCGGCATCAATCGGCATTTCCTCACCGGCTTTTACAACCCCATATAAAAAAGGCCGGTTAGCCGATCGAAAAATCGGTATATGCGGAACAGCCTTCGCTATTTTGGCATCAAAGGCTATATCCGTGGGATCGGAGCGCGTCATCACGATGGCATCCGCCCTCGCCAGAGCCTCCAGCGGCTCTCGCAGGATCCCCCGGGGCAACAAAAACCCGTTTCCGAACCCCACGGTGGCATCCACCAGGACAAAATCAAGATCCCGGTGCAACCGACGATGCTGAAAGCCGTCATCTAGAATAATCACATCCGGAGTAAACCTGGCTATCGCTTTTCTGGCGGCTGTATAGCGATCCGCGCCAACGAGAAAAGGGATATGCGGCAGGCAGGCGGCCATCATAAAGGGCTCATCTCCCGCCTGATCCGGCCCCATCAAAATATTTGTCCCGTCACTGACGACACCGCCCGCCTTTTCCATTTTTCCCTTGTACCCCCGGCTGAGGACCGCCGGTGAATACCCGGAATCCTTCAGCGTTTGCGCCAGATACATCGTCATGGGCGTCTTGCCGCTGCCGCCGACCGTCAGGTTACCAACCGATATGACCCGGCATGGGAGTCGGTGTTCACGGAAGATGCCGTTCTCAAACCCTTTGGATCGCAGACGGACGCCCGCCTCATAAAAGCCGGATAAAAGATACAGCCCCTTTTCCAACAGGCCCCGGTTCTGCCTGGCATCATTTCTCATGCATGCCTGAACCCGGGCTGACACTGTTTCTATAATCCCTTCGCGACGTCTATTACTCAAGATTTAGCACCATGAAGCCGGCGATACAGATAAAAATCAAATTGGCCATCCATGCGGCAAACAGGGGGGGCAGGATCTCCCCATAGCCGAGCGACAGGCAAAAACTGTACAGGGACCAGTATACAAAAGCGGTAACAATCCCGTAGGCAAAGCTGACGGCCATGCCCTCCCGCGTTTTTCCCCTCAGGGCGATGGCGGAGCCGATCAGGCACATAATCAAACACACGACCGGAAACGCGGTCTTTGCATAGAAATCTACCTTGTAATGCGTCGCATCATAGCCATTGCGCTCCGCCTTACGGATATAGTGCCACAGCCTTGAAAAATTCATCTCTTCCGCCGATTTGGCCACCCGTTTCAAGTCACCCGGCTTTAATGGCAGATCGACTTTTTTCTTGTCATAAAAGGTGCTGTCGGGGGTGCCCGCCGCCCCGTCGAAATGCTGAACCATGGCTGAGAAAAATGTCCATTGCCCGCCTTGATATACGCCCTTTTCGGCATCGATACGGCGGCTTAGGTGGAACTCGCCATCGAAAAACATCGTAGAGACCCCGTAAATAATCTTCTCTGCCGGATGGAAATATTGAATATGGGTAATCCCCCGATGATGCCGAAGCCATATGTTTTTCTCCCTCGAGGTCATCATCGCCTTGTTGGCGGATCCGCCCTCTTCCAGATGAAATGCCCGGCTGATCGTGATGGGGACAAAGGCTTCTGAAAAGATGAAAAGCCCCGCGCTTAAAAGCAGTCCGATCCCCAAGACAGGCATCAGCAAATACTGCAGACTCACGCCGGAGCTTTTTAGCGCCACCACCTCGTTGTTTTTCGACATTAGCCCGAAAACGATTAATACCGACAGCAATACGGCCACGGGGGTAATTTGTGAGACGATCAACGGCACCTTGTAGACAAAATAAAGCGCCATCTCCATCGCCCGCAATTCGGCGTCGAGCAGGTTATCCATCTTTCCGAATACATCGACGGAAAGATAAATCGCTATCACCATGACCAGCACAATGCCAAAAAACTTAAAAAACATTCGGGTGATATAGCGGTGGATAATGGGCATAACAGTT
Source organism: Desulfobacterales bacterium (assembly GCA_018334555.1). Classification (GTDB taxonomy): domain Bacteria; phylum Desulfobacterota; class Desulfobacteria; order Desulfobacterales; family Desulfosalsimonadaceae; genus M55B175. Next base: position 43,978 of record JAGXLR010000001.1, read on the forward strand.
AGGCGTTTAGCGTTTGAATGGGTTGAAAAGTTTGAACCGCATCAACGGCTTGTCGTTGGCCGCCCTGATGAGGAGGTAGATGCCGGCCCCGCCCATAACTATATTGGGCGCCCACATACCGATCAATGGCGGATAGATACCGGTTTCGCCAAAAACGAGACCGGCCGACAGCATGACATAGTATAATAGAAAAGCGAACAGTCCGATCCCGAGGCCGGCGGAACGACGGGTTGAGATGGAACCGATGCCCAGCGGCACCGCCAGTAAGGCCAGGGCGATGCTGGCGGCCGGAATGGAAAATTTTTTGTGCAGCTCCATCAATACAGCATAATAGTCTGCCGTTGGCTCCTTTGCCCGGCTCAAATAGCTATTGAGCTCGGAAAAAGTCATTTCCTCCTCATCCTTCTCCCCCTCTTTAATATCCGCCACTGCGCTCTTAAAATCGAGTCGCAGATCGTAAGTATCAAAGCGGATGGTATGGGCGGAGCGGTCCGCCAGATCCACCTGATTGATAGTGCCGTCATAAAGCCTTAGTATAAAGGCATATTTATTCTCCTCGGCAAACATATGCCCTTTGGGAGCCACAACGGTGCTGCTTATGCCCTCTTTGCGCTGATCCTCGATAAAAATATTTTCCAACATCTGATTTTTCTTGCTGATATGGCTTACATAGAATGTAACCCCTTTGAAGCTGTCGTTAAACCGCTTTTCCTTGAGCCCGACGCTGAAGTTGGAGCGGGCGACGTCAAGGGCCAGCATTTTAGACGCGTTGCTGCCCCAGGGCATTCCATAGACCGCCATGAAGCCGGTTATCCCTGCGCAAATGGCGCCAAAAATCAAAACCGGCGGCAATAGCTGGTAAAGGCTGACCCCCGCGGCTTTTAAAGCGACGATCTCATTATCGCCGGCCATCCGCAGGAAGGTAAGAAGAATGCCCATCATGACGGACATGGGAATAATATAGACCAGAAAATAGGGCATGGAATAGAGGAGCATCAGCATAAAGGTTGTGATGCTGACCTGATAATTGACAATCATGTTTGTGATCTCAAGGATCTGTTCCATCAAAAAGATAAAAGAAAAAAATATCAGATTGATCACAAACGGCGGGATAAATTCCAGCAGCAGGTATCGATGGATGATCAAATGGGATTTCATGATGGGACTCTACCCTGTGGTCGCCCCCTGTGCTGACACATCGTCAGCCTCGGTTTCGGCAAACTGAACTTTATAGAGATTATAGTATTCGCCCTTACGGGCAAGCAGCTCCGAATGCGTCCCCTCTTCAACGACATGCCCCCCTGCCAGGACAATGATACGATGGGCGTAATGAACCGTTGAAAGACGATGGGCAATGACCAATGAGGTGCGACCTTTCATGAGATTCTCCAACGCCTTTTGCACCAGGCGCTCCGATTCGGTGTCCAAGGCGGCGGTGGCCTCATCGAGAATCAGGATCGGGGCATCCTTTAGCAACGCCCGGGCAATGCACATCCGCTGCTTTTCTCCGCCGGAAAGACGGTTGCCAAGCTCGCCGATATTCGTATCCAATCCTTTAGGCAGCGTTTTAACAAAATTAAGAATATATGCCGCCTCAGCGGCTTCTTCGATCTGGCGCTCCGAGGCCTCGAAGCTGCCATATGTTATATTGGCCCGGATGGTGTCATTAAAAAGAATCGGTTCCTGGGTAACAATGGCGATTTCCCGGCGAAGGTTTTCGACGGTGATATCTCGGATATCCAGCCCGTCAATCCGGATCGCCCCGGCGGTGACATCATAGAAGCGGGGAATCAGATTGACGAGGGTGGTCTTGCCGCCACCGCTGGAGCCGACAAGCGCCAGGACCTCACCGGGTTCAACCCTCAACCCGATATTTTCCAGGACCGTTTCCGCCCCATCATAAGAAAACGAGACCTCGTCGAATTCAATCCGATGGGTTTGCCGGGGCAGCAGCTCCGGCGCTTTCGGGTCCTGAATATCGGACTCGGTCTCCAGTATGTCAAATATCCGATCAGCTGCGGCAAGGCCCTGCTGAGCCGTGTTGTTTAACTTGCTTAGCTTCTTGACTGGCGGATACAGAAGCATCACAGCCGTCATAAAGGAAAAAAACGTGCCCGGCGTTGAAGAGCCGTAGATGACGCTTTTGCCGCCATACCAGATTACAAGCGCGATGCCGATGCCGCCAAAAACCTCCATTACCGGTGAGGTCAACGCCCGGGCCCGGATGGATTTGACCTCGAACCGGAAGACTTTTTGGTTTTTCCGGAAAAAATTCTGTTTTTCGTAGGACTCCATGCCAAAGGCTTTAACGATTTTAGCCCCGGAAAATTTTTCATGAAGAAATGCGTTTAGATCCGCCATGGATTCCTGGGTCCGGGTGGAAAAGCGTCTGACGCGGCGGCCGAATTCTACGACCGGGAAAAATGCCACAGGAAGCACGAACACGGCGATTAATGCAAGCTTCCAATCCCGGTAGAATATCACGCCGATCAACCCGATAATGGTGAAAACATCGCGAAGCGCGCCGGTTATCGCCCGTGAAACCATATTTTTTATGACATGTACATCATATGTAATCCTTGACATCAATACGCCGGTTCGCTGGGCGTAAAAAAAGGAGAGCGGCAAACTGTTGATCCGCTCATACAGGCTGTCCCGAAGCTGTTTGATGATCTTCTCGCCCACGTAGTGCATTAAAAAATCCTGGCCGTACATCCCGGCCCCGCGCAAGACGTAGATAATCATGATCAGTGCCGGCATGAGTTTGAGCATGAATACGTTTTCTTTCAGAAAAATATCGTCAAGCACGGGCTTGACAATAAATGCGGTGGCCGAAGTCGTGGCCGCAACAATCAACATGCAGATCATCGCCATGATAAACCTTGGCCACTCATTCTTCATATAGGCGATGAGCTGCTGGTTTCGTCTCCGGATGACTTCTTTACGACTTTTCTGCATCTATTGAAATCCTAATGGGCCTTCTTTTCCGAGAGCATCCGAAGGGCAATCTCGGCCGTTCTTTCGGCGGCGCCGGGCGACCCCAGCCGCTTGCGAACCGATACCAGTTTCTGCCGGATGCTTTCCAGCCGTTCGGGGTTGTTTAAAATTTCCACAGCCTCACGGGCGATGTTCGCCGGCGTGGCCTCGGACTGGATCAACTCCGGCACGACGCGCTCGTTGGCGATGATATTGACAAGCCCGATATGCTCCACGTTCACCAGCGCCTCCCCCAATCGATAGCTGATGCCGGAGATCCGGTACATAATGACCATGGGAACGCCGAATATAGCGGTTTCCAAAGTCACCGTGCCGGATGCGGCCAAAACGAGTGCACTTTTTTTGAATACCTGACGGACGTCGCCGGCGACCCGATCGATCCGACAGACCTTAATGTAGGGCATGATAAATTGGTCCACCCGTTCCTGATCAATTCCCGGTGCGATGGAGATCAAAAACCGGACATCGGGAAAAACCGCCTGAATGCGGGTCGCTGCCGCCAGCATCACGGGAAGATTTTTTTCGATTTCGCTGTACCGTGAGCCCGGTAGTATACCGATGATTAAAGAGTTAGCGGAGGTATCCTCGTTCACGACCTCCTGCTCCTCGTAATAATCCAGCAATGGGTGGCCCACAAAGGTCGCCGGTATATTATGGTTTTGATAGTAATCCTCCTCAAAAGGCAGGATCACGGCCATTTGATCCACATACTGCCTGATTTTTTCGATGCGCCCGGAGCGCCATGCCCAGATCTGCGGGCTGATATAGTACAATACCGGTACGCCCTGATTTTTGGCGAGCTTTGCGATATGCAGGTTAAAATCCGGGAAATCGATAAGGATGATCAAATCCGGACGCAGCCCGTTGAATATTTTTTTGATTGCCGATATACCGCTTAAAACTTTCGGTATTTTGGATATGACTTCGGTAATACCCACCACGGACAGCTCGTGGGAATCCATCAACAACCTGACGCCTGCGGCTTTCAGCCGCTCTCCCCCGATGCCGCAGAAAAACATGTGCTCGTCTTTTTTCCGCATGGCGCGGACCAGATGCGCGCCATGGAAGTCACCGGATGTTTCCCCCGCAATAATGGCGATACATTTCGGCGTTTCAGCCCCGATCATGGCCATCTATCCCATAAACCATCGACTCGATTCCCTGATCTGACGGGTAATGCTCAACGCAATATTTAGGGCCTCCCGTCCCATTTGGCCGGAGACCTCCGGTTGGCCCCGCCTATCGACGGCATCTAAGAACGAGCGGATTTCATCTTTCAATGCATCCCCCTGCTCAAAACTGCGCTCCTCCATCTGCATTCCGGGGACTACGGAGCCCCCATCCTCCTCGCCGGGCCAGATATGGATAATCGAGCGATTGGCAAAATCCAAGGATAAGTATCCGTCTTTTTGAAACAGCCGGATCTTACGTTCGTTTTTACTCGAGATCCGACTGGCCGTAGCATTGGCCACAGCCCCATTTTCAAATTCCAGATGGGCGTTGGCGATATCCACATGCCCGGATACCACAGGCGCCCCCATGGCATGGGAATAGGAAATTTTGGATCTAACAAAATTTAATATAATATCAATATCATGTATCATCAAATCCAGGACAACGCTGACATCCGTCCCGCGCTCATGATACAGGCTCAACCGGTTTGATTCAATAAACATTGGATTTTTAATGATATCCTTAACCGCCAGGACCGCCGGATTGAATCGTTCCAAATGCCCGACTTGCAGTATAAGCCCCCGTTCTTCCGCAATATCAATCAGTTCGTCCGCCTCGTCGATGGTCGTCGTGATCGGCTTTTCAATTAAAACGTCAACGCCGTTTTCAAGAAATGCCTTGGCGATTTGATAGTGTTCGGGCGTGGTAACGGCAATACTTACCGCATCCACACGACCGAAAAGCTCGCGATAATCCGTAAAGGCCCGCGTGTTATTTTTCTTCGCCACCTGGGCGGCCTGCTCCCTTTCGATGTCGACGACGCCGATTAACTCCGCACAATCCGCATCGGCATATTTCTCCGCATGAAATTTACCCAAATAACCGACGCCCACCACACCGGCACGAATTTTTCCCATTGGACAGTCCTTTGACAACCTATATCAATAACATAAAAGGCGTGCGCCTAATCGTCGGCACGATTCAGCGCAACAATTGAAATTTTATATCGATCCGCGAGATCGATCATTTCGGCCTGATCAAAAACCAGGGATTTTCCCGCTTCGATAACAAGCACCGAAGCCCCGGCCGCATGCATGGTCTTGATGGTTTCCGAACCGACCGTCGGTACATCAAACCGGAAATCCTGAATTGGTTTGCAGACTTTTACGACCACCGCCTTCCCGTTTGTCAACCGGCCGCCGCGACGGATGGTGCTGTCCGTGCCGTCAATGGCCTCTACCGCCAATACCGATCCATTAGAGACAACGACGCACTGGCCGATATCGAGTTTACCGATGGCTTTGGCCATTTTCCAGCCCAACTCGATATCAGGCTGTTCATCCTTTCTGGGGGCCCGCTTCGTCCAGCAGCCTTTTCTGGCCAGCAATTCGGGAAGCAAAAAAGTCGACGGCCGAATATAGATCCCCTCTTCTTCCAAACCCTTGGCAAAGGCCCGAAGCAGCCGATCATCATGGGTATTTTGCCGCGTTCCGGTATATAGGGATATGGCCTTGATATCGGGGCGGACCTCGGCGATCGATCCCGGCTTTTTGATCGCCCCGATCATCACCGCGTCCGTTATCTGATGGCGTTTAAAAAATTTGATCAGCCGTTTGATCTGTCCGATATGTATCGTCTCTACCGCCTCAACGGTATCAGCCAGCGCCGGATCGGTCTCATTGACATATCCAACCGCATAGACCCGATACCCTTTTTCTTTCGCCTTCTGCGAAAAGATCAGCGGAAAAGGCCCGCTTCCGGCAATCAAACCGATACGTCGCGTCATTTTTTACAGCTACCTTGTAATCCCCCGCTCGGTGGATTTGATAAAATTAACCAGATTCAAGACTTCAGGGGTGTTTTCAACTTCCGCGACGACCCTTTCCAACGCCTCGTTGACCGTAAGACCGATCCGGAAAATGATTCGGTATGCCTTCTTTAGGCTAGACAGCGTATTTTCGGAGAACCCATAGCGTTTGAGCCCGACTTTATTCAGCCCATGAAGTGTGGCGCGGTCACCGGCGGCGATCACATACGGCGGGATATCCTTGACGACTGCGGATTTGCCGCCGATATAGCCGTAGTCCCCGATACGAACAAACTGATGGATCGCTACCAGCCCGCCGACGATTACATAATCGCCGATTGTGATATGGCCGGCAAGGGTGGCATTGTTGGCAAGTATGACGCCTCTGCCGGTTTTACAGTCATGGGCGATATGGGTATAGGCCATTAGAAAATTATCCTCGCCGACTTCGGTGATCCCGCCGCCGAATTCGGTCCCCCGATTCAACGTCGCAAATTCCCGGATAATGGTGTTTCGGCCAATCTTGAGGTAGGTTTCTTCCCCCTTGAACTTGACTGCCTGTGGCACCGCCCCGATAGATGCATATTGAAAAATTTGGCAGCCCGGACCCATTTCAACATAAGGATCGATGGTCACATGGGGTCCGATAACACAGTTTGCACTGATGGATACATTATCCCGGATGATGGCATAAGGCCCAACCTCTACGGTTTCATCGATTTCAGCCCCTGGATCCACAATCGCCGTTGGATGTATCATTGATCGCCTCCGATTAACGCCATAAGTTTCGCCTGGGCAACCCGATGTTTGCCGACAAAGGCATTGCCGGACATTTTAATAACGCCTGGCCGCCGCTTCCTGATTTCGACCCTGAGTATCAACTGATCCCCCGGTAATACCGGCTTTCTGAACCTTGCCCCATCAATGCCGGCAAAGCATACCTGGTTCTTGTCCACTTCGGGCAAGGTTTCGTATAAAAGCAACGCACCGCTTTGCACCATCCCTTCTATAATCAAAACGCCGGGCATAATCGGCCTATCCGGGAAATGGCCCTGAAAAAAAGGCTCATTGATGGACACATTTTTCAACGCAGTAATTTTTTCATCCGGCACCACCTCAAGCACCCGGTCAACAAATATGAAGGGGTATCGGTGCGGAAGCACCGAAAGTATTTTCTGGGTATCATAGGCCGTCGTCATCGTCTGAAAACCTGAAATCGACTGATTTAACCATTTTTGGCTTCCCCGTTGCCGGTCATTTTTTTTACCATGGCCTCCAGTTTATCCACCCGTTTCTTTATCTCCGGCAACCGCGCTATAATCCGGTTCACCTTAAGCCATTGCCGATGCGGCATTTCCGGAGTACCCGAGACGACTTCTCCCTGGGCCACGGAGCGCGACACCCCCGCCTGGGGGCCGACGGTTGCAGCGTCGCCGATGTTAATATGCCCGGAAATGCCCGCCTGCCCGGCAAGCGTCACATTCCTGCCGATGCTGGTGCTGCCGGCGATGCCCACCTGGGCGACGATTAGGGAGTTTTCCCCGATCGTGACATTATGACCGATATGCACCTGGTTGTCGGTTTTCACCCCCTGACGAATCCATGTCCTGCCAAAGGTTGCCCGATCGATGGTATTGCAGGCCCCGATCTCGACATCATCTTCAATTTGCACGATCCCCACCTGAGGGATTTTAAAATGCGTATCGCCGTCCGGTACAAACCCATAGCCGTCGCTGCCTATCACCGTGCCGGAATGGATAATTACCCGAGAGCCCACATAACAGTCAGCCAGAATGGTTACATTCGGATAGACCTCAGAGTCATCCCCAATTTTGACATTGTCGCCAACCACGACGCCGGGATAGAGACACACCCGATCCCCGAGGACGACGTTATCCCCAATTACAACAGAGGGGCCGATCGACACATCCCGGCCAGCGCGGAGATCCGCCCCGATAGACGCTTTCCGGCTGATGCCGGCATCTGGCGGGGATTTTGGGTAAAAATACCGCAGGGCCCGGGCAAATGTCAGACGGGGTGAGCTGGAGTATACCAGGTTTACCGAAACAGAGGAAGTGAAACTGCATGGGACAATGACGGCCCCGGCATGGATCCCTTCCAGTTGTTTGAGGGCTTTTGCACTATCGGCAAATGTAATGTCATTTTTGCCCGCCGTATCAATAGGTGCGATGCCGCAGATAGGCTTGTTGGCATCCCCGGCGATATCGCCCCCGATGATATCGACCAGCTCGGCAAGCGTTACCTCATTATCAGTTTTCTGAATAGCTTTCATTGTATCTTTCAATCAACCGATCCGTTATGTCAATGGAACTGGGGTAATAAATGGCCGCACTTTTTTCGATAATCAGCAGGTATCCTTCTTTCTTGCCGATTTTTTCAGCCAGCGAGAAGACCTCGGTTTGAAGTTTTTCAAGCAGCTTGTTCTCTAACTCACGCAGCTGGGACTGGTATTGTTTCTGCTTGGACTGGAAATCATATTTTTTAATATCCAGCTCCCGCTGCTTCTCTTCCCTTTTTTTTCGGCTCATCACCATGGTTTCCTGGTTTAGCTTTTCGCGCAGCGTTTCAATTTCATTGCCGAGTTCCCGGATATCGGTCTCCATCTCGCGGCCCTTTTTCTGCAGCTGGGCCTGAATGTCTTTGCCCGCCTCGGATTCGGTCAAAATCCGCTGAAAATCCACAACGCCGATCTTTGCGATATCCGCTGCGAATGCCGGGCAGGCAAACATTGCCATTGTTGCCATACATGCCAAAACGCAAACAGTCGCTCGCATAACATAACCCCCTTCTATAATTCATTAAAGCTAATTGGGCTCTAGGTTTTTTGGTTTTGGGTGTACTGACGGCGCCTCCACATTAAAAACTGCCGCCAATAGAGAATTCCCATCGTCCGCTGTCCTCGTCCTCCTGTTGATCGATAATATTTCCGCGTTCCAGACGCAGCGGTCCCATCGGAGAGTACCAGCGGATGCCATAGCCCCAGCTCTCCCGCAGATTATCCAGTTCAATGGGACCGTCATCATAGGCATTGCCCGTATCATAGAAAACAAGGCCTATCAGGCCCTGATCTGGCAATAAAGGGATAATATACTCAATATTGAACTGAATATATTTCTCGCCGCCGATCTCGATGCCCGCCTCATTCTCAGGGCTGACATCCCGCCAGTCGAATCCGCGCAGGGAGTTGATCCCGCCCAGATAAAAACGTTCATAGTCCGGCAATATTTTTCCTGAATTTTCAGTAATATAACCAATCTCCCCGTGCAGAAATCCGACGGTTTTCCAGAACAGGGGAAAATACCACCCGGTTTCAGCCGTCACCTTCGTAAACCCGATATCACCGCCTAGACCCGTATATTCGAGGGTCAACCGATGTTTGGAGCCCTCGGTAGGGTTGAATCTCCGGTTTCTGGAATCATAGACAAGGCTCGTCGAAACCCCGCTTTCCACATAGTCGCCTTCGGCAATAATGGACTTGTAGGCCGCATCGACATCCTCAATACTACTCACATCATAGGCGTACTGGATATATGCCCGGGTATAGTCGAAAATTTCATATCCGAACCGGAGTGCGCCGCCCGTGCTGTCCCGATCATACTCATCATAATCGCGCTCCCACTTGTTAGCCTCAACCGTCATGGATAGCGGAATATCAAACAGCCAGGGCTCTGTGAAGCTGATATCATACTGTTGGTTCTCGCCGATCTGAAGCCTGAGGTCAAGCCTCTGCCCCCGGCCAAACAGGTTCGCCTCAGTAATGGAGGCCATCATATACATATTGTCGATCGCGCTGTATCCCCCGCCGAAGCTGAAGGTTCCGGTTGGCTTTTCCTCGACTTCGATATTGAGCACCATCTGATCCTCGGCGCTGCCGGTATTGCGCCTGACCTTGACATCCTTGAAGTAATCCAGCCGGTATAGATCCCGGATGCTCTTTTTAAGCCGGGATCCGCTGTATTTTTCCCTCTCATACACTTCGAGCTCCCGGCGTATCACTTTATCCCGCGTCTTTGTATTGCCTTCGATGATGATTTTTTCAAAATAAACCGGCTTATTTTTTTTGATATGGAATACGATATCAATCGCCCTGGCCCCTTCTTCCGGTTTTCGTATCTCCGGAGCGATGTCGGCCCTTGCATAGCCCTCATCCGCATACAGATTCGAAAGGGTCATCACATCCTGCCGGATGGCCTTGCGGTTAAAATACGTCTCTTCAGGGGTGGCAAGCTTTTCATGCATCTTTTTCTCGGATCGGATAAGATCCCCGGCCAGGGAGACCTCCCCCATTTTAAACCGTTCGCCCTCTTCGATTTTTATTGTGATATAGATCCAGTTCTCCCTGTATGTAATTTCAGGGTCGGCAATACGGGCCTCGGCATACCCATTATTATGATAAAAATCCGAAAGCTTGATAATATCCTGGCTCAGGGTTTCCGAATCCAGTTCACCCGAACCCGTCAACCAGGAAAAGAACCCTTTTTCGGATGTTTCGATCTGCTTCTTGAGCTTCTTGTCATCAAATGCCTTATTGCCCGCCAATCGAATCTCCCGGATCCGGAGCTTTTTGCCCTCCTCGATTTGGAATTCCAGGTTGGCCTGATTGTGCGCCAACTCTTCGACCGTATAGGTGACCCGGACATTATGATAGTTTTTCTCCTTGTACAGGGTCTCGATCTGTTTAATATTTCGCTTGATTCGAAAAATATTGAGGATGGAGCCGGTTGTAATATCGATGTTTTCTTTGATTTTCGAATCCTCATATATCTGGTTGCCCGATATTTCGATCTGCCGAATGGTCGGTTTCTCCTTAACCTTGAAAATAACAATTTTGCCATCCGGCTGGGTCTCTGTTTCCACCCGGATATCGTCGAAATACCCCATGGAAAAGATGGCCTCCAAATCCCGGGAAAGCTGCTTTTCATCATACGAATCGCCGGGCCGGGTCTCAACCACCCTCAGGATCGCATCGTCCTCGATCCTCTGATTGCCTTTTACCTGCACATCCTTAACCGTTACGGCCGAAGCGATACCGTTTATCGAGACCAGACAGACGAGAAATGCCAGAGACCAAACAAGCTGTTTTTGCATCTCACCTCACTTTAGATCCACCAGTTTTCCATCAGCGAGAGTCAATTGGCGCCGCATGTAATCCGCCAGATAAAGATTATGGGTAACCACCACGATCGTCATGCCGAACTCTTTATTCAACTCGAGCAATAGATCATGTATCTGTTTACTGTTTCTTTTGTCAAGATTACCCGTCGGCTCATCGGCCAGCAATAAATCCGGCCTTAATACAAGCGCGCGGGCCAATGCCACACGCTGCTGCTCACCTCCGGACAACTGAGCCACCCGGTGCTGCAGCCGATGCTTCAAGCCCACCCGTATCAGAATGGATTCCGCGGCCGCCTCAACCTCCTTTCGCCCTAACCGTTTGATCAATCCAGGCATCATGACGTTTTCAAGGGCGCTAAACTCCTCCAGCAGATAATGGAACTGGAACACAAACCCCATGATGCTATTTCTGAAAGCGGCCAGCCGGGCACTGTCAAAAGTGCTCACATCTATGCCGTTATAAATGATCTGCCCCTGATCCGGCGGGTCAAGGGTGCCCAAAACATGCAGAAATGTCGATTTCCCGATCCCGGATTCCCCCAGAACCGCAATGGTTTCGCCGGCATGGACGTCAAAGGACAGGTCGTTTAGAATCTCTATCACCGTGCCGCTGCTATCAAACCGCTTGGATATCCCCTGCAGCCGGATCAGCGGGGCCCCGGCCTCAGAATCCGTCGTTTGTCGTTGATGGGACGCCGGATTGTTTTTACCCATATCGAAGCGCCTCTACCGGGTTTAGTCGCGATGCCTTATAAGCGGGATAAATCGTTGAAAGGAAACAGATGGCCATCGCAGCCGTGACAATGGCCAGCACATCAAACGCCTCGAGCTGTACCGGCAGGGTCGTGAAATAATAAACATCTCCCGGCAATTCGATAAACTTGTAATGTTTTAAAAGGATACAGCCGCCGATGCCCAAGCCGGTGCCCAACGCGGTTCCGATGGCACCAATGACCGTGCCTTTGAAGACAAAAATTTTGCGAATACTCCGATGGGTGGCGCCCATGGCCTTTAATATGGCGATATCCCGAGTTTTTCCCATTACCATCATAATCAGGGTGCTCGCAATATTAAATGCCGCCACCAGAATGATCAGGGTCAAAATGATAAACATGGCTTTTTTTTCAAGCTTCAGGGCGGAAAAAAAATTCCGGTTCATCTGCATCCAATCCGTCGTCCAGTACGGATATCCCATATCATCGGCGATTTGATCCGCAACCGCGTCAGCCGCATAGATATCGGTTACCCGCAGGCCGATGCCGGTGACAGCATCATCCATTTTCAACAAATTCTGCGCGGTCTGAATATGAATATAGGCAAGAGAGGCATCATACTCATAGAAACCGGACTCAAAAACGCCGGTGACCTTAAACCGCTTCATTGTCGGCATATGGCCGATGGGCGACATCATCCCGCGGGGCGATATCAGGTACACCAAGGCCCCCCTGCTGACGCCGAGCTTGGCGGCAAGCTCCTTGCCAAGGATGATCCCCGGCACCCGGATTTCGCCATCGATTTCCCGCTGGGGGGTCAGCTTCCGCTCAAGCGTCCTGCGGTCATAGCCTTTTACCGGATTGCCCTTGGCTTCCGGGTCAAGCCCCCGCAAAACCGCACCCGATAATCCGGAGGCGGATCTTAACATAACCTGCGTATAGACAAAGGGCGCCGCAGATGTCACCCGGGAATCCGCCTCGAGATTCCGGATGATCTGCCGATAATTTTCGATGGGGCCATCCTGACATCGGAGCACCACATGCGATTCGACACCCAGGATCTGGTCCTTGAAATAGGATTCCGCACCGGCCATTACCGCGATAACAATGATCAGCGCCATAACGCCGACCGTCACCCCGGCAACAGAGAGAAAAGTGATAAACGAAATAAACGCCTGTTTCTGCCTGGATCGAAGGTATCGCCCGCCTATAAAGTATTCAAAGGACATGTATGATTCGCCAGCGTATGTATTTAGCGCCCCGATGAAAACCGTCTTTTTCGTTGGGGCGCTATTTATCTGTCTGCTTCATGTGGGGGAACATAATAACTTCCCGGATTGATGACGAATTGGTCAAAAGCATGGCCAAACGATCGATGCCCACCCCCTCCCCCGCCGTGGGGGGCATCCCGTATTCCAGGGCCTGAATATAATCCTCATCAAGCATGGGCGTCTCATCGCCATCTGCCTCTTTATCCTTCAGCTGTTGAACAAACCGGTCTTTCTGATCCACCGGGTCGTTGAGTTCAGAAAATCCGTTGGCGATTTCCCGGCCGGCGATAAAGAGTTCGAATCGATCGGTAATATTCGGATTCTCCTTGTTTCGTCGCGAAAGCGGGGAGACCTCGACCGGATAACCGGTAATAAATGTCGGCTGCTGCAATTCGGGCTCCACCAGCACATCAAAAATTTTTGTCATCAACTTGCCGGTGCCGACGGATCGCCCCGACTCACCGGAGGCCAATGCAACGCCATGGTTTTCGGCGAATATCTCCAGCCGTTCGCGGTCCTGTAAGACATCCGGAGGCACCCCCCCGACCGAGGAAAGCGACTCCTCAAGGGTGAGGCGGCGCCAGGGGCCGTTAAAATCTAGGATACGGCCCTGATAGGCCACATTCAGATCGCCGCAGACCGCCGCCGCCAAAGTCTTAACCATTTCTTCGGTCAAATCCATCAGGTCTTCAAACGTCGCATACGCCTGATAGAATTCAAGCATGGTAAACTCTGGATTATGTTGGGTGGAGATGCCTTCATTCCTAAAATTCCGATTGATTTCAAACACCCGCTCAAAACCGCCGACCACCAGCCGTTTTAAATATAGCTCCGGTGCAATGCGCAGGTATAAGTCCATATCCAACGCATTATGATGGGTTTTAAACGGCCTTGCATCAGCTCCTCCCGGAATCGGCTGCATCATCGGGGTTTCGACTTCGAGATAGTCCCTGTCGATTAAAAACTGCCGAATGGTTTTTATCAGCAAGCTGCGCTTTAAAAAAACGTCCCGGATTTCCGGGTTCATGATAAGATCCAGGTATCGTTGCCGAAATCTTTTCTCCGGATCCCTTAACCCATGGAACTTCTCGGGCAGGGGTCTTATGGACTTGGAGAGCAGCTTGACCCCATTTGCCAGAAGCGTCCATTCCCCTGTCTTTGTCTGAAACATACCGCCGACGAGTCCGATAAAATCGCCCACATCGAACTGTTTAAACAATGCATACGCTTCACTACCGACTTTATCCTTCCGCACATAGGCCTGCAACTGTCCGGTCCTGTCTCTGAACCGGATAAATGCGGATTTGCCGAATCTGTTAATCGCCATGATACGACCCGCCGCATTAAAAAGCGGGGAATCCGGCTGCATCTTTTCAGAATCAGAGTCTACAAGTGCCAGGATATCCCCGACCGTATGGGAGACGAGGAAATCATTCGGGTAAAGCTCAACCCCCGTTTCTTTTAGAGATCGGGCCTTTTCATGCCTTTTTTCGATGATATCTTTTGGCTGTTCCATGGATACTGAAAACCTTGCCGTTCAATGATAGTGGTATGGCATTGGCCTTGCTGCGCAGATACCGTCTTAATCTGAAATGCGCGGTTTGATCAACTACATTTTCCGGGTTGTTTATTGCGACAGGGGGTTTAAACCGATGCCCAATCCAGGCCCAAAAATGCGCCTTCCGTCTATTGCCAATGCATTCTCGTTAAACGGCTTGCTATCCCATTTACCATTTACTGTCAAGATTTAGTTGCGATGCCAATCTATTGGAAAAAGGGTTAAATCTGATCGAGGGGGCTAGACGGAGGGGCTCTCTTGGCTCGGGGAGGCGCCGGTTAGCGGCAGCTTCACGGTAAACGTGCTGCCTTGATCGGGTATACTTTCCACCTCGATCAGACCATCATATGAAGTAAGTATCCGTTGAACAATGGAGAGGCCCAGGCCGGTGCCCTTGGCTTTTCTTGTAAAAAACGGGTCGAAAATGGTGTTTTGAATCTCTTCGGACATGCCGCATCCGTTATCCGAGACGGTCATACAGGCATACTTATTGTCCTGGGCATATAACCGAACCCCAATCCGCCCCTGTTTTTCAATGGCTTCAACGGCATTCAAAAGGAGATTCCAAACCACCTGCCGGAAGTGTTCCGGATCGATATCCACCCGGATATCCCCGTCAATTCTTTTTTCGATCTCAGGCCTCTGTTGATGATTACCGGCCTCGAACTGTTTGATAATCTCATTGAGCTCACGATCCAGTGAAACGACCTTTTTATTTCCCTGCTGCGGCCGGGCGAACATCAAAAATTCGTTCACCAGGGAACTGATACGATCCGATTCCTTTAATACGATCCCCATTAGACGGGCATGATCGCTCTTATAGTCGACTTCGTCCTTTAACACCTGGATCGCCCCGGACATTGATGCCAGCGGATTTTTTATCTCATGAGCCAAACCGGCAGCCATCTCTCCTATGGCCGCCAGCTTTTCGACCCTCTTAACCTGCGCCTCCATAGCCCATAGATCACGCTTTGCCCGCTTTTCCTGCTCTGAAAGATATCCGGCGAGGAAGGCGACGGCAAAACAAGCAGCGATGGTAATTAACAATCTGAATAGGACATAGCTCCAATCATAATTCGACATCAAAAAATTCGGCGCCACGTTAAAGGGATGAATGATGCCGTAATATTCAAGATCCACCATGATCCCATATTCAATGCTGCATAAGACGGCTACGACCATACCGCCCTTCCGAAAAAGCACCATGCTGGCGTAGATAATGACCAGAATATAGAGGAATGAGAAGATGCTCGAAAAACTGCCGGTAAGAAATATAATTCCGCTCACAAGGAGGGTATCAATGGCAATCTGGACATAGCCCAATGCCAACAGCGTAAACAGCCGCCGGCACAGCAGCAGAAACGCGGCATAGGCTAATGAGAGGAAAACGGCGATGCCGGCGATGACATTTAAAAAGAACAGCGGAGGGGTAAAAAATGTCTGATGATCCCGAATGCCCGCAAATGTCGCTGATGCCAGAAGCACCAGGGCGAAGAGCACCCGGAAAAAAATCAGCCATTTCAGCTTGCGATATTGATCGAATTCAGGGGTATTTTTTTCAAAAACCATTTAAACAGCGGATTGGCGCTTAGAGGTTACCCGCCATTTTGAATATCGGAAGATACATGGCAACGACCAGTCCACCAATGGTCACCCCTAGAAAAACAAGCATAAACGGTTCAATCAACGCCGTCATGTTATCAACCGCCTGATCCACTTCGTCCTCATAAAAGTCGGCGATTTTTTCCATCATGGCGTCTATGGCACCGGTGGATTCCCCCACGGCGATCATCTGGCAAACCATCGGGGGGAAAACCCCGGTCTCAGACAAGGGATCCGCAATCGTCTGGCCTTCGGCGATACCGGAGCGCACATGGTAGACCGCCTTTTCGACGCTTTTATTATCGGCCGTCTTCGCGACGATATCCAGGGCCTCCAGAATCGCCACCCCGCTGGAGAGCATGGTTCCCATGGTCCGGGTAAATCTCGCCACTGCCGATTTCCTGATCAGGATACCGATTACCGGCATTTTCAATAGCATATCATCGACTATGGCCCGGCCTTTTTCCGTCTTATAAAACCGTCGGAACGCGAAAATAAAGAGTACCAATCCTATAATAATCCATAGAATATTGCCTTTGACAAACCGGCTCATGTTGATCACGACCCGTGTGGGGGCGGGCAGGGCCTTCCCAAAAGTGGAAAACATTTCCTCGAATACGGGGATAACAAAAACCAGGATGACGGCCACGACGACGATGGCGATAATGATGGTGACGGCCGGGTAGGTCATCGCGCCTTTAATCTGGGCCTTTAGTTTGGCCGCCTTTTCCATATAGGCCGCCAGACGGCGCAGGATAACGTCCAGGATGCCGCCTGCCTCCCCGGCGGCGACCATGTTGACGAACAAGGCATCGAACTGTTTCGGATATTTTTTTAAGGCTTCGGCCAGCGTTTGGCCGCCCTCCACGGACTCCTTGATATCCTTTAACATCTTTTTGAAGGTAGGGTTTTCCTGCTGGGACTGCAGGATTTCCAGGCACTGAATAATGGGCAGGCCGGCGTCGATCATGGTGGAGAACTGACGGGCGAAGACGATGACGTCCTGTTCTTTGACTTTGGGCTGTAGAAACGCAACGTTTCCGAACAAATCCTTCGGCTTTGGCTTGACCTTTTCCGCTGTAATCCCCTGCCTTTGAAGCTTTGTGCGTACTTCCTGCTCAGAGGATGCCTCCATTTCCCCTTTTGTGGCCGCATTATTCCTTCCTCGGCCGCGCCATTGATAAACCGGCATGCTCCCCCCTATCTAAATTAATGAGAATGGATAGCAGAATTCTAATGACACAATCATGATGGCTTCGTAAAAAGTCCAATATCTGTGTTGCGCTTCCATCCCTCGGAATTTCACGTACAGCTAAGTACGCTGCATTCCTCGGGATTTGCGACGCCTTGATCTTGAACTTTTTACTTTGCCATCCCAAAATCGACTTTTTACGAGACTGTCAATCATTATTTTCAATAAAAGGACAATACGGAACCGTTTCCGCGGGATGAGAATAAGTACTATGTGAACCGGACCCCATTTCCGGATTCCAATAATACATAGATTTATTTGGATTGTCTACCACAAACACTTTCCGATTACAACCTAAATTGAGCGTTTCAATTAAATTCAAATGCCGATATTTTGCGTCGGATCGCATGAACATGTTTGCATAAAGCATATCTTTTTTGGTAACTAAAAATTTCAAATACTTGTTTAACAGCTTGGTTGGTTATAGGGCTTGGATTCATGGATAAAACACGAAACGGCCTGACGGTTATCACGACCCATTTGAATGCGGATTATGATGCGATCGGATCCATGCTGGCCGCTCAAAAACTCTATACTGATGCGATCGTCGTTTTTCCGGGTTTTCATGAAAAATCCGCAAGGCACTTTTTCATTGATGCGATGGCATACCTGTTTAATATGGCGGATGCCAAATCGATCAACGATGCCGATATAGAAAGGCTGGTTGTCGTCGACACCAAGCAGCCCTCCCGAATAGGGAGCCTGAGCCGTCTGTTGGGCCGAAGTCGTGTTGAAGTCCATGTCTTCGATCATCACCCGGCGTTAAAAGATGACATCAAGGCTGATTATGAGGTATCGCGACTGACCGGGGCCAATGTGACGCTCTTAACCGAAATCATCCGGGAACGAAACCTCGATATTCTTCCTGATGAGGCCACCATCATGTGTCTCGGGATTTTTGAGGACACCGGATCCTTCACATTCCCATCGACGACCCCCGAAGATTTTTCCGCCGCCGGCTTCCTCGTCTCAAAAGGCGCAAACCTCACGACCATTGCCAATCTGATCGCCAAAGAGATGGACCCGGATCAGATCGCCCTTTTAAACGATTTGATCCACGCCGCGGTCCATCATGCGATTAACGGCGTGGATGTGGTCATAAGCAGCGTCTCCTGCGAAGCCTATGTGCATGACCTGGCGTTTCTGGTCCAGAAAATTTTAAAAATAGAGAATTTAAACGCCATCATCGCCATCGCCCAGATGAAGAATAAAATATATCTGGCCGCAAGAAGCCGGGTGCCGGAAGTCGACGTGGGAGCGATTGTCACGGAAATGGGGGGCGGAGGGCACAGTTTCGCCGCCGCCGCCACAATAAAAGACAAAACCCTCGTCCAGACGGAACAAAAGCTTCTCGAAATATTGAGAAAAAAAGTCAAATCCAAACAGCGCGCCCGGGATATCATGTCATCCCCGCCCATTACGGCGGACCCCGAAATTTCATGTGCCCAGGCCAGAAACCGGCTTTCCAGGTATAACATCAATGCGCTCATTGTGATCAAAGAAACCGATGGCGGGGCCCTCGTGCAAGGCTTTATCACCCGTCCGGTCATTGAAAAAACGCTCTATCATCAATTGGACGATATTCCGATCAGCGAATACATGACGACCGAATTCGCCACTGTCGCTCCGGATGCCGATATCTTCGAAATCCAGGAGAAAATAATCGAAAACAATCAACGGGTCCTGCCGGTTATGGCGGACAATGCCCTGCTCGGCGTCATCACCCGGACCGACCTGTTGAACATACTCTTTCAGGAGTCCCATGAAAAGCTCCTCCAGCCACAGGATCCATTGAAGGAGACCCTGCATCCCCGCACCAAAAAAATTGTCGGCTTTATGAAGGAACGGCTCCCGGATCGACTGTACCAGTTGCTGGTCCGCATCGGTCAGGTAGCCGAAGAGATCGGCTACAATGCCTATGTGGTGGGCGGATTCGTGAGAGATCTTTTTCTGTACCGGCATAATGAAGATTTGGATATCGTCATCGAAGGCGACGGCATCGCGTTCGCCAAAGAGTTCGCCCGCCGCTCTGATGCGCGCATCAATGCCTACGCGAAATTCGGGACAGCCGTCATTATCTTTCCGGATGGATTTAAAATCGACGTGGCCTCCGCCCGCATGGAATATTACAAATTCCCGGCGGCGCTGCCCACTGTGGAGATGAGCTCAATCAAGCTCGATCTTTTCAGACGGGACTTTACGATTAACACACTGGCCGTGTTTCTCAATCAATCCAAATTCGGGAAGCTGATCGATTTTTTCGGCGGGCAAAGGGATATCAAGGAAAAAGCCATCCGCATCCTCCATAATTTGAGCTTTGTCGAAGATCCGACGCGGGTCTTCAGGGCCATTAGGTTTGAGCAACGGTTCGGCTTTACCATCGGCAAGCTGACATCCGGATTAATCGAAAATGCGGTGCGGATGGATTTTTTCGAACGCCTCTCCGGCCGGCGGGTGTTCTCGGAGCTCTGCCAGATCTTAAAGGAGGATACGCCGCTGCCGGCCCTGTCGCGTTTAAATGACTACCACCTGCTCAGGGTCATTGACCCGACGATTCAATTCGATCAGGCGATGATCGCCCGCTTCAATGCCGCACGAAA
Organism: Desulfobacterales bacterium; assembly: GCA_018334555.1. GTDB lineage: Bacteria > Desulfobacterota > Desulfobacteria > Desulfobacterales > Desulfosalsimonadaceae > M55B175. The sequence continues at coordinate 64,087 of JAGXLR010000001.1, forward strand.
GGTCATCTCATGGTTTGACCTCTTGTATACCGAAGAGGCCTATATGCGGTGGGCGGTATACTTCCTCGTTTTACTCCGCCATGTCGATGGGGAAACTTCAACCCGTATCTGCCAGCGTTTTGAGCTGGGGCCGAAATATGAGAAGATTTTTGTCAAGGAACGGATTGCCGCTGAAGCGTGCGTCGGCCGCTTGCACCGCGACCTGCCCGCCTCAAACAGCGAGCTTTATCAAATGCTGGCAGACTTCCAGATCGAGTTGATCCTTTATATGATGGCCATCACGGATCATGAGACGATCAAGAAGATGATTTCCCACTATGTTACCGACCTTCGGGAAGTCAAGTTATCCGTGGGCGGAAAGGATTTGAAGGCTTTGGGCGTCGCCCCCTCCCCGGTTTACGGGAAGATTTTAAACGCCGTTCATGAGGCCAAATTGGATAAAAAAATTGAGACCAGGGAAGAGGAGCTCGCGCTTCTGAAAGAATATGCTGCCAGATATTAATCCGCTTCAATTGATCATTGTTTTTCTGCCGCTGCTTTTTGCCATCACGATTCATGAAGTGGCGCACGGCTATATCGCCCTGAGATTCGGTGACACCACGGCAAAATTCGCCGGACGGCTTACCCTGAATCCGATTAAACATTTGGATGCCTTTGGCTCCGTGCTGCTTCCGCTGATTCTCACGGTCGCAGGCGCCCCCGTCATTTTTGGCTATGCCAAGCCGGTGCCGGTGGATTTTAGAAACCTTCGAAACCAACGGATTGGCACTTTATGTGTGGCCTCTGCCGGTGTCGTGGCCAATTTCATTCTGGCATTGGGCTGTTCGGGGCTCCTTCAAATTATTCGCCCGTTCCACGGCGCCCTGACATCATCCCTGCTCGAACCCTTCGGAATCATTTTTATTAAGCTCCTGGCCTACAGCGTCATGATTAATCTGGTGCTCGGCATCTTCAACCTGATCCCGGTGCCGCCGCTTGACGGCGGCCGCATACTGAGTATGCTGCTGCCCCAAGGCCTTCGCCAACGGTTCCAGACCATTGAGCCCTTCGGCATCCTCATCCTGATTGTGCTGTTAATGACAAATTCTCTTGATCTTTTGATAACTTTTTTTATAACCCCGTTGATGAACTGGATGCTTCAGGGCTACCTATGATGGCTTCGCCAAACCAAACGGGCAACAGGGGAGAATTGAAATGACCAAAAAAAAACGGATTGTCAGCGGAATGCGCCCGACCGGGGCGCTTCACCTGGGGAATTATCACGGCGCGCTTAGCAACTGGATCCACATGCAGGATAGTTATGACTGCTTTTTTTTTATCGCCGACTGGCACGCATTGACCAGTGATTATGAGAATACCGCCCACATCAAAGCGTGCATCCGGAAAATGATGATTGACTGGCTCGGCGCCGGCCTCTCTCCGGATAAAAGCACTTTGTTTGTCCAGTCCCATATCAAGTGTCATGCTGAATTGTTCCTCCTGTTGTCCATGATCACCCCGCTGTCCTGGCTGGAACGCAATCCCACGTATAAAGAACAGATTGCGGAGCTTAAAAATAAGGATCTTTCGACCTTCGGTTTTTTGGGGTATCCGATTCTGCAGGCGGCCGATATCATCATCTACAGGGCCGAGGGCGTCCCCGTGGGCATCGATCAGGCGGCGCATATTGAAATAACCCGCGAAATCGCCAGAAGATTCAATTATTTTTACGGATACGTGTTTCCGGAACCGGAAACGATTTTAACCGAATCCGCTAAAATTTTGGGGACCGACCGGCGAAAAATGAGTAAGAGCTACGAGAATGCCATTTTTCTCTCGGATACGCCGGATGCGATCCGCAAAAGAGTGGCCACCATGATCACCGACCCCCAGCGAAAAAAACGGAATGATCCCGGTGATCCGGACGTCTGCAACGTCTTTTCATTTCATAAGAGCTATTCCCCTGTGGATATGGTCAAGGAGATCGACCAGGACTGCCGGAGGGCCGCCATCGGGTGCGTCGAGTGCAAACAAAAAATGGCGGAAAATCTGATCTCTGCCCTTGCGCCGATTCGGGAAAAGACCGAATACTATCACCAGCACTTAGACCTCGTGGATGATATTATCGCCCAGGGAAACAAAGCGGCCGCAGCAGAAGCCGAGCGGACCATGGAAAGCGTAAGGAAGGCTTTAAAGGTCTGAATAAACAAATGCCCAACCCGACCTACAGAATAGAGCTCCAGGACATCTTTGAAGGCCCCATGGACCTGCTCGTCCATCTGATCAAAAAAAACGAGCTGGACATCTATGATATTCCGATTGCCTTTATTACCGAAAAGTTCCTCGAGTACCTGGAATGGATGAAGTCTCTGGACGTCGATATTGCCGGCGATTTCCTGGTAATGGCGGCCACATTGACCCATATCAAATCCCGGATGCTGCTTCCCTCCCCAGATGCGAAGGCGGATACGGACGAAGAAGACGACCCGAGAAGGGAGATCACCGGCCCGCTGCTGGAATACATGCAGATGAAATCTGTAGCGGAAGAACTGGCCCGCCGGCCAAGGCTTAACGAAGACGTGTTCTGCAGAAGCATTGAAAAATCCGATTTTATCAACGATCCATCAGAAGAGCCGCTTCAAGTGGACCTGACGGGTCTCTTGAATGCATATCGCGCCTTGCTGGACAAAATAGTGGACCAAAAGGGGCTCCAAATTACATTTGAACGGATTTCAGTAAAAGAAAAAATGACTGAACTCATTGATATGATAAAAGAAAGAGGCGCAGTCGCGTTTGATTCCGTGCTGTCCGCCGCTCCGGATCGCATCGAAATTATTGTGACTTTCCTTGCGGTCCTTGAAATCGTCAAACTCAACATGGTCCGTCTGATCCAAAGCGGGCCCTCCGGCAATCTGCGGCTTATTTATCAAAACGCCGACGAGGCCCCTGCCGAAAATTGACGGACGCTTTAAAATTCCTATGGCGCCAATTAAACCGATTATTGAAGGCCTTCTGTTCATCTCAGGCGAGCCACTAAACGCTGAACAGATCAAGAAGGTCATACCCGATGCGGGCAAAGAAGAAATTGAAGCCGTGCTGGCTGACATTAAAGAGGAGTTTGAAAAACGCAACGGGGGCTTTGTGCTCCATGAGGTCGCCGGCGGCTTTCAATTTCGGACGAAGCCAGAACACAGGGAATATATCCATCGGCTGTTTCAACCGAGCCCCACAAGGCTCAGCAAAGCCGCATTGGAGACACTGGCGATTATTGCCTACAGGCAGCCGGTCATGCGCAGTGAGATAGAGCATGTGAGGGGGGTTAATTCGGGCAACACCATCCGGTTATTGATGGAGCGGAAACTGGTGCGTATCCTGGGGCGCCGCGAGATCCCCGGCCGCCCCATCGTTTATGCCACAACACAAAAATTTCTGGAGGCGTTTGATTTAAAAGACCTAAAAGATCTTCCCACCCCCAAAGACATCGACGAGCGCCAGCCCCCATCAAAACCCGATGATCAGCCACTGCCGCTTCGATCCGATTTAAACGGTCCCTCCGGCCCGGAAAATAATACTTGACTTGATTGGTGGGAAGCCATTATTTTTGTTCGCGTATATGGGCGGTTAACTCAGTGGGAGAGTGCTACCTTCACACGGTAGAAGTCACTGGTTCAAATCCAGTACCGCCTACCATCTGAAAATACAAGCAAAAAGGGCCGCTCAAAATTTCGGGCGGCCCAGCTTTTTTGACCATACAGGTATGGTCAATCGGTACATAGTTCGATGTAAACATGGCTGTTTTACGGATCCTGGATCACGGTTTCAAAATCGGGCGATAGGATGATTTCATAGACCAGGTTTTTATACACCTGGGTTTCATTCGGCCTACAAAAGATCTTATACTTCTCGCCTTTTGGAAAAACCCCTTTAAAAAACCCTAAAGCCGCGCAAGGGCATTGTTTACTGGCCGCCCGGATGGCTGACCCGAATGGTTTGAGGTTTTTCTGAGGGATCTCCTGGCCGGCCAGGACAGGGTGGCCGGCGCAGACCCGACGATCTCCGAGACCGCCTTTAAATCCCCCCGCCCGAAATACTCTTCGATCTGCCGGCCGCTACCGTCCTTGGCCCGGTAATAGGCTGCCCATCGGCCGTCTTTTCGCTGCCTGATGGCCATTAGTCCCTCGGCCGGGTGTTCTCTTCTATTTAAAACAGAATGATCATGAACTCCGCGTATATGCGGTATCCCAGCAGCACGAAGATATAGAGGAGAAAAGCGCTGCCGGCCTTTGTGCTTTGGTCCCGCAGCGCGTCGATGATAACGACGATGATGGCCACGCCGGCAATGGCGATCACCGTTATATACATCAGCTTTATCAGCGCGGGCGTGGCGAAATGGTTGAATTTGATGTCTAAAAAAACCGCTTTTTTGGATTTTGGCGGGACCGCGGGCGGATCGGCGGTTTCGATGTGCGGGTTGTTCAGCGGATTGGGGGCGCTGCTTTCATTCAGCCGGTACTTGCTGAAGATGATGCGGCAAAAAGCGCACTCCTGGGCGCCATCCAGGTTTTTTCCGCCGCATTTCGGCGCTGCATATGAACCTCTATTTATTCGACCACGTATATGGCTTTAATGATGCCGTCAATCAACATAAACTTGTAGCTTTTTTCAGGGATGCCGTATTCCCCGCCGATCTGGTAGAACCAGAGCCGGACTTCCCGTTCGGTCCCGCCGGTCCAGCCCTTGGACAGGGTAATCTTGTCTTTGTAAATCGGCGGGCCGAAATTGGATATCAACTCGCCGGCCGAATCATCCACCTCTATCGTTTTGCCGATGTATTGGACGTCGTCTATTTCCCGTTCATCGGCCGCGCAAAACGCGGGGAATGTAATCAGCAGGACAACCTATTATAGCAAATAACGGTTGGCATTGATATTGCTGTGCGGCCAACAGCTCAGTCAAACGTGCCGGTAAATCCGGCAGCCTTATAATCTTTTTCATTTCAGGTCGTAATCTGTCACTTTTGGTCTGTTCTTCATCCAGCTTATCAAGCACCATCCGGCTATCAATCTTGGCAAAACGCTCTTCTAATGTCTCACTGCCATCCAATAAAATCTCCAGGTATTGCGGGTTCGCAAGATTTTTTACCAATGGCGTATCTGACAGTATCGAACGAAGGGCTTTGTTCAAAGAGATGGCGCCGGTTTTTTTCCGGCTGCCTCGCTTAAAATCCCGGAAAAACCGCTCCAGTATATTATTGGTGCGCTGGGGCTGGATGGAGAGTGGGCCTCCCGGCCCATCAACTGTAATCGGAGCGGCAAAAAGCTTGTCCCAGTATTTATCAATCTGCTTAATCATTTTTTCATACACGGGTTGTCGGCTGAGTTGCTCATCGGCAACAATTTCTTCACGAAATTGCATGATTGCAGCTTCGATGGTTTTCAACTCTGCATCTGTACCGTCATCGTTAAGTCCTCTGCCGCCTTCGGGCATTGCAATTGATAAGGCTTGGCGCAATTTCTCAAAAATCCGGGTGCGCTCCTCCATCCGGGTAGCTGCTGCTTTTAATTGCGGGTCATCAACAATTTTCGTCAGAGGCCGCCAAAGGCTGCGCAGGGGCTTGTTGTCTGCGTCGTGATTTTCGAAGTGGTTGATAAATTC
>JAGXLR010000195.1 GCA_018334555.1 Desulfobacterales bacterium
ACTGTGCGGCCATCTCTATGAATCTGGTGGAATCCGAACTTTTCGGCCACGAGAAGGGCGCGTTCACCGGTGCGGACAGGCAGAAAAAGGGGAAGTTCGAGTATGCCGCCGGCGGGACGCTCTTTCTGGATGAAATCGGGGACTTGCCAGAAAACGCGCAGGCCAAGCTGTTGCGGACGCTGGAAGAAAAAGTCGTTCAACGGGTGGGGGGCAATTCGCAGATTCCGGTCGATGCCCGGATCATATGCGCCACCAATCGGGATCTGGCAAAACTTGTGGAGCGGGGCGAATTCCGCCAGGACCTGTATTACCGGATCAACGTGTTGCCGGTTCGCATCCCGCCCCTGCGGGAACGGATAGAGGATGTGGTCCCGATTGCCAACTATGCGCTCAAGCAGTTGGGCGAGGGCAAGCCAATCAAGCTGTCCGAAGGCGCGAGCCGGCTATTGAAAAGCTATAACTGGCCCGGCAATGTGCGGGAGCTCGTCAATGCCATGGAAAGGGCGCTGATCCTGGAAAAAGGGCAGGGCGTAGTGACGGCCGAAGCGCTGTCTTTTATTCGAAAATGCGGGGATAACCAGGAGGCCCCGGACAATTTTGAGCTGCCCCCCAGCGGCGTGAACCTGGAGGCGATCGAAGCCGATATGGTCCGCCAGGCCCTTGAATTGACGAACCATAACCAGACGGCGGCGGCGAAACTATTGGGGCTGACCCGTGCCAAGTTTCGGGTCTTGATGAAACAGATAGAGAAGTGAACAGCGGGGCCTTTGGTGTCTCCCCTACTTGTAAATGACTGGGTGTCGGCTCAGGTGAGAAAAAGTCTTTATCAATTCCTCATCGTGGGATTCATATGTCTTTGCTGGTTTTTTATGCTGCCGGCGGATTCGCTTGGTGCCGAAGGTGATTCCCGGGGGGGGACATCGGATGATACCATGCTGATGTTTGTGGGCATGGATGTCGATGTCCTGTCAATCGCCTCCCGGCGTGAGGAGGGGGCCAGGCAGGCCCCGGCCGTTGCCCATGTAATCTCGTCTTCTGAAATCCGATCCAGGGGAATGACCACCCTGGCTGAAGTCCTGTCGACGACGCCGGGCTTTTACATGGCGCAAAAGGAATGGGGGAGCAAGCCTTACCTGAGGGGGATACCGGAGTCGATTCTGTTTCTGTATGATACGGTGCCCATGCGGTCCAATAACCAGAAGTCGGTGCATCCACTGGACTATGAGCTGCCGCTTTCTGCGGTAAAGCGGGTAGAAGTGATCCGGGGGCCGGGTTCCGTATTGTGGGGGGCTGATGCCTTTAGCGGCATTGTCAACGTGGTCCCCTATACCGGCAAGGATATGGATGGTGCGGAAACCGGTGTTTTGTATAATTCATATGGCGATCATGGGGGCGGCTACGTCAACTGGGGCCATGACGCCGGTTTTTGGGATGTTTTTCTGTCAGTCAGCGGCCGCCGGGCAGATACGGAAGACCGATCGGTAAATATTTTAGACTTTTGGACGGATAAGGAGGCGCCGGCGGCTCCGGAGAACCGGTTCGGTCATGAACGGGCCGATGATGCCGGCTATATTGAGCTGGTCGGCCGCTTTTCATACAAGGACTGGCTGACCATATCCGGCCGGTTCTCCGATTTTACCCGTCCCTATGCGATAACCGCCTCCGATGGGGAGCTTGCGTGGGAGGAGGAGCGCAGCTCACCGATCAGTTTTCTGAAGGTGGAGGGCAAAAACGAGATCGACCACAATTCGGTGATACGGGCGACCGGGTATTTCAAAAACGTCAATACGGACTATCGGGTCATTGACAAGTCGTTTACATCCGATGAAAATACCAGTTACGGGGAGCTCGTATATGATCAGCGGATGTTTACCGGAAAGGGTGTTATGACAACGGGTATCTCCTACAGGAATCAGCAGGTAGATGATGCGCCCATATGGGACAGCTACCTGCCCGACTTTCTCGGTTCGGATAATGAGAGTTTTCTCCCGAATGTCACCCAGACGGATTATACGGGGGAGCTCTGGTCCGTGTTTACCCAATACACCCATCATATCGGGGATCTTAAACTCCATGCGGGCATACGCCAGGACGAGTATAAGATTTACGAGGACCATTCAAGCTTCTCTGCGGGGGCGGTATGGACGCCGAGCCGGGAATGGACGGTAAAGCTTCTGTATGGGACGGCCTATCGCACGCCGTTTGCCCGGCAGCTGCTGGAAGAGGATGAGCCGGAGCTTGAGGGGGTTGAAACGGTGAATCTGAATGTGTCCTGGGAGCCCTATGAGTGCTTCGGGATGAGTATATGCGGATTCGACAGCGATTTAGACGATCATGTGATGCAGGACCCCTATGCCGGGCTCTCCGAGCCCAACCACCAGGATGTGTATGGCTGGGAGTTCTGGGCGCATGTCGACCCGCTCGAAGAGCTGCGGTTTGATTTTAATATGACCCGGATCTATAACAGCGGTCCGGACGAGACGTATCGGTATAACGATTATTCGTTTATCGGCCCGGACGGCGACCTTGTGGACCATTTTACGAATATCAGCTACCCGTTTGATCCGGGGCCGGACGTTATCATGAATTTTTCCGCCCTTTGGCAGCCGGTTGACCGGCTGCAGCTCTATGGGCGCATTCTATATTTTTCCGAACAGCAGTTGATCCATCCCCGGCAGGATAGAATCGAATCGACCTCCGGTGAATGGGAGCTGGACATGAGTGCCACCCTAAAAGACATCTGCCGCCAGGGGGTTGACCTGGAGTGTTCGATTAACAACCTGACTGACAGGGAGTATGATATCCCGGGGACCTATGCCCTCATGGAGAGAAAGCCGTTTGCCGTCGAAGTGGTCCTGCGGAAGCGTTGGTAGGGGGGAGGCGGCCAGTGATTGGCTAGATCTAGCCATAGGTGTTTAGATTTGACCATTGCTATGGGTGTTTTTAAATTTAAAAAGATGATCCGGAAACCGGCGGGTCGAGTATATGTATTCACCCTGTCATCCCGGGGAGCGGCAGCGACGAGGAATCTTGAAGGTAAAAAAATTTGGCCCAAATCCTGCAAATAAAATGAGTATGAAAATCCAGTTTAAATATCTCCTCATATTGCTGCTTGCCCTGACCGCCGGTATTATCGCCGGAGACAGGGCGTTTGCGGCGAATGCGTCGGTGTCGCCGCAGGAACAGTATATGCTGGACCTGATCAATCAGGCCCGGGTCCACCCGCTGGACATGGCCGCTCTGATAGGCAAGGATCCCGAACAGGTTCTCGAAGATTTTCCGCAGAAACGGGCGATCCTGGAACAGGGGATGCGGCCGGTTGTTCTGAATAAAAAAATACAGGCCGGCACATCAGGCCATGCATCGGAGATGGTCACCCTAAAATACTATTCAAGGATTTCCGCAGACGGCCGGGATGTCCGCCGGCGCATGGAAGAAAACGGATATTTTCCCGACGCAGCCCGGGAATCTCTGGGCTTGATCAGCTTTAACAACATAGTTAAGCCGAATGATGCGGTTTGGGCATTATTCGAGAACATGCTGGCGGCTGAGCTGGATCCGGCCAATGATGGGGCATGGAATATTTTAAACCCGGCCTTCAGTGAGGCGGGCTGCAGCATTGATAGGGGCCGTTTCAAGCTTGAAGGGCGAACCCTGAACCTATATTTGGCCGTATGTGATTTTGCATCCAGTGCCACCGACATGTACGCGGCGGAGAGCATGCTTTGGCGTCTTATCAACAGGGTTCGGACGAACAGCAGGAGTGAAATACAGGAGATTTTGGGCATATCCGGCAATGATCTCATAGATGCCCTGGGGCGTAGGGGTTACTGGAAAATGTTTGCCGGCCTGCCGCCGCTGGCCGCCAATCAAAAGCTTGCCGGTATTGCTGAAAAACAGTGTCAGGAAATTTTTGACGGCCGCCTGAAGCCTGATAATAATGGAATTGCGTATGTGCCGGACCGGCTCGATCTTCTTGGAGATAACGATTATTCGGCGGTATCGGCCAGAGAAGTCCGCATCCAGCTAAAGCTGGGGCCGGATAGCAAGCCGGTCGAAGCGGCGGCCCAAATGTTTAAGCGGCTGCTGGCGGCAGAGGTGGAATCCGGAAATGCGGTCAATATACTGAACGGTTCCGTGACAGAGATGGGGGCGGCCATAAAAGCCAAGCCCTTACCGACTGGCGATGTCGTCTATTACGGGGTATTGGAGTTGGCCGAACCCGAGGCGGAACGGATGTATCTTCTTGGCAGCGTCATGGCGGCAAACGAAGATGGAGCCCCTGAAATTCCGGATAACAACTGCTGCCGGATAGGCCTCAGCCGGTTTGACGAGGAAACGGAAACCTTTTTGCCCCCCCAAATCGCGCACACCGGGCCGCGGGGCGGATACCAGGTTCAGATTGAGAAAAACGGCGCTTTTGAAATCCGATGCGGGGATACACGATCAGGCGGTGCATTCCATACGGAACAGTTTTTGCATCATACATCGAAAAATCGGTTAAAAAATTTGGTCATCCATGCCAACTGACTCGCGGAAACCCATAAAGTGATGAAAAAACGCTCTATTCTACCATTGACAAAGCTGGCGGTTTTAGCTATATGTACCCAACTAGCGTGTGGGTGTGCGGCAACGGGTGATTCGCCCAATAACTACGAGTCGCGCCTGCTCTATCCGGCAGGCACGGATCAACAAACGTTCTGGCCGGATAAGAAGCTGAAAAAAACGTTTTGCGAGTATTGGCAACACCGCTATACGGGGAATTTCAAAGAAGCCTACCAGATGGAGGCGTCAAAATATCGCGAGCATTATGACAACCAAAAACAATACCGGATATATGTCAAGCGGACCCCCAATTATACCTGGATGAATGCCCGATTAGAGCAGTTGACCCAAAGAGATGACGGGGTAACCCTCATAAAGGGAAAGTGGGTGCTCAAAGACGGTACCGGCGAGGTTGTCAGCAGCAAGCTGCATGACCAGTGGGTCAAGGAAGAGGATGGAAAATGGTATCACGGCATATATAACCCCATCTTTATCCCGCTTAAATATGGCGACAATAATAAAAACGGAAAGCACATTGAAAACCATAACACCGAAGCTTCGAAAGGGGGTGGATCAGACACAAAGGAGTCAGATGTCGAACTGGATACTCAGACAGATGAATCAGAAACCAAATAATGCAGTTGAATGTAAACGATAAACTTAACGAAGGAGGATGAAGAAAATGAAATTAATCGGGAAAACTTTAATGGTGGCCCTAATGGTCATGTCCCTGGCCGGGATGGCCTGGGCCGGGCAGCCGGCGTCTGGTAGCGCGGCGATTAATTGCCAGATTGCACCGTCACAACAGGGCAATGCCCTGCTTTATCCGGCGTATGCGGCTGGGATTGGCCTGGAAACCAAGATCAAGATGATCAATACCAGCTCCCAATACTGTTGCCGGGCGAAGGTCGTCATCCGTGGCCAGGCATACAGCCAGGAGCTGCTGGACT
>JAGXLR010000196.1 GCA_018334555.1 Desulfobacterales bacterium
GCATTGTCATTTCGAGCGGTAGCGAGAAATCTTTAACAATCAAGATTCCTCGTCACTTTCGTTTCTCGGAATGACAGCAGCGGAAGCTTCTAAGATAATATTAAATATTGTCGAGTTCCTTGGAAGTCCAATATCTGTGTTGCGCTGCATTCCTCGGAATTTCACGTACAGCTAAGTACGCTGCATCCCTCGGAATTTGCGCGCCTTGATCTTGAACTTTTTACTTTGCCATCCCAAAATCGACTTTTTACGAGAACCTCAAATTAAAATCCTAGGTTAACTCAAACATGATCGTAATCTTCATCTGAAGCGGCCCGTCAAACAGGTTTGACGGCGGCCGGGGAAACGGGTCGGCCGCCTTGACCGCATTCAGCGCCGCCCGATCCAATTCCGGATGCCGTGAGGATTCGACGATTTTGGCCGATGCCACCCGCCCGTCCGGATTAAGCGTAAATCCCACCACCACCCGGCCTTCGATCTGCCTTTTCTGGGCGGATGCCGGATATTTCTTGCGGCTTTCGATTTTGAGCCGCAGCATATCGAAGTAGTCGCCTTGTGTCAGGTAATCGTTCGAGACGGCGGCAGTTTCCCGACAATCCGCGACGCCGGCGGAAAGCCCCGAAGTATCAGGCATAGCGATCTGTTCAGTTATGGTTTCCGGGCATTCGGCCGCCACCGGGTCCACCTTCATTTGCGGTACATGCTGTTTGCGGACATCGATTTTATTGACATCGCTTACTTTCGGGGTCTCATGGCGCCTCCGGGGCCGGGGGATCGACCTCGCCTGGGGCTCTTCGCGCCTGACGTTCAGCTCAATCACCGTCAGGGCATTGGTTCTGTAAATGCCCGCGATATGCATGAAGATGACCAGATGGATTCCCAGGGAAACGGCAATCATCCCTCGGAGAATCCAATTGGGCTGTTTTTTTTCATTCTCAGGTGTCACGGATTAAAAGTCCTTTTCCGTGGCCAGGCATAACCTGCCGGCACCGGCTGCTTTCGCAATGTCCATGACTTTCACGGCCTTGTTCAGGATGACCCGGCGGTCAGACTTGACCACCACCAGGCGGTTCTGGTCTTTGCCGATCATCTTTTTCAACCGGTTGAATAACTGATCAAGCCCAACCGGCTTGTCCATCAGGAAGGCCTGCCCGGACTCATCCACATAGATGGTGATCTCCTTTTGCACTTGGGGCGCCGAAGCCTTTGCCTGGGGCAGCTTGACTTTGATGCCCTCATCCACCATGAAATTCGTGGTCAGCAGAAAATAGATCAAGAGCATGAAGACAATGTCGATCAACGGGGTAAGCGGCGCCTGAATCTGATAGCGTTCGCGTTTTTTAAAGGTTAGTGCCATGGTTGATTCCTTGTTTTTTGGGTCAGCCTAGTCCTTATTCGTAACAGCCCTTAAAAAGGCGACAGAGCCTTCCTGGAGCTTGGCCTCGTATTTCTCTATTCGCGAAATCACGTAGGAATGCGCCACCATGGTGGGAAGCGCCACCGCAAGGCCAAGCGCGGTGGTCAGCATGGCCTCCCAGATGCCGCCGGCAAGTACCGCCGCATTGACTTTGCCGCCCATCTGCTGGATAACCATAAAGGCTTTGATCATGCCGATAACGGTTCCGAGGAGACCCAGCAGCGGGGCAATATTGCCGATAGTGGCCAGGGCCTGGGTATACGAAGAGAGTTTGCGGACTTCCGTGTTCGTTGCCTGCGATATGACGGACTCGAGAATCTCCCGGTCCTGATGCCTGGCCCCCATCGCCTGGGCCAGAACCTGGCCCATGGGGGAGCGGCTTTTGACCGCTTTTTCATAGGCCTCCTGGGCGTTTCCCTTGTTAATGAGCGCCACTACCTTTTCGGTAAGCCCCGCCCCCCGGCTTCTCAGCCGGGTGAATTGGATCAGCCGCTCGGCGAATATGGCCAGCGCCAAGACCGAGCAGAGAAGTATCGGAATTACCAGCACGCCGCCTTTGGATAGGAATGCAATCATTGAGCCTCCTCAAGGATTTCCACTTTCACCGCATCTCCTGCGTCAAGCTTGAAAACCCTTCATTTTTTTACGATATTTGTTGAATTATTTTGAAGTGTTGGTATCCGCATCGGCTTCTTTAACAATATCCGGAGTGCCGTCATAGTCTATGTCTTTCTTTGTTTTGACCAGGGCTTCGGATTCATCATAGGTCTCCCAGAGGTCCGGTTTGCCGTCGGCGTTGGTGTCCTCTTCAACCCTTTTGATCCGGCGATCGGTATAATAGAACCAGACATCCGTGGCGCCGTCCCCGTTTTTGTCTTTTTCCGCCCGGATCGGGTTCTCCTCTTTATCATAGAACCATACAACGTCCGACTGATCCTCATCGGCGGCATATTCGACGGATTTGACCAGTTTTCCCGAATCATTGTAGGTTTCCCGGTAATCCATATGGCCGTTGCCGGTTTCATCAATGGCCTTTTGCCTTAGTACGCCTTTTTTGTATAATAGGCGCGCCTCGGGGGTGCCGTCAGCATTGACATCCTGCTCCATGACCATGGACCATTCCGGCCGGTCAAACCACTGGGTAATTTCAAAATGCCCGTCATGATCCGAATCCTTCACAAGTTTTTGCTTTTCTTCATCCTTGTAAAAAGTGCGGAGATCAATCTTGCCGTCTTCATTTTCGTCTTTTTCAATTTTGGCCAGCCGGCCGTTTTTATAAAACTGCCAGGTATCGAGGGTCCCGTTGTAATCGGTGTCGCTTTCCGCTCTTTCTTTTTCTTCCTTCGCATTGAAATATACGGTGAGGTCCGGTTGGCCGTCCTTGTTCTCATCCTTGGTTTGGCGGCGAATTTTTTCGTTTCTAAAATACGTCACCGTCTCCAGGAATTTATCCCCGTCCGCATCATATGCCATGCGCACCGGTTGGCCCTCCTTGAAATACCGGATGCGATCAATGGCGCCTCTATGCCGGCTATCCTCTTCGATTCTCTTGACCCGTCCCTCGGCATCAAACCAGGTGAAGGTGTCGCGGGTGCCGTCAAAATTGCTGTCCTTTTCCTGGGTGGCCGGTGTGCCGTCTTTCAGACGGGTGAAGATGTCAAACCGGCCGTCCAGATTGGCATCCTTTTTCTGGCGGATCGGCTCGTTGTTTTCAAAGATCGTGATCGAATCCATGCGTCCGTCATAGTCGGTATCCTTTTGCTGAACCGCAATTTCTCCGTTATCATAGTATCGGGTAGTCTCCATTTTCCTGTCTTTGGAGAGATCGTGACGGCTCTCTTCGGGCATACCTTCCGAGCCATAGAGGACAATCCGCTCCATGCCGCCGTCTTCGTTCTGGTCCACAAGTCTTGAAAGGGGCGCGTCGGCATGATAGGTCTGCCAGACGTTAGGGGTGCCGTTTTCATCCGTATCCTTGGTTGAAAACGCCAGACGGCCGTTTTCAAAATGATAGATCGTGTCGAAAAAGCCACTGTCATTGGTGTCTGATTTCATCTTGAGCGGCTGTTCATTTTCATCAAAGAGGGTGATGCGGTTGACTTGCTGGTTTTTATTGAGGCGTTCCTGGCGCAAGCGTTTTCCGTCGGTAAAATAGTCGATGCAGTCGATCTGACTGTCCTTATCAGTGTCTCTTTCGATGCGGACAATGGTCTCATCCTCATAAAACTGGAAGTGGTCCATTTCACCGTCTTTGTTATTGTCGATTTCGAGGCGTTTGACCCGGCCCCTTTCATCAAAAAAGACGATCCGGTCGATGACGCCGTCATCATCCGTATCCTTTTCCACTTTTTTGCCGGTTTCCGCTCCTGCTGACATCTGGGGCAAAAAAATGAAAAAAACGGCGATCAAAACGGACAGGTTGAGAAGCCGTTGCCCGGCCGATGGTTTTTTTATCCTATGCGGCATTATTCAGTCACCCGTATCCTTACTTGTTTAAAGGGAGAAACAATATATCCCGGATCCCGTCCGGCCGTTGAATCGAAATCCGCTTCGCTTGCGGCTTTAAACAAAAAAAGCCACGAAAGAAAACACAGATATCCATCTGTCTTAACCTTCGTGGCTTATTTGTCTATAATTATCTAGTGGATATTATTGAAGAATCGACAAATGCTTCGGCATTTGCGCATGTTAATCTTCAGAAATTTTCAAAATTTGTTTAAACTATATTTTTTATATATGGTAATTCTATCTGTCAATAAAAAAATTGATGGCTTCGTAAAAAGCGATTTATATCGTAGCCGCGGCATTTTTGCCGAAAAGTAACTTTTCGGTGTGCTTCGTGCCCTAAACCTTAAACCGTTAAGTGACTTAGAAGCATTTTTTACGAGACTGTCAAAAATACTTCGGATAAACGATGGATAATTCGTATAGAACGGGAAACGGTGTTTGAATGCATTCTGAAATAAATTCGGCCCCCTGCCTGGCATTTCTGGGCACCGGCTCGGATGTGGGCAAAAGCGTGCTGGCAACCGCCATGTGCCGGGTGCTGGCTGAACGTGGTGTGCGGGTGGCGCCGTATAAAGCCCAGAACATGTCCAACAATTCCGGGGTCACGCCGGAAGGCCTCGAGATGGGGCGAGCGCAGATTGTTCAGGCCGAGGCCTGTCGTTTGGCGCCGCATGTGGACATGAACCCGGTGCTCTTAAAACCGACGGGGGAGACCGGTTCCCAGGTGGTGGTGATGGGAACGGCGGTGGGCAACCAGCAGGCCAGAGAATATTATACGGCCAAAAATGATCTGTTCGCTATTGCCTCCGCGTCGCTGGATCGCCTGCGGGCACAATATGAAGCCGTGATTATGGAAGGGGCGGGTTCCTGTGCCGAGGTGAACCTGATGGCCCATGATTTCGTGAACCTTCGCATCGCCGCCCATGCGGATGCCCCTGTGGTCCTGGTTGCCGATATTCACAAGGGTGGGGTATTCGCCCAGATCGTGGGCACCCTGGAATGTCTGGCCCCGGAGCAGCGGGATCAGATCCGGGGGTTTATCGTCAACCGATTCCGGGGTGATGTGGGTTTATTCAATGATGGCGTGACATGGCTTATGCAAAAAACCGGGAAACCATGCTTCGGCGTGATCCCCTGGTTTGACCATATCCGGATCGGGGCCGAGGATTCCGTGGTGATTGAACGGCCGCAAACGGTTTCCGGAGATGCCTCGGGCCAGCCGGCAGTGGCCGTGATCCGATTGCCGCATATTTCCAATTTCACGGATTTTGATCCCCTGGATGCGGCTGGCGGCGTGGGCTTGCACTTTTTGGAACAGATGCAGGATCTCTCCCGGTTTGCCGCTGTTATCCTGCCGGGATCGAAAAACACCCGGGCGGATTTAAGCTGGCTTAAACATTTGGGGTGGGCGGATCAAATCCGGCGGTATTATGATTCTGGGGGTCATGTTCTGGGGATTTGCGGCGGCTACCAGATGCTTGGCCGAAAAATTACCGATCCTGAAGGCCTGGAAGGTGAGCCCGGCGAGACCCCGGGGTTGGGT
>JAGXLR010000197.1 GCA_018334555.1 Desulfobacterales bacterium
CAGCAAGAAAATCAGGCGTTCGGCCATGGTGCAGGCCAGAAAGAAGCTTCGGCCCTGTTTGTTTTGGGTTATTTTATACCAGCGGATCGCCTCCGGGCCCAGTGCGGAGGGAAGGAACAACGCATAGAACCGGCTGATAAAATTGATTTTGAGCAATTTCGGGATGGACATCGCCAGGGGGCTGTCTTTAATAAACAGATGGTATTTAAGCGCAAGAAAAAGGGAGGCGAATATCGCCAGGCCGGTTGAGAGCAGGTAATATGGGATATCGATTTTTTGAAAGGTCTCATAAATGATCGGCCAATCAACGTTTAAGACAATATAGACAACAAAAACACCTGAGACGAGAATGCGGAGAATGTGTTTGATCATATTTTACCAGGGGGCCTCTTCTGTATAGCCCAGTCTATCAAGCAGCGGATTCAATATTGGTTTGATTTGATCGATTTGGGCGCTGGTGAACTCGCGCTGCCATTTATTGAAATTGGTTTTTTTAAGCTGGGGTATACTGGAAAAAAAACTTTGGGGCGGCGAGACATCCATGCGATCAAACAAATCGGTTAAAATCCGCCGGGGTTCTGAAATAAATTGTTCATATCGGATTTCCACTTTGTTCTCGTCGGGGATTAAAGCCCAGTTATCCCGAACGGCTGAGACGCAATGCGCCCATTGCAGGGCATTAAACTCCAGGCGGGAGCACTCATCAAATGCTTTTTCCCATCCCTTAAACCTTGGCCCCCAACCGATCTCCCCGTGCCACCTCAGGCGGTTAAGGTTTTTCTTTTTGTCCAATAGGTGGCCGTGGGTCTCAAACCAAAAAGCCCTTAGCCGATCTTTTAAAAAAGGCTGGCGCTTTAGCCAGGCCCTAAGGACTTTTAATGCCTCAATGTAGTCGAACTTTTGCGCCCCGCCGGGTTTGCCAATAATTTTCGCCCGCCGGTGCCACTCTTTGTTGATCGAGAGCGTGGCGTCCCGGCCGTCCCGCAGCATGTGAACGAAGCGGGCATTTGGAAAAATTTTTAGAATAAAAGGGATCTTAAGACTGTTTCTTGGCGATTTGTCAAATATAACCGGCTTGTTTTGTTTTTTCCGGTATCTCTCGAAGTCATTGAAAACCTGACTTATCACCCGTGGGGTGGCATCCCCGGCCGAACGCGCATCGTGCGGCGCCAGCCTGAAGTATTTGTCCCACACAAAATAGGGCTCATACCATTGGGCGATGTCCGGATGCCTGTCAAGTATTTGCCCCAGTACGGTTGTGCCTGAACGCTCGGAGCCAACCAGAAAAACATATGCGCCGGTTATTCCCATAGGGCCCGCTCAATCCTATCTGAACCAGGATTTAAGGATCGTTCGGAAAAAAAACAGCGCATATTTAAAATCCTTTCCTTTTTTACTTTTCCCGCTCAGTCTTTTGGCAATATGAATCGGCCGCTCTTCAATTCGATAGCCTTTTTTGGCGGCTTCAATAATTAGTTCCGCCGTGTGATATTGCTCCTCCAGTAAAAGGCAGTCATCCAGGATCGTTTTGTTAAAGGCGCGAAAACCGCTTGAACAATCGGTTATATGGGTGCCGAGCAGGATGTTGATCATTTTACTGAACACCCTTACCCCGTAAAACCTTAAAGATGAATCGATTTCATGGGTTCCGATGATTCGGGAGCCGATGATAAAATCCGCTTCATTCTCTAAGATCGGTTCCACCAGGCTTTGTATGGCTTCGGGGGCGTGCTGGCCGTCCGCATCCATGGTGACGACGACAGCCGGCGAGATTTTTTTGATGATTTCATAGCCCACTTTTAAAGCCGCCCCGCCGCCCCTGTTGCTTCTTTGTACCGCCACCATGGCGTCTTGTTTTTGGGCGACCCGGCAGGTGGCATCGGTGCTGCCGTCATCAATGATTAAGCGGTTTACCGGCTTTTCGTTGATGCGGCGGGGAATCTTCGGCAGCACCTGCTCTAAATTTTCCGCCTCATTGTAGGCGGGGATTAATATAAAAATCGTCCCCTCCTCAAAATCCTTTGGATACGATTCCAAAAACTCTTTTACCGTGGTATTTCTCGCCCATTGGTCGAATTGGAAATAACGGGCGTCATTTTTGCCCCGTTCATATAAAATGAAGAACCACAGCAGGGCGCTCGAAATCAGGAGCAGTGTAATCAGGCGCCCGCCTTTTTGGTCGCCAAGGGAGATCAAATCCGCGGGAAGATTCACGACCCCCGGAAACAGGCTGACCAGCATCAAAATGACGGCAAACCCGATGAGCAGCCAGATGTTGGTGCGTTTTTCCGCGGGGAATCTGAGGCGGTAAAACGTGATGAGAAGGACAATCAGCCCGCAAAAGAACCCGATTAATCTCAGTGTAGACATATTACGGATACCATCTTTTTTTTAACCGCATGTTTTTCATTATCGGATCATCGCCTGCCCCATCTGTAGAAATAAGTCGTTGGGATGTCAATTATAATTCATGATTCGGAAATTCACGGCGCTGATACGCCCCATGATTTTCTTGACAATTGTTTCCGCAGCGGATAAAAAATTAAGGTATTCCTATAATTTAAATGTTGTTCACACGACTATTCGATGTTTAAGTTGGAGACAATCCCATAAAAATCCATCCAAAATGCAAATGAACCAGTTAAACCAATTGTAAAGGAGAATGCAAGAATGAAACCGTTGATGCAAAAAAGGTCAGGCCGATTCATTATGATTTTCATCTTATCAATTTTAATTTTGACTGGCATGTCATTTGCGATAGTCGATCAACCGGTCCAGGCCCAGGATTCCGGCAAGGTCAAATCCTACTCCCTGCAATCAATTTATAATAAAATAGATGAGTTGGGAGAATACGTGAAGTCAGTGGCCCCAGTGGCCAAAACCGGCCAGACGGAATCCACCACCGCCGGGGATGACGGGGACCTGGAAAAAGGCGTTAACTGGCCCGATCCCCGGTTCAAGGATAACGGTGACGGCACGGTAACGGACAAGCTGACCGGCCTCGTCTGGTTAAAGGACGCCAACCCCTGCGGCAAAAAAAAGTGGGGGGAGGCGATCGTTTTTTGCAACAACCTCTGCAGCGGCAGGGCCGGCCTAAGAGACGACTCTTATCCCGGTGACTGGCGGCTTCCCAATCTCAGGGAGCTATACAGCCTGGTGGACTTTTCAAACTACAATCCCGCTCTGCCCCCAGAAAACCCCTTTGTGGGGCAGCAGTCCTCCCTTTACTGGAGCTCGACCGTTGACGTCGGCAGCGCCGGCGGGGCCTGGCTGGTCAACTTCTATCGGGGCTACGTGGGCGTTTACTACCAGGCGGGCGAATACTATGTCCACCCCGTGCGTTCGGGGCCGTAAAAAAGGTAAATGCGATGTAGCGGTGGCGGGCTTCAGCCCGCCATCCGGTTTCTTAAACCATCAACCCTAAACTAAAATTTATTTAGAGGCTTATTATGAAAGTCAAAGTCATCATCCACGAGGCCGAAGAAGGTGGATATTGGGCGGAAGTACCTGCCATATCCGGCTGTGCCACTCAAATGGATGGGCCGGTTGATTAAATATCTGCACCCTGCACCCTGCACCCTGCACCTTAAACCGTGAACCTTGAACCCTAAATCTTAAACCTTCCCTAAACGTCAACAAATTCCTATTGATCTTAATCCTTGCAATTTGTATAAAAAATGATATAAAAACAGTGTTCACATATATAATCCATCCAAGGAGATCTATCTAATGAAAAAAATGCTTGATCCAATTATGAGCCAGTTGAAAATTTTAGGCCGGCTTTTACTCTGCCTGACTATTGTTGCCGGATTTACCGCCTGCGGCGGCGGCGGCGGCAGCCACCACGGCGGCGGCGAAGGCGAATACCATTTGACGGGCTATAGCGGCGAGGATGCCTCAGACGCGGATAACCCTTATGATCTATATGCCGAATTCCCCTGGTGGGTCAATTTCAGCTTTCAGGTCAGCACGCCGAACTGCGAAGGCGTGAGCGGATTAACCGCTGATGATTTCATCGTCAAGGAAGATGGAAAAAAGCTTATAGCCACAGAGACGGAATTGCGCGTATATCAGCGGGATACCCTGCCTTCTGATTTTGAATACACCCTGGATACCGTATTACTTTTGGATAACACGCCCAGCCAGACCGGGAACCTGGATCTTATCAAGGAAGCCGCCCACACGGTGATCGACAGCCTGGACGAAAAACGGCAGCAGCGCGTCGCCATCGTGGCCTTTAATAACCAGGGCGAGCCTTTTGTCAAACAGGAGTTTACGGATGACCTAAGCACACTGAACCAATGCCTGATTACAGGTCAGGCTGCCCGTGAAAACGAAGACGCCCTCCAGCCCGCCACCGGTGCCACCAATTTTTACGGAGCGGTGATCAAGGGGCTCTCCCTTTGGGAGGATGACCTCAACCCCGAAGACAAGGTTTTGCGGCAGGGCATGCTGGTTGCCATCACAGACGGCAAGGACACCACCAACCTTTATGATATCGAGGATGCCTTAGCCAAGCGGGGCAGAAAACAGGTCTATACCGTAGGCGTGGGTTCTGAAAACATACCGGAAAATATCCAGTCTGAGCTCAGGCAGCTGGGAAACGCCGGCTATTTTCCCGTCGCCAAACCGGCGCGTGAAGCTGACGAAGGTTTTGATGATCATGAAAATCTGAGTGAAACCTTACAGGAAATCCAGAATCAGATCCTTTGCTTTGCCGATGGATTCTACTGGCTGAAATACAAAAGCCCCTCCACGAGCGAGGATGAGAATTTAAACCATACCGTCGCCGTTTCAATCGAGGACAACCGGAACACGGGTGAAGACGCGTTTGTCCGGGGTGAATTCAGCAGCGCGGATTTTTTCACCGGCAAGGACGGCGTCTATATCGAGGCCTCGGGTTCGGATCCGGACGGTGTGGATGAGGTTACCCTAAACGTGCAAGAGGGACAGAGCACAGACAGCGTCACCGAAACGGTAGACGCGGTCAGCGTTGCGGACGACAAGGAAAAGGCCTCCCAGTTTGAATGGACCTCTTCGGATGAATCCGTTTTTACCGTAAAACCCGAGGACAACGATAATTCCACCGGTATTATAACGGCCCAGGGTAACGGCAAGGCCAACCTGATTGTGAAGGATACCGCCAATAGCTTGGAAACCGTGATTACCGTCAATGTGATCATCCATGTAGGCCCCTATGAATTTATCAAACATTCCAATGACACGACGCCCTCCTGGTTTGTCGAATCCAACCCCCCATGGTTTGTGGATCCCGTTTTCCAGGTCCGCATGAAGGAGGATGGGGCGACTATCAATAACCAGTGGCAATGGGTCACGGACTTGAGCACGGAAGATTTTTCGATTTATGAAAACAATGGGCTTATAAACAATGAAGCGGCTGAGTTAAACATCCGCAAACGCGATACCATGCCAACGGATTTTAGCTATA
>JAGXLR010000198.1 GCA_018334555.1 Desulfobacterales bacterium
CATTGTCATTTCGAGCGGTAGCGAGAAATCTTTAACAGTCAAGATTCCTCGTCACTTTCGTTTCTCGGAATGACAGCAGCGGAAGCTTCTAAGATAATATTAAATATTGTCGAGTTCCTTGGAAGTCGATTTTAGGATGGCAAAGTAAAAAGTTCAAGCCCCAGCTAAGATCCGGGGGGGGGCGCAAAATCCCGAGGAATGCAGCGTACTTAGCTGTACATGAAATTCCGAGGGACGGAAGCGCAACACAGATATTGGACTTTTTACGAAGCCATCAAACATTAGGCTAACGATCGCTGGGATTCAAATTCATTGTCGTCGATAAGCATCGCGTCGCCATAGCTGTAAAAGCGGTAGCGGTGACGGATGGCTTCCTTGTAAGCGGCAAGTATATGTTCCCGCCCGGCAAACGCTGATACCAGCATCAATAGGGTAGAGCGGGGCAGATGGAAATTGGTGATCATGGCGTCCACCGTTTTGAAACGATAGCCGGGATAAATGAACAGGTCGCAAAAACCGCTGTGCGGGCAAATCCAGCCGGCTTCATCGGCCGCATATTCGAGCGTTCTGACCGACGTCGTGCCCACCGCCACGATTCGCCGGCCTTCTGACTTGGCCCGGTTGAGCGTCGAGGCGGTATCCTCTGATATACGATAGAATTCGGAATGCATCCGGTGATTCCGGATATCCTTTTCGCGGACCGGCATGAACGTGCCATAGCTCACGTGCAGCGTAATCGCCGCAATCTCAATGCCTTTTTGGCGCAGTCGGTCAAGCAGGCCTCGGGTGAAATGAAATCCGGCGGTTGGGGCGGCCACGGCGCCTTTTTGGGCGGCATATACGGTCTGATAGGTCCGTCGGTCGGCCTCTGTGCCCGGTCGCCGGATATAGGGCGGCAGCGGCACCTCCCCCTGTCGGTCAAGGATGTCTTCAAAAGCGGTTTCTGCCCGAAATTCGACAAGGAACCTGTTGTTTTGGAAGTCTTTGACAACGGCCGACAGATCCGGTCCAAAGAAGAGCTCAGTGCCGGGTTTGGGCGCTTTTGAGGCCCGGATCAGGCATTCACAGGTAAACCGGCCTTCTGATGTGTTGGGTGCCGCCTCGGGGTAGTTGACGATCAACAGCTCGATTTTTCCGCCGGTCGCTTTTTTCCCGAAAAGCCGGGCGGGAATGACCTCGGTATCATTTACTACAAGCGTATCGGACGGGGATAACATGGTGATAATATCGTCAAACCGGTGATGCGATACCGCCCCGCGTGTCAAATTCAAATGCAGGAGGCGGGCGTGGTCCCGTTTTTCTGCGGGCGTTTGGGCGATCAGGGCCTCCGGCAGCTCGTAGTCGTAGTCGTCAATTGAGTGCATAAGATTTACGAATTCCCGAGATAGACAAGCATCAGCCCCAGAACCATCAGGATGAAACCGAATTTCCGCAGGGTGGCCTCCGGCATTTCGAGCACCTTTTGCATCATCGCCTTCATATTTTCAGGGAAGCCGAAATACGGGAGTCCTTCAACGATCATGACCATTCCTATAACGCAGAGGAAAAACTTCATAAGCCGACGCATCCTTTTCAATATTTAATAAATCACTAAAGATATATGCAAAGTAACCGAAATGTCAAAATGAAAAGCATTTCCTGGGGGCCGTCGGCTGATCAGGGGCGGCAGGGGGTAAATAACAATCTTGCATCTAAACAAAGATTCTGAAATAATCGGCTTGATCAAATTTCCGGGCCGGTTTGTCGACAGCCGTCCGAAACCATAACAAAACCGCAAAGCGATAAGGATTCGAACCATGGCTGAAAGCTACTATTACATGTGGGAGTTTGTGACCAGTATGACAATCATTATTCTGGTGGCCGCCTACATCATCCATGACAGAATAAAGCTGCGCTACCAGAAACTCGAGGAAGCAGAAAGCCAGCGAAAGATCAACTGGCTAAACGGCGTTACCATGACGATTCTGGGTATATTGGCGGTTCTCGGCGGCGGCAGCTGGGTGGCCTATGTCCTGACCCATAAGATTTATATCAGCCCGGAGCTCGAAGGGTTTCATTCAAAGGTGCCGGGACTCTTGATGGCGCTGATCGGGCTTGTCGTCCTGGTTGCCGGATTGAGAAAATATTTAAACCCCGAGCCCGATGGATCAAAGGAGAAGCAATAGTAGGATGGAATTCGCACCGGTCATCGGACTTGAAGTCCACGCCCAGCTAAAGACCCGGACCAAAATCTTCTGCAGCTGCTCTACCCGGTTCGGCGCACCGCCCAATACGCATGTTTGCCCCGTGTGTCTTGGCATGCCCGGTGTGCTTCCGGTATTAAACCAGGCCGTCGTGGAATATGCCATGCGTATGGCATTGGCCACTGACTGCCGGATCGCCCCGGAGAGCCGGTTTGCCCGGAAGAACTATTTTTATCCGGACCTGCCCAAGGGATACCAGATTTCCCAGTATGAACTGCCGATCGCGGAGCACGGCCAGGTGAATATCACCCGCCCGGACGGCACCAGGAAAAAAATCGGCATCACCCGCATCCATATGGAAGAAGACGCCGGAAAACTGATCCATGATCCGGATCGTTCGATAAGCATGGTGGATTATAACCGTACCGGTGTCCCGCTGATTGAAATCGTCAGCGAGCCCGATATCGAATCCCCTGAGGAGGCCGGCGCCTATCTGCGCCAGCTGCGTGCCGTTTTGAGGTATCTGGATATAAGCGACGGCAACATGGAGGAGGGCAGTTTTCGCTGCGACGCCAATGTCTCGGTGCGTCCGAAGGAAAGCGAGCAACTGGGCACCCGCACGGAGCTCAAGAATCTTAATTCATTTAAATTTGTCGAAAAGGCGCTGGCTTACGAGATCAACCGCCAGATACGGGTCATTTCCGAAAACGGCGAGGTCATCCAGGAGACCCGCCTCTGGGATATGGATAAAAACCGGACATTTTCCATGCGGGGCAAAGAGGAGGCCCACGATTACCGGTATTTTCCGGATCCGGATCTCGTGCCCTTAAAAATCGACGAGGACTGGATCGCCCGGATCCAAGCGGATCTCCCGGAGCTCCCGGACCAACGGAAGGACCGGTTCATGGCGCAATTCGAGCTCCCCGCCTATGATGCGGATATTCTAACGGCATCCAGGGAACTGGCGGATTATTTCGAGGCCTGCCTCAGGCAGGTGGAAAACCCCAAGTTGGTGAGCAACTGGGTCATGGGAAACCTTCTGGGGCTGTTAAACGCCGAAGGTAAAACCATCGAGGAGACCCCGATATCCGCCGAAGAGATGGCGGAGCTATTGAAACTGGTAAATGACGAGGTGATCAGCGGAAAAATCGCCAAAACCGTTTTTGATGAAATGGTGGCCTCCGGAAAATCACCGAAGGCCATCGTCGAAGAGCAAGGCCTGGTCCAGGTAACGGATGCCTCGGCCATCGAAGCCGTGGTCGATGCGGTGATCGACAGATGTCCGAATGAGGTGGCATCCTACAAGGCGGGGAAAAAAAAGCTTCTGGGCTTTTTCGTGGGCCAGGTAATGAAGGAAACCCAGGGAAAGGCCAATCCCCAGATGGTCAACCAAATTTTAAAGGAAAAGCTGGGATAAAGGGATCGTATGGCTATCAATGAACCATCGGCGGAACAGAGGGTCCATAACCGGCATATCGATGTTTCCACCTATGCCCCCGAGGACAATGCCATTGTCGTCGAAGGTCGGCTGACGGATAACCGGTATAGATCCACTTATTATTTATCCGGGGATAGGCGGCCGCCGGGTATCGTCCATGAAATGGTTATTCGGATGCGCGTCGTTGGGTTGGACCTAACCATAGAGGATATCGATGTGGCGATGGATACTGTCCCCCGTGATCAATGCCGGCAGACCCTGAACTCCTTGCGCCCTGTGATCGGCATGCAGATAAAGGCCGGATTCACCGAAGCGGTGAAAACCAAGGTAGGCGGCCCCAAAGGCTGCACCCATTTGGTGGCGCTTTTGTTGGCCATGGCGCCGGCCGCGGTGCAGGGCGCTTGGGCCGCCATGGCCCAGTCACCTTTGGTCCCCGGCCAGTATTCGGATAAGGCCCTTGAAATCCTGGAGGATACCTGCTGGCTATGGCGCTCTGAAGGGCCGTTAATGCAGGAGCTCCGGGAGAAGCTGTCACGTTTTGATGAAGAATAACTTTTACGAAGCCTTCACCAGTCGATCATGCCCATATCTCATGGGACAGTAAATTGCGGCGGCGGTGAGCAGCAGAATCGATCCGAACGAGGCGGCCATCCACAGCCAGTCTGTCAACCGAAGCCCGGCTTCCAGCATCCCGGCCATGAAAATCCGGTAGACCGGTCCGGCTTCGAGCACGACCACCGCCAAAATATATCCCGCAGAGATAAACATAAAAACCAGCCCGCCAAAACTGGTCACCGACTGGGCGGGATTCTCCGAGTTAAAGTCCGGAAACGCCGCCCCCAGCCCGATTCCAAGTGACACCACCGCCGGCACGACAAAGAGCGTGGTGGCAACGGAAAGCGCCATCATAAACGGGGTTACCGCCAATAGCAGGTTGGTCGCCACGATTAGGAGTTCGGTCAAAATCAAAAGCGGAATCAAATAAATAAAAAATTTGATCCACAAAAAGCTTTTAAGTGAAATCGGCGAGGAGCGGACCAGCCAGAAGGCCTCGCCTTCGATGCTGATCGCCGGGAATGCAAAACGCCCGGTGACGGCGGTCAACACAAGGGCGGCGAGCCCCATATTCAGAAATGAGAGCAGGTTCTGAAGATAGACGGTTTTAATCGGAGCCCGCTCAAGGGGCAGCACCTTAAAATTATAGAGGTAAATCGCCATCAGGGCAAGGATCAGAAAAATCTGGGACCATTGGGTCTGGTCCCGGAAAAAGGTCCGGATTTCCTTTTCGAGGTAGGCGGCCACGGGCCTGGGAAAAATCGAAGCCCGGTTTCTGCTGCGGAGCCTCTCCCGTGGTCTTCTGAACGGGCGCCGGGCGGTTTGGCTTTTGGAAACCCCTTTGAAATAGATCGAGTCGGCAATAATTACGGCAAAACAGACGGTAAATCCCGTACCGAAAAGCAGGAGGCCGCCGTTTAACAGGGGCGATCCGAGGCTTTCGGTCAATGCGCCCCGGATGGCATCAAAGGCCCAGGTTGTCGGAAGAAACGGCGAAGACGGCGTCTCCAGCAGTTTAAGATAGGTCATCACGGTATCAAACGCTTCGGGATCGACCAGGCGTTCGGGGCGGATCAGCCGGAAGGCGAAGTAAAGGAGGATAAACAGAAGCAGTCCGAGAAATACAAAGATGGTCTTGATCCGGCCCGGCGGAACGAGAATAACCGTTACCATAACGGCGATGGCGCTTAACAGGGAGGCCAAAAGGGAGAGCAGGATAATTGTCGCACCCATTACGAAAATCTTCCC
>JAGXLR010000039.1 GCA_018334555.1 Desulfobacterales bacterium
GGAGAGAAGAAGCATGTGGGTATTACCGAGGCGGGCGGCCTATATACCGGCATCGTCAAATCCGCTATGGGCATCGGCATGATTTTGGCCGACGGCATCGGGGATACGCTCAGGGTCTCTTTAACGCGGGATCCGGTTGAAGAAGTGCGTGTGGGCTATGAAATATTAAAAGCGCTGGGGATCCGCCGGCGAGGGCCGGAGATTATTTCGTGTCCGACCTGCGGCCGCTGCCAGTTTGACCTGTTTTCCCTGGCTGAGGCCGCTGAAAAGGAGCTGATGACCCGGACGATCCCGATTAAGATCGCCATTATGGGCTGCCCCGTCAACGGCCCCGGAGAGGCAAAAGCCGCTGATATCGGCATTGCCGGCGGCAAGGCGTGCGGCGTTTTGTTCAAGTACGGAAAAATTGTCCGCAAGATTCCCCAGGATGAACTGCTGGATGCGCTTCTTAAAGAAGTTGATGAATTTGAAAGGCATACTTGACAATCTCGTAAAAAGTCGATTTTGGGATGGCAAAGTAAAAAGTTCAAGATCAAGGCGCGCAAATCCCGAGAAATGCAGCGTACTTAGCTGTACGTGAAATTCCGAGGGACGGAAGCGCAACACAGATATTGGACTTCTAAGGAACTCGACAATATTTAACATTATCTTAGAAGCTTCCGCTGCTGTCATTCCGAGAAACGAAAGTGACGAGGAATCTTGATTGTTAAAGATTTCTCGCTACCGCTCGAAATGACAATGCGGACGCTTTTCAGAGTTACTTTCTGTAAAAATGGGGCGCCAGCGCAATAAATCGCTTTTTACGAAGCCATCATACTTAATTTATGAACTGGGAATTAGATATCAGGCGTTAGATAGTGCCCATCCCTAATACCCAACACCCTTATCAAGAGGAGACCCATGAAACAGGCTCAGAGCGCGATTCGTCCCACACGTGAGGAAAACTACCCGGAATGGTACCAGGAGGTCATCAAAGCCTCGGATATGGCCGAAGTATCCCCGGTGCGGGGATGCATGGTTATCAAGCCATGGGGATATGCCCTGTGGGAAAATATCACGCGAACGATGGATGACATGTTCAAGACAACGGGCGTGAGAAATGCCTATTTCCCGCTTTTTATCCCGATTAACTACCTTGAAAAAGAAGCCCGGCACGTTGAGGGATTCGCCAAGGAATGCGCGGTCGTGACCCACCATAAGCTTGAAAAAGATGAGCGCGGGGCGCTGGTGCCGGCCGGAAAACTTACCGAACCGCTGATTGTGCGCCCTACTTCGGAGACCATTATCGGGGACGCATTTTCCAAATGGATCAAAAGCTACCGGGATCTGCCCGTGCTGATTAACCAGTGGGCCAATGTCGTACGATGGGAGATGCGGACGCGGATTTTTCTGCGAACCAGCGAATTCCTCTGGCAGGAAGGGCATACGGCCCATGCTGACCCCCGGGAGGCCATTGACCGGACCCATATGATGCTCGGCCTTTATAAGAAAGTGGCCGAGGAGTATATGGCCATGCCGGTTATCATCGGCGAGAAAACGCCTGCGGAAAAGTTTCCCGGAGCGGAAACGACCACATGCATCGAAGCCATGATGCAGGACAGAAAAGCCCTGCAGGCCGGCACCTCGCATTTTCTGGGGCAGAACTTCGCCCGGGCTTCCGGCATCACTTTTCAAACCCCGCAGGAAACGGAAGACTATGTATGGACGACCTCATGGGGGGTTTCCACCCGGTTGATCGGCGGGCTGATCATGACCCACAGCGATGACAACGGTATCGTGCTGCCGCCGCGTATCGCCTCCGCGCATGTGGTCTTAATGCCGATTATCCGATCCGAAAAGGACCGGGCAACCGTTATGGCATACACGGATGCGCTGGCCGCCCGCCTGCGGGAGACATATTACCATCACCGGCCGATCAATGTCGAAATTGACACCCGCCATACAGGGGGACGGAACTGGGACTGGATCAAAAAAGGCGTCCCGCTTCGGGTGGAGATCGGACCCAAGGATATCGAGAAGGATTCGGTATTCGTCGGCCGCCGGGACAAAGCGCCCAAGGATAAAACCGCCATCCAGAAGGATGAATTCGTAAAAACCATCGGCGATATTTTGGATGACATCCAGCAGGTGCTTTTTGATCGGGCGCTGGCCTTCAGGGAGGCCAATACGCATAAAATCGATGATATGGAAACCTTCAATGCGTTTTTCACTCCGAAGAACAAGGAGAAACCGGAAATCCATGGCGGGTTCGCCCTGGCCCACTGGTGCGGGGGAGAAGCCTGCGAAGCCGCCATCAAGGATCGGCTGAATGTATCCATCAGAACCATCCCGTTTGACGATGGCGGGGAGGCGGGAAAGTGTATTGAATGCGGAAAAGAAAGCCGCAAACGGGTCGTCTTCGCCAAAGCCTATTGATGAATTAAAGTATGATACGCATCTCCGACATACTTGACAAAATAAACGACTATTACCCGGAGGCGGATGTCGAGATTGTCAATCAGGCCTATGTTTACTCCGCCCAGGTGCATGAAGGGCAAACCCGCCTAAGCGGTGAGCCCTATCTTTCGCATCCCCTGGAGGTAGCCAACATACTTGCGGACATGCACCTCGATACCGTCAGCATCGCCTGCGGCCTGCTTCATGATGTGGTGGAGGACACCCACACGAATATCGACGATATCCAGGATCGATTCGGAGAAGAGGCCGCTAAGATCATCTCTGGCGTCACCAAAATCAGCAAACTTTCCCTCAATACCGTGCAGGACCGACAGGCGGAGAATCTGCGCCGGATGATTCTTGCTATGGCCGACGACCTTCGCGTCATCCTGATCAAACTTGCGGACCGGCTCCATAACATCAGGACCCTGCATTTCCACAAATCCGAGGAGAAGAAAAGAAACATTGCCCAGGAGACGCTGGATATTTATGCCCCTATCGCATCACGCCTGGGGATTTACTGGATCAAGCGCGAACTTGAAGAAATATCCTTTTATTTTACCCAGCCGGAGGAATATCAACGGATCAAAGACCTCGTTGCCAAGGATCAGATCGAGCGCGACCGCTACGTGGAAACCGTCAAAAAAGTGATCAGCGAAAAGATGGCGGAAGCGGGTCTGCCTTCCCGGGTCAACGGGCGTTACAAACAGTTCTACAGCATCTATCACAAAATGTTGTCCCAGGATTTAAGCTTTGAAGAGCTCTATGATATTATTGCCTTTCGGATCCTTATGGATACCATACCCCAATGCTATGAGGCCCTTGGCATCATCCACGCCAACTGGCGCCCCATTCCGACAAAATTTAAGGACTATATCGGATTTCCCAAGCCAAACGGATACAAGTCTTTGCACACCACCGTCATCGGTCCCTATGGGGAACGCATGGAGGTGCAGATCCGGACCGATGAGATGGATCGGGTGGCCAACTCCGGAATTGCCGCCCACTGGAGTTACAAGGAGGGAAAAATAACAGACAAGGAGAGCCTCAATAATTTCGAATGGCTCCAAAACCTCGTGGAAAATCATAGGGATAATTACGGCGATCCGGAGGAATTCCTCGAAAATGTCCGGATTGATCTGTTCCCGGCGGAAGTCTATGTGTTCACCCCGGACGGGGAGGTCAAAAATCTTCCCAAGGGGGCCACCCCTATTGACTTCGCCTACCTGATCCATACCGAAGTCGGCCACCAGTGCACCGGCGCCAAGGTCAACGGCCGTCTGGTTCCGCTGCAGTATGAGTTGAAAACCGGCGATATCGTCGAGATTATAACCACCAAGGGCCACCAACCCAGCAAAGACTGGTTAAACTATGTGAAAACCGGAAAAGCCCGCTCCCGTATCCGTCAATGGATCAAACGCCAGGAAAAGGACCGAAGCATTACGCTGGGCCGTGAAATGTGCGAAAAAGCGTTTCGCAAGAATCGTCTGAACTTCCATGAAAAGTTAAATTCAACCGAAATGCAGACGATTGCGTCTGAATTTAACTTTAAGAGCGTGGATGACCTGATCGCCAATGTGGGGTATGGCAAAATCACGCCCCTTCAAATTATCAGACGTCTGACCGAAGGCCAGAAACCGAAAAAAGAAGAAACCCTGATTGACAGGCTCATCACCCGTCGGCGGGACAAAAAAAAGCGCGAGGATCAGGGGGTGGTGGTGGACGGCATGGACGATATCCTTATCCGGTTCGGCCAGTGCTGTCAACCGGTCCCGGGAGATCCGATCACCGGCTATATTACCCATGGCTCAGGTGTCACCGTCCATCGAAAGGGATGTGTGAACGCCATGAAAATGAATCCGGAACGGGAGATCAAGGTTGAATGGAAGCAGGATGCCATCGGCTCGTTTCCGGTCAAGTTGAAATGCCGGGCCAAAGACCGGCAGGGATTACTGGCGGAGATCACTTCCGTTATCAGTCAGGCGAATGCCAATATCATAGATGTCCAGCTGGAGAGCCTCCCCAATAAGACCGTCACCGGCTATTTCACGATTACCGTAGCCAACCTTTCCCATTTGGACAACGTAATGGCCAAGCTCAAAAAAGTGGATACCCTCCAGGAGATCCGAAGGCTTTAATCGCCATCCGTCCCGCCAATATCTGTGTTGCGCTTCCATCCCTCGGGATTTTGCGCGCCCCCGGATCTTAGCTGGGGCTTGAACTTTTTACTTTGCCATCCTAAAATCGACTTTTTACGAGACTGTCAAATTTGAGCCTGACACAGAAATTGGGCAAATTAGCCATTTATGGCTGGACACTATTTGGGGGGTTTCTCAACCAAACCGGCCCGGATGCAACGGGTGCAGGCATTGATTTTCTCAACCCGGCCGTTTCGGATCGCCCGAACACGCTGCAGATTCGGATTAAACCGCCGTTTATTCACATTATGGGCATGGCTGACGTGGTTTCCGATCAACGCTTTTTTTCCGCATATATCGCATTTTTTAGACATTATTGGTTCTCCACAGGCATTTTTTAATGTAAAAAACGTATCTATCACTCCAGCAAAACAGAATTTATTACCTGAAGATTAATCGTTTGTAAAGATTTTTTGAAAAAAGCCGGGTTCCTCTCCGTTGGCTTCGGCACGGGCGTTCAAATGCTCCCGGCATTGCTCGAGATATTTTATCGCCTTATGACGAAGCAGAAGGAAATCGGATGGATAATTATTGATTACATTTGAAAACCGCTTCAAAGCCGCCCGGTAGTGTTTTTGCTTGAAATAGAATTCCCCCACATAGAATTCATGCTTGGCAAGCGTTTTTAAGCATCGCTGGATATGTTTTTCCGTTTTTTCAGCATATTGACTGTCCGGAAAACGCTTTTCAAGCCGCCTGAACACCTGAAGGGCCTTCTCCGTGAAGGTCTGGTCCCGGTCAAAACTCTTCATACGGTCAAAATGGCAGCGTCCGATCCGATAAATCACATACGGGATCTTTTCATCACTGGGATGCAACCGCTGGTACTTCTCATAGGCCTCTATGGCCTGTTCATATTCCTCTAGACGATAATGGGCATCGGCAATTTTCAACTCCGCCTCTTTGGCAAATGTGCTGAATGGGTACCAATCCATTAGTTTTGTATAAATTTCCCTGGCGCTTTTGTAGTCTTTGTCCCCAAATTCTTCGCGAGCCGCTTCTGCCAGCTGGGCCGCAGTTTTCTCCTCTTCCTTGGGCCCGAACCAAGAGCATCCATAAGCCGCCATTACAACTGCCATCAGGCATATAGTTATCCGTTTCATCAGCCGATTCTTATACTCCCGAAATGATCCGCGCCGATCTATCCCTCATGATCGAACTTTTCAATATATTCAGACGCCTGTGAAGCAGCTATGGCACCGTCGCCCACTGCTGAAGAAACCTGCCTGAGTGGCGTATCCCTGACATCACCCGCTGCAAAAATACCGGGAACGGATGTCTCCATCCGACTATTGGCCTCGACAAATCCCCAGTCATTAAGTTTGATCGGACTATCTTTTAAAAATCCCGTATTGGGTATCGTCCCCACCCATATGAAGCAGCCTTCCACCGCCAGGTCAGAGACCTCACCGGTTTTGACGTTTTCAATGGTAATGCCTGAGACCCCGACTTCTGATCCGTTTACCGATTTTAATACCGAATCCCAGACCACCTCGATCTTATCGTTTTCAAATGCCCGTTCCTGAAGGAGCCTATCGGCTCTTAGCTGGTCACGACGATGGATCAGATAGACCCTATCCACAAAACGGGTCAAAAATAAAGTCTCCTGCACCGCCGTATTGCCGCCGCCCACTGCCCCGACGACGCTGTTTTTAAAAAACGGGGCGTCACAGGTGGCGCATGCCGAAACACCTTTTCCATAGTATTCTTCCTCACCCGGAACGCCGAGTTTTTTCGGAGACGCCCCAGTGGTAATAACCACGCTTTTCGCAGACACCTGCCGGTCGTTTAGCTGCAGCTGTTTCACCGGCTGGGAAACATCCATGGACAGGACTTCGTTGGATTCAATGGAGACACCGAACCCTTTGACCTGCTCCGTCATATTCATAATCAGGTCGGCTCCGCTTAGCCCCTGCGGAAAGCCCGGATAGTTTTCAATCCAGTCAGCTACCAGGATCTGTCCGCCGGGGGCCGCCTTTTCAAGGACTAAAACATTGAGTTTAGCGCGTGCCGCATATATGGCCGCAGTCAACCCCGCCGGTCCGGCGCCGATAATCACCAGGTCATAAGCGGTTTTATTCATTATAAGCCTTTTTTAATGCTTTCTTCCAGTTTGGACTTGTCAACCATCCCCACGACCTGATCCACCTGCTTGCCTTCTTTGAAAACGATAAGGGTCGGTATTGCACGGATGCCATAATTACTGGGGGTCGCCGGGTTGTCATCCACGTTGCACCGCGCGAATTTAACCTGGCCGTCAAAATCTTTGCTCAACTCCTCCACTACGGGCCCAATCGCCTTACACGGCCCGCACCAGGGTGCCCAGAAGTCAACGAGCACGGGCTTATCCGATTGCAACACCTCGCTTTCAAAATTGTTGTCGCCAACATCAATTACATTTTCCGCCATTTTTTATTCCTTTCTACCTAAACGATTCGACATCCAACCCATATGGATGGCCTATGATTTTAATATGTCCTAAATTGAGCGTTTCAATTTTTTGAAGATTTAATTTTTATTTTATTTTTAGGATATTGGAACATTTTTTAAATCAAAAAATTTGAAACCCTCCGGGATTTCCAATTTCACCGCATCTACTGCGTCAAATGATGTCTCGCATAGGCGCCTATAGCTCGACATCATTTTCCTTGTATCTGCGGCAAACTTGAAAATCACTCAATTTAGGTATGTTAAACATAATTCAGGGGATCGTTAGCCCTTCGGCTGAGTTTTGTTTTAGCTAATATAAGAGGCAGCCGCCGGCTTGTCAAGAGATGCCCGCCGCCTCGTCCGCCTGTTTGACCGCCAGAGTTCCCTACCGCACGAGAAGAGAGCGCCGACGCAAAAAAAAATTGACATATAGACAATTATCATTAGGATAATTGGATTAATTTTTTTGAATCATCAGATTATTGATAGAGGAATTAATATGGTTTCACTTGATTTTTCCAAAATGGGGGGACTGGCGCCGGCTATCGTCCAAGATTACGATTCCGGTGAAGTGCTGATGCTGGCATTTATGAATCAGGCCGCCTGGGAGCACACCCTTGAAACCGGGAAGGCGACCTATTACAGCCGATCCCGGGACAAGCTATGGGTCAAAGGGGAGAGCTCAGGCAATGTCCAGATGGTCAAGGAAATTCGGGTCGACTGCGACAACGATACCGTTCTGCTGAAGGTGGAACAGTTGGGGGGGGCCGCCTGCCATCTAGGTTATAAAAGCTGTTTTTTCCGTAAACTCGACGATGGCGTCCTCAAAACGACGCAAAACCGCGTATTCGACCCCGACGAGGTGTATAAAAAATGAGCTCAATATTAAAACTCGGCATCCCCAAGGGCAGCCTCCAGAATTCGACGCTTGAACTTTTCAAACGCTCGGGTTGGAAAATCACCGTCAGCGGGCGCAGTTATTTTCCCGAAATCGATGACGCGGATATCACCTGCTCGCTCTGCCGGGCTCAGGAAATGTCCATTAACGTAGCAAACGGCACTCTGGATGCCGGGCTGACGGGCAAAGACTGGATTGCAGAGAACCGCTCAGATGTGCATGTCGTCTCCGACCTCGTCTATTCAAAGGTAAGCGCCCGACCGGCCAGATGGGTGGTGGCGGTCGCCTACGACTCACCGATAAAGACCATCGAAGACCTCCAGGGGAAAAAGGTTTCCACTGAACTGCTGGATTATACCAAACGCTATTTTTCGGAAAAGGGGATTGATGTCCGGGTTGAATTCTCCTGGGGCGCTACAGAAGCCAAGGTCGTCTCCGGGCTGGCGGATGCCATAGTCGAGATTACGGAGACGGAGAGTACGATTAGGGCGCATGGATTAAGGGTGATCCATGAGATGATGCAAACCAACACCCAATTCATAGCCAGCCATGAAGCCTGGCGGGATCCCAAAAAGCGGGACAAAATCGAACAGATCGTCATGCTATTAAAAGGGGCGTTGATAGCCGAAAAGCTGGTGGGACTTAAAATGAACGTCCCGGAATCCCAGCTTGAAAATATCGTA
The DNA here is from genome assembly GCA_018334555.1 of Desulfobacterales bacterium. Lineage (GTDB taxonomy): Bacteria > Desulfobacterota > Desulfobacteria > Desulfobacterales > Desulfosalsimonadaceae > M55B175. The sequence goes on from JAGXLR010000039.1 coordinate 8,646, forward strand.
TCCCTGCTGCCGAGCCTGAATGCCCCGACAATCGCATCGCTCTATGCCACTGACTGGTTTTCCGTGGAAACAGTGGTCAGCTCGGAGAAAGTGCGCGATCTTATCCCGGAGTTATTGAAAAAAGGGGCGGAAGGGATTATTGAGTACCCTTTGAACAAAATCATATAAATGCATGTTAAATCGGCAGAATTCATTAAAAGCGCAGCCAAGCCGGATCAATATCCGCCGGAAGGTCCCCCTGAGATTGCCTTCGCCGGCCGTTCAAACGTGGGGAAATCCTCCCTGATCAATACGCTGCTCAACCGAAAAAACCTGGTCAAGACCGGCGCCACGCCTGGGCGGACCCAACTGCTCAATTTTTTCGACGTCAACAGGGATACCGTATTTGTGGACCTGCCGGGATATGGCTATGCCAGGGTCCCCGCCCGGATCAAAAACAACTGGGGGCCTATGGTGGAAAAGTTTCTCTCCACCCGGCGGACATTAAAAGGCGTTGTGCTGATTTTAGACATCCGGCGCCCCCCCGAAAATGAGGAGACCGATTTTATCAACTGGCTGTTGGCATATGCCATTCCTGTCATCCTTGTGTTGACCAAAGCGGACAAACTGAGCAAGAATAAAAGGATCAACCAGTTGAAGGCCATCGCCGGAAAAATGGGCATGGCAAGCGAGGATTTGATCTGCTTTTCCGCCAAAACCCGAATGGGAATAAACGATGTGTGGACGGCCATTGATCATCTGCTGGCAGAGGCATCCATGCCGCCGGATATGGACCCATAAAGAAAGGAAAAAGCGGAATAGACCGCTTTTTACAAAGCCATCAATATTGACAATCTCATAAAAACTTCAGATGACTGACTCGACATCGCCATATCAGGGGTTTAAATCCGGCTTTATCGCCATTGCCGGCCCGCCCAACGTAGGCAAGTCCACGTTTTTAAACGCCATCATCGGCCAAAAAATTTCCATCACCTCGGAGAAACCGCAGACCACGAGAAACCGGATCGCCGGGATTTCCCATCATAAGGACGCCCAGTTGATTTTTCTGGATACCCCGGGGATTCATCTGACAAAAAAAACATTCAACCAGAAAATGGTAGATGTGGCCTTTTCCGCCATTAATGACGTGGATCTGATTCTTTTGATGGTGGATGCGGCAAAACCGGCCCCAAGATCAGAAAACATCATACTCGAGCGGCTCGAAAAAAAACGGAAGCCGCCGGTGCTGCTGGCGCTCAACAAAATCGATCGCGTCAAAAAGCCGGATCTGCTGCCGATGATCGATAAATGGCGTTGCGCCTATCCATTTGCATCCATTTATCCGGTTTCGGCCAAAATGGGCACCCAGATGGATGAAACGGCTGAGGCCATTAAAGCCCTGCTTCCCGAGGGGCCGCCCTATTACCCCCTGGATATGGTGACCGATATTCCGGAAGAATTCATCCTTACAGAAATCATCCGGGAAAAGGTGTTCCGTCTGACTGAAGAGGAAGTCCCGTTTTCCACGGCGGTTTCCATAGATCTTATCGAAGAGGACGAGGAAGCCAACCGGGTCCGGGTAAACGCCAAGATCCATGTGGAACGGGACTCCCAGAAAAAGATCATTATCGGGAAAAACGGCAGTAAGCTCCGGGAAATCGGCAAGGCTGCCCGGCTCGAGATGAAACGCTTGATGGGGGTGCCGGTTTATCTGAACCTCTTCATACGGGTGGAAAAAAACTGGAGCCGCGATGCACGGGCCATACGCAGGCTGGGGTACTGATGATCCTTTCCTATCATCCCTGCTTTGTAGGCGATGAAAACCGGCTATGCGCCGGAAGAGAGCCGGACCACTCGGATCGCAGGGCCATTTCCCGGGCAGACGCCGTTATCCTGCCCCAGGGGACGCCCCGATGTCTGTATAAAATGGCCAGGCAAGACTGTCCGCATGTATTTCCCAACTATGACGCCAGATTCCACTACCCTGAAAAATCCGGCCAAATCCGGCTTTTCCGAAAAACCGGGGCGCCCCACCCCGAAACCCTTTTGTTCAAAAATCTCGGTGAATATCCCGGGCAAGGGGAAAAATTTTGCCTGCCGCCGGGATTTTCCTACCCATGCGTTTTTAAGTTTGATTGGGGCGGGGAGGGCGACAACATCATTTTTATTCACAGCCGCCAGGCTCTGGCAGGCGCCCTTGAAACCGCCAAAAAATTTGAAAGGACCGGACAGCGGGGATTTCTCCTGCAATCCTATATCCCCTCGAAAAACCGCATTCTCCGGGTTGTTATTATCGATCAAAAAATGATAGCCTATTGGAAAATCCAGATGAGACCCGATAGCATCCTAGCCGGTGTGGCAAAAGGGGCAAGGATTGATCCGGACAGTGATCCCCGATTCCAGCAAAAAGGCATTAAAATGGTCGGGACGTTCTGCAGTCAAACCGGCATCGATCTGGCCGGATTGGACCTGTTGTTTCCGGAGCAGCCCCCCGAAGCGCAGCCCCTTTTTCTGGAGATCAACTATTTTTTCGGCAGGAAAGGACTCGGCGGCAGTGAGCGCTTTTATCAGGAGTTAAACCATGGGATATTAAACTGGATCGATCGGAAGGGCCTGTCGCGTCCGAATCGCCAAATGATTGCGTGCTATGAATAAATTCGACCATTTAGACGAGGACGAGCATATCCGCCGGGAAAAAAACAAGGCCCGGCAGCTTCGCCAAACCCAGTGGTGGAAACGGCAATGCGCTAAAGGTATCTGTTACTACTGCGGCCGTAAATTCGCCGCCAAGGATTTGACCATGGACCATATCGTGCCGCTCTCCCGGGGCGGGAAATCCACAAAAAGCAATGTGGTGCCCTCCTGCAAGGCGTGCAACACCCAAAAAAAAACGAAATTGCCGATGGAATGGAACGATTACCTATCCTGACCCCATCGTTCATCACTTTTTTTCCCCTAAGGCAAGCCTCAAAAAATTACTTCCATTTTGGTCCTTGACATCCCCAAATCAGATCTTATTTTTAAATTTTATAAATATTGAGCATATGCTCACAATCTCAACCCTTTCGCAATACAAATAAAAGGAGAAAACTTATGGTGATCGCTGTTGCCAGCGGAAAAGGCGGCACCGGGAAAACAACGATTGCGACCAATCTCGCCGCATCCGTAGATGGTAACGTCCGGTACCTCGACTGCGACGTAGAAGAACCGAACGCCCATATATTCCTGAAGCCGACCGACATGAAAAGCGAGACGGTGACCCTGCCGGTCCCTGAAGTGGATCAGGCCAAATGCGACCTGTGCGGTGTATGCGGCCAAATTTGCCAGTTTTCGGCCATTGCCGTGATGGGCGAGTATGTCATGACATTTCCGGAGTTGTGTCACGGCTGCAAAGGCTGCATGATGGCCTGCCCGACCGGCGCCATCAGCGAATCCACTCGGGAGCTGGGCATGCTTGAAAGGGGAAAATCCGGACATATTGAATTCTTTCACGGCCAGATGCGGGTCGGAGAGGCCATGTCGCCGCCGTTGATTGAAGAGGTAAAAGAACATGTCCAGGATGATGCGCTCAACATCGTCGACGCCCCACCCGGGACATCCTGCCCGGTCATTGCGGCTATCAAAGACGCCGATTTCCTGCTGTTGGTTACCGAGCCGACCCCTTTCGGCCTAAATGACCTTAAACTGGCAGTGGAAACGGCCCGCTTAATGGAAATACCCTTCGGGATCGTCATCAACCGCTCAGATGTGGGCGATGATCGGACCGTTCAATATGCAAAAGATGAGAACATTCCGATCATGATGGAGATTCCGGATAAACGCGATATTGCCGAGGCCTACTCCAACGGCATCCTGATGGTGGAGGCGCTGCCCGAGATGAGGGAAAAATTCCGGGCGCTTTATCAAAACGTGCTTGAACGAATTGGGTGATCCGGAGCATTTAATATTCACTTTAAAACAGAAGAGAAGTTTGTTATATGAAAGAGCTAATAGTTATCAGTGGAAAAGGCGGAACCGGAAAAACGAGTCTGACGGCTTCTTTTGCCGCGCTTGCCCAAAGTAAGGTGACGGTGGACGCCGATGTCGACGCCGCGGATATGGATTTAATCCTGACCCCGACGATACGGCATGAAGAAGAGTTTAAAGGCGGCCATTACGCCGTTATCAACAAGGATCTCTGTACGGAATGCGGCGAATGCCGTGAACGCTGCCAGTTCGGAGCCATCAGCGAAGACTACGTCGTTGATAAGATTGACTGTGAAGGCTGCGGCGTATGCGTTCACTTCTGTCCGGCGGATGCCATTGAGTTTCCCCAGCGGACTTGCGGCAAATGGTATATATCAGACACCCGTCATGGCACGATGATTCACGCCAAGCTGGGCATTGCTGAAGAGAATTCGGGGCTTTTGGTCACTCTGCTGCGCCAGAGGGCCAAAGAAATGGCCGAAGATGAAAAACTTGAGAAAATCATTGTCGACGGTCCGCCCGGCATCGGGTGTCCGGTCATAGCCTCGGTGGCCAACTCAAACGGCCTGTTGATTGTTACTGAGCCGACCCTCTCGGGCACGCATGATATGGAACGCGTGCATCAGCTGGCCGAGTTTCTCAATGTGCCGAGCATGCTTTGCATCAATAAGTATGATTTAAACCCCGGCGTCGCCGAAAAGATGCGGCAGTATGCACAGACCCACAATATCGTCTATGCCGGCAGCATTCCCTACGACCGGGATATGACCAAGGCGATGGTGGAGCAAAAGACGCTGGTGGAATACTCGGACGGCGAAGCCGCCCAGGCGGTAAAATCCATATGGGAGACGGTTTCCAATACCGTTTTTCAGTAAATGACGAAATTTATCGAAGGAGGTTTAAGAAGACCCAATGAGAGTAGCTGTCACTTCAAGCGGTAAGGACTTAAATGCCCCGGTTGACCCGCGTTTTGGCCGGGCGGCCTATTTCATAATCGTCGATCCGGATACCATGGCATTTGAGGCGATAGAAAACACCCAGAATATGGGTTTGCCACAAGGTGCCGGCGTTCAAGCCGGAAAAGTTATCGTTGAAAACGGGGTCGATGTGGTGTTAACCGGAAATTGCGGCCCCAAGGCGTTTAAAGTACTCGAGTCAGCAGGGGTTAGAGTTCTAACAAATGCCAGTGGAAGCGTCAAAGATATGATCAATCAGTTTAAAAACGGCGAACTGGGCGAGTACGCCAAAAACCCCAATGTCGATGGGCATTGGATTTAGATAATGTCCGTCCATAAATTAGCCATTTATGGATGGACACTAGATAACAGGAGGCGAATGAAGCACATGAAAATTGCCATACCCCTTGCCGAGGGCAAATTGGCCATGCATTTTGGGCACTCCAAGGAGTTTGCCATCTTCGAAGTCGATGATTCGGAAGTCAAAAACAAACAATGCCATGAACCGCCGCCGCACGAACCCGGTATTCTGCCGAAATGGCTGAGCGATTTAGGGGTCAGTGTGATAATAACCGGAGGAATGGGCGGACGCGCGCTGCATCTGTTTATGCAGAATGGCATCAAGGTAATGACGGGCGCGGCGTCCCTGCCGCCCGAAGAAATCGTGTCCCAATACCTTTCAAACACATTAAGAACCGGTGAGAATGCCTGTGAGCATTAATTCTTAGCCAATAGAACCTGTCGGGGCGCTTTCCGTAAGCGCCCCGCTCCGGCATGCGCACTTGCCGGTCCATCTAAGAGGGATAATATCATGATGATCCTTTTCTACCTACTACTTGCCATCATCCTTTTATTTGCGGCATTTATCAGCATTAAAGTCCTTCAGCTCAAATCGGGAAGAGAGCGGGTCGACCGGGAAATCGCTTCAGCCGAAATCCAAAAGCTGTCACCCTTTGGCAGCGTCAAAAGCCTGTCCATCCTGCCCATGATTGATTTTTATGCCGACAGGGAAAACCTTGAGACGGAGGCGGGCGTTTCCTACCTGGTCTCGGCCGATAATACCAAAATCCTTCTGGATGTCGGGTTCAATGCAAAAAAGACGCATCCCTCGCCGCTTCTTCATAATATGAAAGAACTCGGGGTAACCCCTCAGGATCTGGACATGATCTTTATCAGCCACGCCCATCTGGATCACGTGGGCGGCATGGAGGACCAGAAGCAAAAGACTTTCAGCTTTTCACGGGCGCCTGTTGATGTCCCCGAGATTCCGGCCTATACACCCGTTTCTCTGAACCCGTCAAAGCATAATCCCAAACCCGTTGCCCATACGATCAACGGCCCCACCGTCTTGAAAGAAGGAATCGCCAGCATCGGTCCCATCCCCCGCTTCCTGTTTTTAATGGGTTATACCTCCGAGCACGCGCTTGCCGTCAACGTTGAGGGCAAAGGCATCGTGATCATCATCGGCTGCGGCCATCAAACCATTGAACGCATCATTGAACGGGCCCAGGCCATTTTCGATGAGCCGATCTATGCCATCATCGGGGGGCTTCACTATCCGGTCAATGGCGGACGCATCAGCCTCGGTCCGATAAATATCCAGCATATCGTGGGCTCCGACCAGCCACCGTGGCGCGGGCTCTCTGAAAAAGACGTCAAAAACGCCATTACCGCCATAGAGCGCGTCTCGCCCCAAATCGTTTCCCTGTCTGCCCATGACAGCTCGGATTGGAGCATCGATCAGTTTCGAAAGGCTTTTGGCGATCGATATGTGGATCTTAAGGTAGGCAAGGAAATTATTATTTGATGGCTTCGTAAAAAGCGATTTATTCCGCCGGTGCGGTATTTTTACAGAAAGTAACTCTAAAAAACATCCGCATTGTCATTTCGAGCGGCAGCGAGAAATCTTGAACAATCAAGATTCCTCGTCGCTTTCGCTCCTCGGAATGATAGAGAGCTAACCTTCTGGAATAATAATAATATATATTTTCAAGTTACTTAGAAGTCCAATATCTGTGTTGCGCTTCCGTCCCTCGGATTTTCACGTACAGCTAAGTTCGCTGCATTCCTCGGGATTCTCGCACCTTGATCTTGAACTTTTTACGAGATTGTCATTATTTGATGATCCTTAAAACTATAGCCATGCCTCTTTAAGGAGGTTCATGACCGATTCGCCGCCCTCTTTCTCGACATAGTCCAAGAGGACCGGGATAAATTTGGATACCATATCCCCCTCCATTCCCAGTTTATCGAACTGATCCTTCACCTTGGCCAATCGGTCGACATTTTCTGCGGTCTCTTTCATCTGGCCCAGTTCCTTTGTAACCCCTCCTATTTTTTCTGAGAGGCCCCCTTTGACCCCTTTGGACTCAGGGGCTTCCGGTGCCGATTGAATCAACTCGTCTATACCCGGCAGGCCTTCTGCAATCTTTCCAAAATCCTCTTCGGACAGCGTGTCTTTTGCCATTTTAAAAAGAGATCCGGACCCTGCCTTCGCCTGCTTTTCCGTCACATCCAACTGGTCGGTGAGAAGCCCTACGAGCTGCGCTATTCCGGATGATTCGGATGATTCGCCATAAACATTGCCGGAGAATGGAAAAACAAACAGACCGGCCACTAAAAGCACAAAAAAAGTTTTTGTTTTCATGATAACACCTCAATTAATGATGGGTTAAAAAAACAGAACGTATTCAACAACCCGCCTAGGCGGCCCTTTTGGCATCAATCATCTCCAGCAATGCCTCCAAACGCGTAAAAGTGCTTTCCTTGCTGTATTTCCGAACATCCGCGTGATCCACATCGACCATTACTGAAGGAATGCCCAGGTGCTCCGACATAAACTTCTGCTGGTCCATCTGGGTCACCGAATAGGGTTTGCAGCTCCTGTTGCTGGCGAACACAATGCCGTCGATCCCCAATGTTTCAACCGCCTGCCGCATGGCCCGCCTCCGGAGCCCCATGCCGTGAGGACAGATATAGCAGTTCTGGGTCCGGGCAAGATAGCGCATGGGATCGCGCCCGTCATAGGGATACATATCAAAGCTGCCCTCCACCGTTCCGATGCAGGATGTATATGTGGCGCCGATTATGTTTGCCCCGGAATCCGCCAGGTTCGAGGACATATCCCGGAGTTGATGCCAGGGCGCAATATTGTCCCAGAAAAGCCGGTATCGCTCATCCGGGACCGGAAAATCACCGGCCTTGACCCGCTGTTCGGTTTCGTCTGCCAACAGCTTATAATGGGCTTCGAATTCCGGGGTCCCTCGCATAATCAGAAACGGGGCCATTTGCACGAAAGAATCAAAGGCGGTGATTCCGGATGGCCGATGCCTGGCATGGCTTAAGAACCGCTTCCAGTGGACAATGCCGCGGTTGGTATAATCCAAGGCCTGCCTGGCTTTATCCCAATCGAACCGCTGCCCGGACAGATCTTCAATGGTTTGGATCAAATCATAGAACTGCCGGATGATGTAGTTCCTGTCCTTTTCTTTTTGCGGCCCATAGCAGAAAGGGACATCGATAATGAAATGGGGCACGCCCATCTCGCGATGATGGACGTCGAACCACTTGACCAGCAGGGAGCAGTTGTTGTTATTGGATACCAGCAGATTCGGCTTCGGCAGTCCGAAGCTCGGCGAATCCCTTCCGCCGTCCGCCGCACAACCGATATCTATCCGCGCATAGGAGCAAAGATCCATGGAATAGCCGATTCGCTCGGCTTTTTCACATTGAACGGCACCGACTCCCTTACCGGCATTCATGGCCGCATGGCTCTCCGGAACCGCATAGACCAAATTTTCGAATCCGTAGAACAACTCGGCCGGCACATTAATGGCTATCCACACCACAAATGCGCCCTCTTTCGCGCGTGTATGGAGATCCATATAGGCATTTTGCATAATTTTGCTCAAATGTCTGCCGGCATCGGTTTTATTGGCCTCTGACATATCGCCTCCGGTGGATTGGATATGGGATTTTCTATGAAGTCGAAAGCATCTCTGCAAATGCCTCAATCCGGGCGCCGTGGGCGGCGCTATGATCCTCATCATCGACCGCCAGCTCCAGCAAAAGCGTTTGCACACCTTGCCCCCCCAGTTTCTTTTCCAGGTAGGGGAACTCGAAATATTCATACTCGCAAAATTTCTCCCCTATAAATACGACCCCTTTGGCCCCGGTTTGCTGACACCTCTCGAGCAGCGCCTGAACCCGGCGATCGCCGCTGTAAAGCAGCGTGGGGCAGGGATAGTGGTTAAAGTAAAAATCCCGGTAATAGGCAGCCGGTTCAGCGCCCGGCTGCGGCATATCCGCATAAGAGCGGTGCAGCGCGGCGATGTCATTTCCGACAATCCGCAAGCCCGATGATTCCATAGCTTCTACCATTGCATCAGGGGGAGGCAAAATACCGCTCAAAATAATGCCCGCCTTATCCTGATTTTTTGAATTTTCCGCATATTGAGATAAAAGAGGTTCCAGAATGCCCTGCTGCTGTTCAACCGGCATCCCCGCTGCTTTCCGGAAGACGCCGGCAAACTCCCGGAAGCCTATCCCTCCGTTGGCAACCGCCGCCTCCGCCTGGAGGTAAAGCATTCGCAGCCTTTTGAACTGTGCCACGCTGTTTTGAAACGCAACAGAATCAAATTTTCGATCGAAACACGCCTCGAGCTCCTCAATCAACCGGTTGACTTCGTTTTTTAAATATTCATCCCCATCGGTCTGCGCCGGGGGGACCATGGGGATATGGATGTTAAAAAACGGCACGGAGCGACCGGCCGTTTCCAGGCCGCCCTCGATAATTTCCGGCATATTGCGCAGGGTATCACAGGCATTGTACATGAATATACCGTCTAAAAAGGCGCCGCTCTCCTCAGAAAGCAAAAACTCGGTCATATGCCGCGCCACTGAACAGGTATAATTCTGAAGATGCCTGTCGCTCTCGCCGGTTTGGCCCCCCTCGCCCTTCAAACGCCAGAGCACCACGGGGTTCAGCCCCAGGCTGTGAAAGAGCTCGAGCGGCGGATACAATGGAAAACAGCCGATCACCGGCTTGCCTTGGCCCTTTAATGCCTTTATCTTTTCAATCATGATGGCTTCGTAAAAACTCCAATATCTGTGTTGCGCTGCATCCCTCGGAATTTCACGTACAGCTAAGTACGCTGCATTCCTCGGGATTTTGCGCGCCTTGATCTTGAACTTTTTACTTTGCCATCCCAAAATAGACTTTTTACGAGACTGTCAATCATAGATCCTCAACGAACGGATTTAATCGATCATCGCTGGTAAACCGATGGTAGGATTTGGCGGATGCCTTCATCGCAGAAAACCATCACCCCTTGCCCGGCGTTGCCGGGGTAATCTTTTCGAGCAGATAAAACATCTTTCTTATGGGGCCCATTACCGGGCTGGACAGGGTTTTAATCTCATAATCATCAAATGTCCCCTTAACACGGGCCTGGAGAACGAGCTGACGCAGATAATCCACAGTGTAGCGCTTTGCCCAGTTAACCAATGGTATCTGATCCAGTATGCCCTCCTGCTTGGCCACGGTCACAATAAAATTGATCGGTTTTTGTTTCAAGTCGCCCTCGGCCCCAAGAGAAACACTACCTTCCATATGCACCGGCACGGATCCTCCGGCGAAAAGCAAATCTTTAAACATCAAGCGCCCCTTATCAATAGTGAAATCCCCATAGGCATCCGTCACAGGGCTCCACCGGGGCATCTTCAGATCCAGGACATTGAAAACCGATACCAGCAGGGGAAAACTGTATAAACGGCCCCGACTGATTTTAATGGTTCCTTCCCCGGAGAACGTCTTTGGATCCATGTGCCGGCCCGCCAACCGGATATCGCCGCGCATGACACCGGATGGGGTATCACGGCCCTCGACCCCGTAGGCCCCCATCAGGCTCTCGAGCTCCAAATGCGCCACATGCGCCTTTGTTTCCCAGGTACCGCTGCCGGTATCCATCTCTGTTTCAGCGAGCCTGATTTTACCGCCGTATGCATTGATGTTTATCTCCGGTATGTCGAGCTGTTGGCTATTGTATACGAAATCAGCGGTCAATCGCTCCCCGTCGAGATCGCCGTAAGCCACATCATCCAGGTTGATTGTCCCTTCTACTGTGGGATCCCACCCGTTTTCGGCGGTAATACGGAATCGGGCGGTACCGCTGCCGCTGATTTCCGTTTGTCCGGGGGTTATTCCCACATGATGCAGAATCGTCGTTATGTTTCCGGAAAGCGGCCCTTTCCCAAGGCCCTGGAGTTCGGCTTTTAACTCACATTGGCCATTTAATCCGATCGCCTCAAGGCCTATATCAAATGGCAGCCGGTCATAAAGTTTCGGGCCAAGCGTCATATTTTCAGATTCGATCTGAAAATACAGGGGCCGTGGATCTTTGGCGAATGGCAGCCTGCCGCTTCCCCGAAAACCGAAACCGCAAAGATCGCCGGTCATGTTTGACAGATGAAGGCCCTCACTGTCCAAGCTGATATGGCCGTTTATACTCTCCGCAAGCTTTCCGGTTTCCGGGTGCGATATGACGGCGTCCTGGAGATTCACCTGAACCCGCATATGACGCAAAAATTCTGCGGCTTTTGTCCCGGCCGGCCACCATTTATCCGCCCGCAGATCAAGATCATAGGTGCCTCCCACCCGCCAGTCACCCAATTGAAGCCCACACCATTTCAATAGGCGGCTGTTCAAGGGCAGACGACGCCCCAAGAGCGAAGCATCCAAGCGCATATTTTGCCCGAAGTTTAATGTCCCTGAGCCTTCCAGGGGGCTGCCATCTATTTTTGCCCGGACGTTTTCGAAGCGTACCTGCCGAATATCGGATTTCCATTTGACCTCCAGATGGGGTTCATCCACTTGTATCGGCAAATCGGGCAGATTTGCCGCATCCCCGTTGATTGAGAGATCAATCTGCATATGCTCGGGCTGCAACGCTATGCACCCGTCTACTTCAGGTTTCGTAAATCCTGCCTTTTTGATAAAATCACGGACAACCACGGGCAAAAGATTGACCAGCTTATCGGTTTCGGTCACATCATTGAGCCAGAATTCCACAGCCGGATTTCTGATTTTTCCCTTCTCGAACTCACAGGTGCCGACGGCTTCCGCCCTTCCCCCGAGTACCCGGGCGCGGGCCTGCCGAATGACCAGCCGGGGGGACTCGGAAAAGCTGATGCTGGCATCCAGCTCCGAAAACTCGGTATCTAGCTTCGGCAGGCTGCCGGCGACGTCATCTATCATCATGTCACCGCCGTACTTTAACCCCCCGGATGGCGTCCACTGGAGATGGACGCTGCCGGTGGCGGTGCCAACGTCAAATTCCGGCCGAAATTTGACGGGCAAAAACGCCAAAGTTTGTTTATCCGCAATTAATGGCACTTCAAGACGGCTTACGTTCACCCGAATCCAGGCGCATTCCAGGCAATAGTCATCAAAGCGCAGGCACGCCGCCGGGATCTCGATCCCTCCCCTCGCACAATTGAACGCCCCATCCCGAATAGCCACGGCGTTTTCAGTAAAGCTCAATTTGGCAAAGCCGTCTTCGAGGCTGAATGGGAGCTTTGGATAGTTGGCGGAGAGCCCGGAGATCGTTAATTCCCCGTTGATATTCGGCCGGCCGTTTTTCCCGGTTGGCGTTTGGACAAAAAGCGTTCCGGAGATCTCGCCTGCCATTTCTAACTCGGCCGGATCGAAGGCCGTTTTTCCCTTACCGATCACCGGCAAGGCTGAGAGATCGAATTTCTGAATCGAAAATTGGGTTTCCACCTGTGCCTGCTCAGGGATTGCCTTAAACTCAAGTTGGACCGCATTGCCCCCGAAATCAAAATTTGAAGTGCCGTGCACTTGTTTGCCATCGGTCTCTGGCCATAGGGCAAAATGAAAATCTTTTACTTGAACCGGCCTGTCCAGCGCCGGTAGATCAATTTCCATCGTAGCGTCTGTCACCTGAATGCCCGGTTGCACATCCGATTTTTTGAAGTTTTTACGGATATCGGACAGCCATTGGATCACTTCAAGGCCGAGCCCGGCCCTTAGATCCCCGATAACAACTTTTGCCGGCCGATATTGCCCGAACAGCAGGGGAAGGAGCTCATGCCGAATCAAGATATCGGTCAACACGAGAGGCGCTTTTTCCGGGGCCTGTGCCCCTATAGGCGTCGGGGTCAGTCTTAACTGGGCAATTCGAGCGCCGAAGAGCAGCCCGAATTCCACCCCCTGGGCCTCAACCCTCGCCTGCAAACGATTTTCCAGTTCCCTCTCAATCCTGGGGGCCAGAAAATCATGGGCGGTCAGCCCTTTATAAACGGCAAAGCCACCCACCCCCAGGCAAAGGACTATCGTAAGGCCTATAAGTATCTTGGAATCTCTCTGCATTCGCAATCAGCCGTAAAATCATCCGAATCGGCTATCGGAGTTCTAAGTAGCTTGAAAATATATATTAATATTCCAGAAGTTTAGCTCTCTGTCATTCCGAGGAACGAAAGTGACGAGGAATCTTGTTTGTTAAAGATTTCTCGCTGCCGCTCGAAATGACGAAATTGGATGAATCGCCTCAGTGCCTCAGTGCCTTAGTGCCTCAGTGCCTTAGTGCCTTGACCTCGTAACAAAAGTTGCTTTTAAACTCGGTCCCGGGCGCGGCCCGGGGGGTTACTTCCAAGGGACTCGACAATATTTAATATTATTTTAGATGCTTTCG